>CAZTDR010000033.1:0-28274 GCA_964612855.1 uncultured Coxiellaceae bacterium
GGTAACCTTACTTTTTTCAAGTAGTAAGTGTCAGATTAAGTCAAAACTATTCCAATTAAGGTGACAGATTTTAGCAGATGATGTGGCAATTTGCGAACCGCCAAAAATTATCTCTTAAAACCCAAAGCACGATCATCATTTTTACTACCAAGCTCCTCTTCAACTTTCTTCACCAAAGGATTTAGATATCTTTCATAAATGGCTTTGACCATGGCTCCATGACCTGTTATCTCTTTGAAAATTTCCGGCAAGCATGCAACATCATTCTTATTTAATTGTGAGATACCATCGTCAATTTCTTTCATATGGTTTGTTGCTATGGAAGGTGATATTTGTTTTATAATCTGTCCAGCTTGAACAAGCCATGTTTGATTCACATAATCCGGCCTATAGAGAATAATATCTTGCATCATCGCAAAACAAAGATGCGTCGCTGCTTGTTGAAGCTCAGCAGGATGTAATTTGTCATTACCTTTTAATTTTTTTATTTCATGCTGCTTTGATTTTATATAACTCACTAAATGCATAATTGCCTTAGAAACTTTGTCTCCATCAAAAATAATTTTTCTCGGATCTTCTTTTTTAACAGCGCTCACAGGTTCTGCAGCAGAAATTTTTTGTGTGGCACCAGCGTGTTTTGGTTTTGCGTTTGAAGGAATCGATTGTTTTATCACTGCCGTACTGGCGTACTTGGCTTCTTGCTGTTGAATACAGGCGCGAACTTTATCTATATTATCAAATACTATTTGTAATTTTTTTAATGTTTCAATTAAGTTGTCTTGGTAAATGGGTGAAAGAACGTCATCATCAGAGGCCGTGGCATATAATGATGTGATATGCATTTTCACTTGATTTCCTTCACCCTGCAGCGCACACCGACAATTGCCACTATTAAAAACCGTAGCCGCTTGACCTGGTCTTTGAGAAAGTTCAGCACGGAACTCGCTACCATAATGTTCATGTACTTTATTTAAAGCCTCACTGACGGCACCTATACTGACGCCTTCTTGTAAAGATAATACAACTTCAATCATTTTATTATCTTTATTTTTATTTACGTGAGTAGCAGTAATAAGCAGTGTGCGCGTTTCCATTTATATTGCCTTTTTAATAGTATGTAATTTTATTATAGCAATGATTAAATTAATTACCTCTTAACTTGAGGATTTCTTGCTTGATGTCGTAACCAATGATCCATAATTACCAATGCCGCCATTGCATCCACAATAGGCACTGCGCGTGGCAACACGCAAGGGTCATGTCGACCTACGGCATTGAGTTCGATAGGCTGCTGGTCTACCGTAATGGTTTGCTGAGTTTTACTAATCGTCGCCACAGGCTTAAACGCTACGCGGAAATAAATTTCTTCACCATTCGAAATTCCGCCGAGTGTTCCGCCTGCATGATTAGTTTTTGTTGTGACTTTACCGTTTTCTACTCTAAATGAATCATTATGTTCGCTCCCCCGCAATGTCACACCTTTAAAACCGGAACCAATTTCAAACCCTTTCACCGCATTAATACTTAACATCGCTTTGCCAATATCGGCAGATAATTTATCAAAAACAGGTTCGCCTAATCCAACAGGCACATTGCGGATAATGCATTTAATGACGCCGCCAATCGAATCACCTTCATTTTTAACTTGTTCAATCAGCGCAATCATTTCCGCAGCGGCTTCATCATGAGGACAACGCACTATATTTTTTTCGATTGCCGCTCGAGTCAGATGTTTTGTATCCAACACAGCAGAGACATCGCCCACTTGCTCGACATAACTTAAAATTTCAATGTTCAATTGTTCACGCAAATATTTTTTAGCAATTGCACCTGCAGCAACACGCGCAAGCGTTTCACGTGCAGATGCTCGGCCGCTACCGCGAAAATCGCGTTCTCCGTATTTCATATGGTAAGTGTAATCCGCATGCGAGGGACGATAAATATTTTTTAACGCTTCGTAATCTTCCGGACGCGCATCCGCATTGTAGGCGAGTAACAAAATCGGAGTACCTGTGGTTTTTCCAGCAAAAACACCGGATAAAACGTGAATTTGATCAGGCTCATCACGCTTTGTCGTAATACTGCTTTGCCCAGGCTTCCTGCGATCCAATTCTTGTTGAATGTCTTCCACTGAAAGAAGCAACCCCGCCGGACAACCATCAATAATCACACCAATGGCGCCACCATGTGATTCTCCGCACGTGGTAATTTTAAATAATTTTCCAAAACTGTTTCCCGTCATAGAGAATTCTCACTCACGGCAATAAGCGCACTTTTCACGGCATCATCCGTCACTGGATGCGCGAAGCAATCATTTTCTTGATACACTGCGCCGATTTTTTTTAATAAAACATATCGCACTTGATCACGCACTATTTTTTTATCGTGATGGGTTGCTTGAATTAGTTGTGCAAAATTCATTGCCTTGAGAGCATGGCCATGAATGTCCCACCTTGCTAACAACAATTGAATCTTATCGTAATCGGATTGTGGTAATAATCCTAATTGTTGCGCAATTTTTGCTTCCACTAACATACCCAATGCAACCGCATAACCATGCAATAGCGTATATTGTGTAATATTTTCGATGGCATGACCTATCGTATGGCCAAAATTCAATACCATTCGATGATTTTTTTCTTTTTCATCCAAATGAACAAGCTTTGCCTTAATGTTAATAGCCCATTCAATGAGAGATTGAAAAACCGTTAAATCCTGCTGAAATAAAGTTTCGCCATAATCATGCACCTTTTCAACACGAGACGCATCACAGGTTATAAACATTTTGACTGCTTCCACTAAACCGTTTGTCACTTGCGTACGGGATAACGTTTTTAAACAATTCACATCTGCAATAACACAACTCGGTTGCCAAAATGCACCAATTAAATTTTTTCCGTGCACTGTATTAATGCCCGTTTTACCACCCACACTACTGTCGACCATGGCAAGTAAGGTCGTCGGTAATTGAATATAGGGGATACCACGCAAATAAGTTGCTGCCACAAATCCTGCGATATCCCCAACAACTCCACCGCCCAAAGCTAAAATAACAGTGTCTCTATCGCAATGATGTTTGAGCATCTGTTCAATCAAATTGAGTTTAGTTTGATAATTTTTTGCCATTTCACCGGGAGGAAAAGAAAATAGTAAGGGCTGAAAATCGCCCAAGGGTTGGGTTAGGCGTTCTGCGTAAAGTGATTTGACCGTTTCATCTGTAATAATCACCATTTGCTTAGATTGCCAAGATTTAGGCAACCATTTTTCCGGCTGCTTCAATAAATCTTTTCCTATTTTAATGGGATAAGAACTCGCTTGCTGCGGCGGTAACTCCATAATAATTTCATTTATCATTTTTAAGTCTCTAAAATAGCTGAACTCCGCCAAACTTCCCGTTCAAATTCGGATAATTCATTTACAAACTCGTCTATCGTTTTCAATGCAAGCGTTTTGGTTGAAAGCGCGGTTGAAGCAAATGAACGAAACAGCGCTTTGATTTGCGATGATTCAAAAATATTTTCTTGCGAATATTTTTTGCGTTGCAGTTTGGTAACAACTTGAATTGCATCCTTATGTTGCTCTAAAAAATTCTGCTGTAATATCTGCTTTTTTTCTTCAGGAAGGTGTTCCATCGCTAAATCAATTTCCTGATTTCTATAAGCTATATAACGCTTCTTAATATGATTAATAATTTTTGCATCACCATTAAATTCCAGGGTGGTGGGCGTTTGCCGAGCCGGTGATTTGCTGGATTTAACTGCTTGATAATCTTCGGCCAATGCTGACAATAAGTATTTTGCTAAGTTATTAATTTTGCCTGTTTGAAAGGTGGATGAAGCGTGGACAATCTGAATTTTTTCTAAAATATAAGGTTCTTCATAGCGCATCAACAAATCGGCTATTTGCGGTTTTGATAAACCAAATTGATTTTTTAATACATGGCTCAACGACTGTGATTCAGCAATAATCAATTCGCTGCTTAAGCGTTGTTTACTGCTCGTAATTAAAAATTGAATAGCTGTGGGTTGACGTCCTTCTTTTCGTAATTGCACGTTGATTTGAATAGCCGAATAGGTATTTACCTCTTCGAGAGCCTTATTCAATACGCGCGATTTAAAATCACGAAAGACTTTATACTTGCCCTCTTCAACGCCCATCAGTTTGCGAAATTTACTCATTTCAAGCCAGGGCGTCTGTCCAATATCTTGATAGCGGATACAGTTTTCATACAGCGCTAACCCATAACTGGATTTAAATTTTGCTTGTACCAGCATATTCAACCGCCCATACAATTCAGGATGATAGAGTAATTTTTTCATTTTATTACTGTAAGAATACGTACAAATAGGCCCATCAATACTCGCATCCGCAATTAATGAACTGGCCGACCATACCCCGACATCACCTTGTGCCAAACGATCTCCATCTACAATGTTCCATTCAATGACGGTTGAAAGTAAATCAACCAAGGCTTTTTTAATCGCCTTATGATCATTACTATCGTAGCCAATCAATTTACAGAGGGTCGCGATGTGAATTTCGTGCTCATCTTTGGTTAATAAATCATCATAGGCATGATAAAGCAGCGCATTGGTAATTTTTCGCTGTACTAAGCTCAATTTGCTGCCTGAATGAATCGTTGCCACATGTTTTTTCAATTCTGGGTTGTTCTTTTTATCAGCCATGGGATGTCCTTTTCTGCTTCCCTGTAAATGTCACACTTGTCCTGTATCTGTCACACTTGGTCCATTGAATACATCGCGCCTAATATGTTGATGCACTTTTGACACCGTCATCGGCTGTCACCCTGGATTACAAAAGTGTTTATTCAGGGCAGCGTGCTTTTAGCTAGCATTCAAATAAGTGGATTTAAATTTTAAATAATTTATTAAAAATCAATAAGTTATGTGAATTTCCAGTCACTGGAAACTTTATCCCAACAGCCTTTGAACAATCGCCGTTCGTAAAATCCTACTCTGCACCCCTTCCAAATCAGGATACGCTTTCCGAACTGTAATAATCGCTTCATGAATCTTAGCTTTTAGTGTTTTACCCACCACGATTGATTCCGGCTTTTCAAAACCACTCATTTCTTCGTTTAATTTCACTAAATTTGCAAAATTGTTAATAGCAAATAAGTTCTCAACCGCTTCCGCTACCCATCGGCTCTTATCTTTTAAGTTATAACCATTTTGTACGACGCTGGTTTTTAAATCTCTCTGCAACGCTTCCGGTAAGACAAACGTAATTTTGACTTTCTTTTCCATGATCACTTCCTTATTCGTGGGCTTCTTCTAGCCTTTTTACCAACAAATTAAATGCTTCATTCATTGATTTATAATCATTAAAATCGATGTTTACAAGATAATCGCCGAGATAGGTCAGTTCTTTGTGACTCAAAATTGCCGTTAAAATGGCTCTCGCCACATCCAAGTTTTTCGTCACACCGAATGATATGGAGGAATAGTGTCTACCTCGGTGACCCACGGTAGTTGTTTTGGTCAGCGTTTTTTTACGGGACTGATTTTGTTCGACTAACATTCGCAATTGTTTTAAAGAGGCACCTTCAACGCACGCATGAATAGCCAGCTGGCGGATATCGTCTGCGACTATGCCTGCAATAAACGCCGCTTTTTCGAGACTCCTAATTTTATTTTCAGCAATCCGTGTTTGTAATATATCGTCTGCGTACAGGACTGCTTTATAAGAAGCCGCTTGTGATTTTGCACATCCTATTAGGCCGCTTAACTCCATTACCGTGATTTTTTCAGGCGAAATTGATTTTTTTTCCGCATAAGCGACGAGAATTTTTTCCAAATTACGTAGCTTTTCAAACAAAGACAAATCGCTTCGTTCAATATTTTCAATCCATTGTAAGATACTAATGTTTAACGCGTTAGGTTTTTCATCTAAAATTCGAGCTTGAATGTCACTCTTGCCTGCCAAAATAGAAGCTAAGGTTCGGCGTTCACCCGCTATCAATCGATATTTTTCGCCTTGTTTATAGACCAATACAGGATTAATAACCCCCTGTTCTCTAATAGAATGTGCTAGCGTTTCGAGGGCGGCTATTTCCATCATTTTTTGTTCATAATGCGCGTCAGATGCATGAACACCGCTTGTCACGTCGGTTAGAGTAATCAATAAAGAACGTGGGTTGTCAGGATCTGTTTCAATCCGTTTTATGGGAATGATATCCACGCGTAGTTCGCCCGAATAATTGTGGGCTGCGGTAATAGTTTCTTCTAATCCATCCGATAAAGCATTACTGATTTGAAACGATTTTTTTTTAGCCATCGATCATCACCTTATCCATAATGTAATTACATGCTGATTCATATTCCTTTCTGGCCACGTCATTTTTTGGCAAATCAAAAATGCTGCTCGGATTGGCATTTTCCACCAAAATTTCTGTATAAATCGCGCGTTTTTTAATCGCATGCGGCATCACGTAACTACCGACTTCTTTTTTGGTGGATAAATCTTCTTTGAAATGTTTATGTAAGTTAATATCGCGCACCTGATTTGGCAAAATACCGACTAAAATCAGTGGGTTATCTTTATTTCGCGCATAGGTTTCTTGCTTCCAAAGTTGTAACATGCCGAAAATACCTTCTATAGAGAACTGTTCCATTTGAGCAGGAATAACTAAATGGGTGGCGGCTTTAATGGCTGCAATCGTTAAGGGGCCTTTTGAAGGGGGCGTGTCGATAATAATCACATCATAATTTTGCTGAATATCCTTCAAATCTAAAAAGCGTTTGAGTTGCAAATGCACCTTTTCTAGTACCTCATTTTTCGTTACTGCTTCAGCTTCTTGTAGTTTGATGGAATGCGCAGGCAAAATTTCAAGATTTTGAATGGCGGTCGGGTAGGGAACCACTTCTTCGCCATAAAAAATATTGGCAATAGAACTGCGCCCATCCCAATCTTTATCCACTTCCGCTTCAAAATCTGGGTGCAGCGCTGGAATTTTCCCGCCTTTATGGGCAGGATCATATTCCATCTTGATATAACGACCTGAAAAATTACCTTGAGGATCCATATCGATAATCAGTGTTCGCAATCCCAAAATAATCGCCGAATATTCCGCCAACATAATTGAGTTGGTTGTTTTACCTTCGCCGCCTTTGTGGGTGGCGTTAACAATGATTTTAGGCATTCTGATTCCCTTCAATTATCATACTATTCAAAAGCATAACATACGCTTTTTCCTAAGTGAAGATTAAAAATAACGACCATCAAACGTTTGTTTCTTTTGTTTATTTCTTTATGTTTGGTTAGTTTAATAAATATAACTTTTTAAAAAATAAGAAGATTTTTAATATTTAGGTGACGTTTACAGGATAAACTGTGACATTTACAGGGGGCAAGCGTGACATTTACAGGAGAGTTTTGTGACTGATACAGGATAATTATACAAAAAGATGTGACGTTTACAGGGTAAATGTGTCGTTTACAGGAAGGCGGAAGAAACCCACTATTATGAATTATTGACAAATTTGATGGCGTCTCTTCATACAGGGAGTGTCCGCAAAAGTGGGCAATGTTCTACGTGAAACGCTGGTTAAGGCAGACAGAAGTATTGAAAGATGGCAATCGCACTTTGCAGATGACAAGAATTTAATTCTTTCTGTATTACGGGAATAGTAGGGGCGGACCCGTGGTCCGCCCAGCGGCTTCAACTTAAAGTCCGGGCGGACACACGGGTCCGCCCCTACTCAAAGCGTTTTTGTCCTCTGCAGAGGCAATCACAAGGCCAGTGCTAAAAATAAAATAAGTTTGTACTTATTCCACTTAAATCAGCAGCAGAGTCTATGATTAGCAAATTAAACACAATTTGACTTATTTATGACCATAGTTTATGGTCTATTTATAAAAAAAAATAGAGAGGTGAATACTATGTTTCGAGAGAATTCCACGCCTGGCACTGTTGCGAAAAAATATTTTTGCCGCAAAAACTCTTAAAATAATTTCAAAACTCAATTACGCAACCAATCCAAATAAACTGCGGACGAAGCTATTCTGTTTAGCTACATTTTTCCCAACATAACGTACTTGTCCTTTTTGTATCATGCGCATTGTCTCAATATCATCAAGGGTATTTCGTGCAGTTCTGAATGATTGGTACCATTGGCGATAACGTGATTTAGATTTCGTAGCTTTGTGATCGTTTTCCATTCTGTTGTTTAAATATTTTATGGCACGTAACTTTGTTTTCTTTGGCGCTTCATTAACGGCTTGTAGCTCACTGAGAGCAGGCGGAAAGGTTGGGCTCTTATCAACATTAATAACTCTTGGATCAATGGTGTGAGAACTACCTAATAGTTTTTTGAAGAACCGTTTGGCAGCTTTTTTATTGCGGTTTTTGCTTAACATCCAATCCATGGTGCTACCTTCTTTATCAATAGCGCGATATAAATAATTCCAAACGCCTTTTATTTTTACATATGTTTCATCAAGCTTCCATGAATCACATGTGCTTTTTAAATAGGGTTTTGTTCGTTTACTGATTTCAGGCGCGTACTCTTGAACCCAGCGAAAAATAGTGAACCGATCAAGCGAAAAACCTCGCTCTGCTGCAATCTCTTTTAAGTCACGATAAGACAAGGAATAACGTGAATACCATGTTACTAGCCAAAGACCTCACCTACAGCATGCTTCCATTTAAATGGTTTTGATTCATCTTTGTATTTTTTATTTGCCATTAGCATGAGTCTCAAATTATAACGAGCCGCACAAATTAGCAGAAAGCATTTTTCATTAGAGCCAAAGAAACTGCCAATACAGCCATTGTCAATCTTACCGCAGGAGACAGCATCATCACCCTCCAGTAGCGTTAGAAAAAGTAATAGTGGTTAAGCAGATTATTGAGGCGCGGTAGATGCCGTGCCTCCTCGGTGGCATGCAATAAGCTAAACATCAGGTTAAACGAGCAAGGGCATTGTTTATTAATGAAAAAAAATTTAAGATATAGCGACTGTACCATGCAGGCTTGAATAAGGAAATTTAATGCCTACTTTAATTTTTTTAGCAATTGCTTATCAAGTGGAAAGCAAAAAATGGCGTTATCTTTTCTTAATTCTCGCAGGCATCAATTTTCTAGTTAATTTATATTATCAAGCAGGGGTAGAAGAATTTTATTCTTTATGTGTTGCCATCTTGTTTGCCATGTTGACTCCCTATTTTGCTGTTTGGTGGGAAAACCGAAATAATCGTAATAATCCTTCGTCTTTTTGGCAATTTTTGAAAGAGACTTATCTCATTGCTACACACAATAAATTAAGATTAGTCAGTTGGATTGCAGCGCTAGTCATCTCGATGGTCAGCGTGCATTATTACACAAATTATACGAATTACACGTTATTGGGCTCATTATTAGCAGTTTTTCTGGTTCTCTACATTTTAAAGAAATTATTCTTTTCTATTTTACCGCCAGAATGGTTTCTGCATGATATCAATACGGGTTACGTTTTATTGTCGGCGTGTAGCGCCTGGGCACTGTCTTATTTAATTAAGCTTGAGGTCGGAAACAATTTTATTTTACCCATGTTATTTGCGGTTATTTTTGCCTCATTAGGGTTTTCTCTAGTCCATCAAAAAACCCGTTACTTTGTCCCCGGTAGTGCGCTGATATTGGCAGACATGGCGTGGCAACTGGTTCGTTATGTGCAAAATGGCATTATTTATACACCCGCATTGATTATCACCGATATCGTATTGATTGTGACCATGTTAGTTGGGTTGCGCTGGCTGATTAAAAAGCCGGGTATATTACCTATCGTTTATCTTTCTTTATTTCAATTATTTCGCTTTTCAGCTTTTAGCTATCAGGCCATCGACCATGTAGCCTCTGCCGATTTTTCAGTCGCTGAGGTCACTTATTACGTTCTTTATCTAGTTTGCTGGATGTATATCGCCCCTCTCTTATTTTGGTTTGTTGGGTTTGCCCAATTAAAGGTTGATAGTGGCCCAGTTGCCGAAAAACGCGATTCTACTGCACGACTTTTGAAGAAGATTTCCTAAGCGTTAATAAGTTATTGATTTATCCTTCTTAAGGGATTGTTGGCTATATTAAAATCTCCGCTATTTAAGAAAAGCTTAAGAAAAAATGTACTATAATTAAGACATTAAAGGAAAAGAAGCTTTATAAATAGCTGATGGATCAGCATAACACCCATTCACTGACGGGGAAGATTATGCAAAGTAATGAGAATAGAAATAGAAAAAGTACGGTGTTAGTATCAGAGCATAAACGTGAAGATAGCGTAGCTCCGGCTTCGAGGGTAGACACAACTTCAAGCACTTCTGGAATAATGAAGCACTTGCCATCAACTGTGGATGTTCATCATCACCACTTTAAATTTCATTTTAAATATGCTGAAGCAAGCCATGCATTGTTAAAGCTTAACCAGCAAAACAACCATATTGCCCACCAGTTTATTTATCTTGCTCCATTAGGTAACCGTGGCCCCAATAATACAAACACAAATGATTTTGCTGGTTTTTATCAAGATCAAGATACGGGCGAACAATTTCTTATCAAACAAGATAAAGCGGCGCGGGCATTGGAAGGTGAGCTTGCTTACATTAAGGGGATGATTCCTTCCCACATGCCTGAATTGAAGATGTGCGTTAACTTTGCTTATACAAGTACGTGGGATGTAAAGCATCCGCATGACCAAAAAACAAAAGCAGCAGTGATGCAAGAGGAGTCGAAATCAAAAGAAGAAAAAGCAAAAGATGAAAAAGCAAGAAATAAACAAATTGAAGCCGAAGCTCAAGAAAGATCTAGCATAATAGGCACAGTTAAAAACGCGCTGCTGGGTATTAAAAAAAGCAAGACGGGTCTTAAAGACCGAGGAGCGACCGCTGGTGGTGAGAAAATAATTGAGAAAATAATTACAGTTCAACGAACACTTCCAATATATAGTCTTCGTATGGGCGGCGAGTGTGACGTCATTTTAATGTCGACTCCTAAAGGCGGCCATTATAAAGAATCAGATAAAGCGCATTTATATTTATATAAAAATGAAAATGGCATTTTTTATCGCCTCAGAGGTAATAAGAAAAAACATTACCTTGATAAAGATATAAGAATACATGAAGAGTTTAATCAATCAAAAGATCCTCTTACTCCATGTGATTCGGTAGGGGTACGAGGGGCGGTGCTCGCCATTACATCCGGAAGAGGGCACACTCAAACCCCTCTCTTAGAAGTCAATAAAATATATTTACACAAAGATGAGCAGGGACAAATTTTTTATACGTTAATGACTTTTGTCGGCGGTCTTGAAAAGACAGTTATCAATTTTCTTGATAAAGAAAATTTTAAAGTCCCTGAACCTTTTAATTTAAGTGAATTAGCTAAACAGAAAACAGAAATATTACAAGCTATATCAAGTGCAGGTCATATACCTAAAGACTATTACCAGCCATGGGCGGAATTCATTACTGGAAAGCCGAGAGATCCTAAAACCCTTCGCAGTTATGAGGCTAAAAATAAAACCAAGATTCTTAACAGCATAGAAAATATGACTCGGGAGGCAAAAAATCAATTTGCCATGGCTATTGTTCTGAGCGAGGCGGTTGGGGATGAAAGCCAACATATAGGCCAGTATTTAGTTAAGGGAACTAAAGAATGTATTACGGGCGTTGTGCGCATTGATCTCGGCGCAGCTGGCCGTAATATCGTGCAGCGCAATAAAGAGAATGATATTGCGCCAGGAACTGGGTCGCGTAGTTATGTACGGCGTCCTTTTTCTCAATTGGGAAATAATTATATTTCTATTCCGTTGGCAGATGCAGAGATCAAGGCGAAATATCAACAATTTTGGATTAGATCGGTAGACGCTGACAAACTGGTAGAAGAAAAAATAGAAAATATAAAAGAAAAATTAAAGCATATGACCAAGACAGCACAGACTGATAAAATTAAAGCAATCATGTCTACTTCGAAAATGAACATTAAGATACCTGCTGCAGAAAAAGGCGAGTTTTCATCGCACTTTATTGACGATGTTTTATCTCAATATCGAGAGGCACTTGTAGAAAATATGATACATATGCGAAATGAAAATATAAAAAAAGTCTTAGAGTTAAATCATTTATTGGATGGACTAAAAGTTAAGCGAGCAAATCCCAAAGGCGGAAAGTATGATTTTATCCAAAAATCGCACAATAAATTGGATTTTTCACGGTTATATGATGAGCACCAGTTTTTATTGTTGTGCGACGTATTGCAAAAAAATCAAGGTCAATCTCCTAGCAAAGTAGGTCCAATACTCTATCATTTAGAAGCTAATCTTGAATTTAATATGGATAAAGCTCCTGATCGTGAATTATATGAAAAACGATTGGCAATGATTCGTGATTTAAGAAGTAATTTTCAAATACGACAAAATGTCTTAAAAGAGTTAAAAGGTTATTTGGCTTATTTAACCAATCAGTCTTGGTTTTTACGTTCGTCTTATCGCAGGCATAAAATTGATAGAGTAGAAAAAGCGATGGATAGAATTAAAAAAGGTGAAAGAATGGATGCAATGCTAAATGATTGGAAAGATGACAAAGGTTTTTCACTTTTAGAAAATATGGATAGGAGCGTTGTTTTTGATAATGTTTTTGATAAAGATAATAAAGGAAAGAGAGTAGCGGAGACTTTAAGAGGTTATCTAGATAAAGTAGTAAATCAAAAAGCACTAGGCAGCTATGGAAGATTATTGACAGAGGATGTTGAAGAAGAAGCTTTTGTAGCACCAGCAGAGAGAGGAAGAAGAACGCGCATTTTTGGGCATAACGAAGGAGGTTAAAATTTATTTATGTAATTTTAGTAATTGAAAAACCTCTTCATCCGTTGTTTGTGTAAAATCTTCATACCAGGCGCCCACTGCATAAAACGCTGTAGATTGCAGTGGGCAAATAATTTCATCCGCTAAGTTTATCAGTTCAATTACAGTATCGGTTGCCGCAACGGGGACTGCTAAAATAATTTTCTGTACGTTCTTTTGTCTTAATGCTTTGATAGCAGCGCGTATCGAAGCGCCTGTTGCAATTCCCTCATCCACTAAGATAATAATTTTATCGGTAAGATCAGGCAAGGGTCTATTGCCACGATAGGCTAATTCTCTCCGTTGCAATTCCTGTTGCTCTGCTTGAATGACCTGCTGAATATCAGTTTCGGAAAGCATTAAGTTTTGTAAAATGGCATTATTAAAAATGATCGTGCCATTAGCTGCAATCGCACCCATGGCTAATTCTTCATGCCCAGGTACACCCAATTTACGGACAATGAAAATATCGAGAGGTAGGTTTAATGCGTTGGCTACTTCATAAGCGACAGGAACGCCGCCGCGTGGCAACGCTAACACCCATGTATTTTTTTGATGGGCGTATTGTTTGAGGTGTTCGGCTAATACTGTTCCTGCTTGGCGACGATTTAAATATTTTTGCATAGAGATTCCTCATTTATTACTTCAACTATCCTGACCTTACTTCTATCTTAATAATCTGCATGATTCAATACCGTATCTCTATCCACAACAAGAAGCTTTTGTAGGGGCGGACCCATGTGTCCGCCCGGACTTTAAGGTTAAAGCCGCTGGGCGGACACGCGGGTCCGCCCCTACAAGAGCCATAATTTAACGGGATAAAAGTTTTTGTCGTGTACAAAGATACTGTATCTTTAGCCGGTCATTATTTTTATAAAATCCCTAAAACAGTTCAGAGTAATATCATTATCAATAAATTTTTTGCGCTTATTATGTGAGAGTGGTTATCAATTTAATTAAACAATTGATAGATCAAGTCCTCCAGTATAAGATGTTTAAAAACGATCTTTCTTATTGGAAGTTTGTGATGTCACAACCTGTGTATGAGCAAATTTTCAAGTCACTCCCTGGAATATATTTTATTTTAGATAAAGATTTTATTGTAGTGGATGCAAGTAATTCCTATAAACGACTAAATAATGTTTTTCCAAAAGAAGTAATCGAAAAAAATATTCTAACACTGTATGCCAATAATACCTCAACCGAAGATTTAGAAAAATTATCCTCTTCTTTACAGGAAGTCAAAAATAAAGGAAATTCAAATGAAATAGAAATACAAATAAAGCCTTCTTCTGGCATTCAATCATTAAAAAAATCACTACAGACAATTAAAATAATACAGACTTCATTGAAATTAATGGATCAGTATATTATACATTCCGTTCAGGATGTAACAGATTATCGGTTAGTACAAAAAATTAAAAGTCAGCAAAATAAATTAACTGAAGAGTTGTTAACCCAAGCGGGTCAAATGGAAGGTGAAATTTATCACTATATAAGAAAATTAGAAGAAAAAAATAATACACTAATTCAAATTAACGAAGAACTTGCGAAGATAGAAGCCATTAAATCTCGTTTAGCAACCATTGTTGAATCGAGTGAAGATGCGATCTTGGCTGTATCCATGCAAGGGAGTATAGAAGTCTGGAATGATGGCGCAAAAAAATTATATGGCTATAGCCGTGATGAAATCATAGGAAAGCCGGTTAAATCTCTTTTACCCGAAAACAAGATGGAGGAATATTTTTACACATGGAAAAAACTAAAAGAAGGCGAAGCATTGCATTATTTTGATACTCAACGCCAACACAAAAGTGGTCGCATTATTCCCGTGTCTATTACTATTTTTCCAATTAAAAATGCACGCGGTGAAATTACTGGTGCGTGCAGTATCGCACGTGATATTTCTGAATATAAAACCGCTCGGCTTTTAGAACAAAAGAATAAAGAGTTAATTGAGATTTCTAACTTAAAAAATCGGTTTATTGCTAATGTATCCCATGAATTTCGTACACCGCTACATGGCATATTAGGATTTAGCAAATTATTAAAACAACAATCTGGCCCACTCACGCACAAGCAAAAAGAATTTATTGATCATATCATCAATAGCGGAAATCATCTTAATTCATTGATCAATGATGTATTGGATTTAACTAAAATTGAAGCTGGTAAAATGGAGTTAACTCTGAGTCAGATTAATGTATCCGAATTAATAGAAGAAACGAAAAATTTATTTCAACATGCCATTTCTCAAAAAAACATTTTGTTCACTGCACAACATGATCCGACACTTATCTCCATTTATACAGATGCAAAAAAATTAAAACAAATTATTTATAATTATCTGTCTAATGCGATTAAATTTACGCCGGTAGGGGGCGTTGTTTCTCTTGAGATTCAACGCGAATTAGATAATAAATTTTGCTTGACAGTAAAAGATACCGGTATTGGCATTCATCAGCACCATTTAAATCAATTATTCGTTGAATTTCAGCAGCTAGATGATAGTAGCACTAAAGAGTATCAAGGCAGTGGTTTAGGTCTGGCGATAGTTCGACGAATCGCGACTCTATTAGGAGGAAGAGTAGGGGTCACCAGTGAGCCTAATCAAGGGAGTACTTTTTTTGTTATTCTTCCCTGCCACCTTGATCAGGCATTTGAGGAGTCTAATCGATCGCCAATTAGTTGAATGACTTCAAATATATCGGCAGGTTTTGCGACATATTCATCACAACCTGCGGCTAATGTTTTTTCTTTATCGCCTTTCATGGCATAAGCGGTGATGGCAATAATAACAACATTTTTGAAGCGAGGGTCTTGTTTGATTTGTTTAGTGAGTGATAACCCATCCACATCGGGCAATTGAATGTCCATCAAAATGACCGACGGAAGAAAAGAAGTGATTTTGTCTAATGCTTCTTTAGCATTGATTGCAGGACAGACTTCAAATCCATGCACTTCTAATGCGTTGATTGCAAGTTTCATGTTAGTTGCATTATCTTCCACAACCATCACACGATTACTAGCCATAGACGACCTTCCTTTTGTCGATTGATGGTTTAGTTTAAGATGTTCTATAGTCTTTGCGTCAATTATTTTATCTTACATGTAGGTGTGTTGACAATTAGTTTGGTGTGTTTGAAAATCAGTAATATTGGCCAAAATTGGCGAAAATTTTCGCTAATTTTGGCTTAATTTCTTATGTCTTAAACACAGCAAGCAGACCTTATTTCCACTTAATATTGCACCCTAAACTAGGACGTTGTTCTTGGCTGACCGGTTTATTCACTAAAATATTATCTAACGCATTTGTTAAATCATTTCCGGTAACAGGTTGGTTATTCCCTGGCGTCGATGCATCAAAGCAGCCGCGATAAATACACAGTAAATCTTTATCAAAAATATAAAAATCAGGTGTACAAGCGGCATCATATGATTTGGCAACTTCTTGCGTTTCATCGTATAAGTAGGGAAAGGTATATCCAAATTTATCAGCTTCGAGGGCCATTTTTTCTGGGCCATCAGCCGGATATCTGTTCGCATCATTGGAACTAATGGCAATAAATGTTATACCTTTTTGTTGGTAGGTTTTAGCAATTTCGACTAATTTAGTTTGGATATGCTTCACGTAAGGACAATGATTGCATAAGAACATAATCACGGTCGCGATAGAGGAAGGATAATCCCTTAGAGAAACCATTTTATTAGAGCGAGTATCCGTTAAAAAAAAGTCTTTTGCCTTACTCCCTAAGGGAAGCATTTTAGAAGGTGTTTCTGCCATAGAAGAAATCCGTTGAATAAAATGAGCCGTTATCTTGCGCTAGTCTTCTAAAAATGTAAATAACCGTGTTAGCAAGCGTGCTTCATTTTTTTAGCACTATGTTGGATAGGTTGCATATCGGCGGTGCTTTTTTCTTCCGGAAAAATGCAGCTACTTACTTTTTCGGGAGATTGATCAGGACAAAGATAAACAGTATCCGGCTTATGTTTTAAGATATTCAAATTTGTGTGAATAGAAAGCTTAGCATCAATTTTTTGAATATTTTTTAAAATAGCGTGCGCAGATTTAGGTGAACACGCAACAATATTAGAAGCATAAACATATTTATTTTTTATGTTTGCTTCTTTGAAATAATTTTTTAACTTATAAAACGTGCTGGTATTCTCCCAGTCTTGGCGAAGAAAAACGGTACCTAAAATTATTTTCCTCACGTAGTCAAAAGAGTATAGATTAAATAAGTATTTAAAAAAACGAATTTCTGCATCGTCAGAAGAGTTCTTTAACCAAACGTTTTCACTTAAAAACTCGCTTAGTCCAATTAAAAAATTTTCCACCGTTGTATTATTTTCGGCAATTGCTTTCATGCTTTTCCACATAAAATCAACCCGTTCACTGTAATCTATTAAAAAAATTTTAGGAATACAGGCAGTTTTATTTTTTTCGTTTAATTCACAGGCCAATAAAATGGCGCGTACACCAGAGGTCGCAATTAAAGCCACGTGGCCTTCAGTTGCAGCATATTGTTCTAAATTTGTAATAGAAGGATCATTTCCCAAGAAGTCAGCGGGTAGTTTTTTCAATTCTGCCACTTTAAGTTGCTTGATTTTACGAGCCATGTGGCGACGAAAAAATCTTTGTAGAATTGTAACCGATTCAATTTGTTGCTTCTCTTCAGTCCACATTTCTGCGTCATCCAACGGTTGAGTAGATGCATTAGAGACAGTACGTTCTGATAAGGGGTTGTCATTTCTGGATTCCATGTTCTGATAGTACTCTACAAATAATATGTTGAAAAAGATGAGCTTATTTTAATGTCATAAGTCATCAGGACGACTTCAATCGCTGAAACTAGGTTAACGATAGTTGTTTGAAAGGCATTATATCCAGCAATACTTAAGAAATGATTAATATCTGATTTCACGATTGCTTTTCTCTTTGCAGGGGACAAAATTTTTTTGCAAAGCCCAGGGCATGCCACGCCATGCCCTGGCGATATTGCTAGAATTGTTGTCCCATACTGGGATTGCCTTTATTCATGGCACAAAATGTCCATAAAGCTGAATTAATTCTTCCTTTTGCGCTCGTGATAATTTTTTAATGGCCCGTTCCATTTTCATAGCTGCTGATTTATCACCGAGAATTTTCCATGACGCTTTCATAGCGAGTGGCTTAAAACTGCGGGTATACTTAGCCCCCTTTCCTATTAAGTGGGCTTGATAACGTTTCTCTAAATTAGTGGTATATCCGGTGTAATAACTATCGTTATCACAATGCAAAATGTAGACCCAATATTCTTTTTCATTCATAGCGATTTTGTTTGCCAGTAAAAAACGCATTAAATTCTAGCAGCAGCCACAAACAACGAAATAACCATCCCAAAACCGATAAACCACGCAACTGATCTTAAAGTGGATTTATCGATTATATAAAAAATGCCATATAATATGCGTGCGATAATAAAAATGGCAGCGCAGGGGTAGAGCAGGGTGCTACTGACTTGGAGTTGATGAGCAATTATGACGGCTGCGGCAAAAGGGGCAAAGGCTTCAAAGCCATTTAAATGGGCCCAATAAGCACGCTTTTTCCAACCGCTTATTTTTTCCATAAAAGCGCGTGGCGCTCTATTATCAAAATGCGTACCTACTTTGGCAAAAATAATTAAAATATAGGGTAAAATAAATGCGACAACTATGCACCAATAATCAAAAGTCATTCGTATTCTTCCTGGAGTTTTTTATAAATTTCATGGCGTTATTGTCTATGAACGGATGAAGAGTGTCTATACTTTTATTGATTAGATATACAAACAATGGGGTGGATTAGATGCGTTTTTTGCATCGTAATCTACCAAATATATATCGGTGGATTACGATGCAAAAAACGCATCTAATCCGCCCTACTTTTTTATTAATGAGCGATGAAAAGAAAGCATTAGAGATTAATTTATGAATATCGGGAATATTAACTTAGATAAAAAATGTACAATAATAACAAGAAAAATTACCTCTATTTAAATCATGTAAAAAACAATCGGCCTAGGATAATCTAGGCCGATGAATACATTATTTTTGCCAACGATTGTCATCTATAAAAGTTTCGATTTGTCGTTCTGCCTCCTCACGTTTGTATCCGTATTTTTTTTGAAGAGCGCCTTCTAATTCTTCATAGCTACCTTGCATTTGATCAATTTCATCGTTGGTCAATTTTCCCCATTGTTGTTGTACTTTTCCTTTTATTTCTTTCCACTTACCTTTAATGATGTCTTTGTTCATAAAAATACTCCTTATTTAATTGAGAGACCTGAACGTAGATTTAACTTTTTAACAGAAACAAACAGTTGCTAACAATTTGGATGACAAGGGAAGAAATTCTATAGTCACACAGTTATTGAAATCTTCCATATAGGGGAAATTCTACAATCTTAAGTAAAAGCATTATTTATTATATCTCAAAATGTGTTGTATATTGTGAATGATTTCAACATAACGGAGGCTATATGGTTGATCCAAGAAAAAACCCAGCTGAAAGTCCGCGTGATCCTGATCCTCGTAATGACCCTGCACAAAATCCTCGCGATCCGGGCGTTAATCCTGAAAATGAGCCAAGACCCACTCCACCCACGCATCCCATTAACCCCGAAATAGAGCCCTAATCAATTAAAAGCATTTTATTTTTTGTCAGCGTTTTATTGAGGTAGTAAATGAAAAATCAAAAAAAAAATCACACCATCTAAATCTAACACATCAAACACAAAAAAATCTGTGCCGGATGTTACGAATTATAAAGGTTCTGATTACAAAGATCCTACCGGTAGTAGAGAAGATATTAGTACGCCTAAAACGTCAGGATATGCTGAAAAGCAGCCGGGTAAAAACTAATTTATAATATCAGTCTTGAAGCAGTCTACTCTTCAATATTACAGCCTAAGCTTGGTTTTATATGACAAGTTAAATCGGGAATACAACTATAACCAATAAATCGCGCATTACTTTTATCATTAGATAATTGAAAATCAAAAACACTCACGCCCCACATTTTTTTATGTTGATAAGTGCGTCCATTGCTGGAGCCAAACATCAACGGTTGTCCTTTTTTATTTTTACCTAAATAAATCATCACATGCGAGATATTGCTCTTTGTTGGATAGGTTCCAGACCAGAATAATAAATCGCCTGGTTTTAGATGCGAAAATTCAGGCGAATCAAAGACCTTATCCGAAATACGATACAGATTACCTTTTTTTTCAGCCCATAAAAACATTTCCTCCGCCGATCGTGGTACATCTGTTACGTTAGCGTTTTTGAGAAGGTAGTGAATCGTTCCCGAACAATCCATTCCTTTATTTTTTGGGTTAGCAGATCCATAAAGATAGGTTAGTTTTTCTTGTGATAATTCTGTCGCTGATAATATAAGTTTTTGAATGACGCGAGGATAGTCAGGATATTTTTCTAAATCTGCCAGTGGAATAGAAGTGGTTATTGCCGGTCGTAAATCTTCAGCCCATACGTTTTTAACGCAGCAGAAAAATAAAATGATGCCTAGCTTTTGGATTGTTCTCATATGACTCCGGAATGTTTAAATATTGTCAACAGACCCTAAATTATCCGAGGCTTTTTTAATATCCTGTACGTTTATCCTCAATTAACGATTTTTAAATTGCTCGAAATAAGTTGTTTCGCAGCTTCGTTGTTAACTTTTTCTGTCAGTGGATGAGAACGGGTGGATGAAAATAAAGTATGTGCATTCATAGTATGTTGTTTTTTACGATATTTTATATAACCACCGAAATGAGAGGTAATTATAGCTAATCCCCAATTTTTTCTTCCTTGACGATAAGTTGCGCTGGCCTGCGATGCAGATAAGATGGATGTAACCATTGTGCTCGAGAAAGGTAAAGCAGCAAGCCCCATTGCCATGGGCAGTTTTTTCCAATAATTTGCCAAAGCAAATAATAAAGGAAAGCTATGCGAGGGTTCTGCTGAGTATTCAATAGAATGCTTATAAGAAGATTTATCTCCTGTTATTCGAATACTGTTATATAAATCCAATAGGGTATCGGGATTCGGTTTTGCGTTTACATAAGAGATGATGTCGTCTATTAAATCCGTAATAATTTTTTGCGCATCCTGCAGCGTTTCTTTTTCTTCTTTATTATGAAGTACAATAGAGCAATCTTCAACGATCCAAGACTTGCCTGACATAACGGTTAGCATCTCAGCCACCATTTGTAGTTGATGTTGAGCAGGATCTGTTTTTCGTAATTCTGAAAATGAAAACATAAGCCATTCCTCTAGGTGGTTCATTATTTTGGTCGGTATAATAGCACAATGACGGCACATATCATTACTTACAAACATAAACCGTAGGGTAGATTAGATGCGTTTTTCGCATCGTAATTTACCGTACGTTTCATTATGATTTCAAAATATCTGAATGAAGCTGCTGAGCATCCCATCCGCCTCCTAATGCTTTTACTAACCCCACCGCTGAAATCATACGCAATCCTGTGACATTGACGGCAGATTGTTCTGCGGTATAAGCCGCTGTTTGCGCGGTAATGACACTGGAGTAATCCACTAAACCTGCTTTGTATTGATTCATCACCAAACTCATGGCAACCTGAGAATCCATCGCTGCTTTATTGGCTGCAAAAGATTGCTGTTTCAAAATGCGCAGTGAAGCAAGATTATCTTCAACATCTTGAAACGCCGTCAGTACGGTTTGTCGATAAGTGGCGACGGTCGCTTGATAATTCGCGCGTGCCGCTTTGACAATGGCATTGCGTAAGCCACCATCAAAAATTGTTTCCGCTAATTGGGGCCCCAAAGACCATGCAATATTAGGTACCGAAAACCAGTGTGCCAATGAAGGATGGGCTTCGCTGGCATTAGCCGTTAAGGTGAGTGCAGGAAAATAAGCGGCAACGGCTATGCCAATTTCTGCATTTGCTTGCGCCACTAAACGCTCAGATTCTGCAATATCGGGACGTCTTTCCAATAAAGTGGAAGGCACGGCCGCGGGTAATGTCGGAACAGTTTGGGAGGCAGGATTGGGCATAATAGAAAAATCGGATGGAGGAACACCAATTAATACAGCAATCGCATGTTCGAATTGGGCACGGTTAACATGATTATTAATAGCTAATGATAGCGCTGTATCATATTGTGCTTCTGCTTGCACCACATCCGCATAAGGGGCAACTCCCGCATGATAACGATTTTTTGTAAGTTGAATAGCGCGTTTATATTCATGCACGGTTTGATCTAATAATTGTTGTTCACGATCGAGTGTACGTAATTGAAAATAAGTTTGCGCGAGCATCGCTTGTGATAATAAGCGTGTCGAAGCGAGAGCGGCGGCACTTGCTTGGACTCCGGCGCGACTGGCTTCTACACTACGACCTACGCTGCCCCAGAGATCGGGCCCCCATACTGCATTTAAAAACCATGAATGCGTCGTATTTACGGTTGATGGGCTACCATTCCCCACGCCTGACGTGGCAGAGCCTACGGAGGTGATCCCTGTGGATGATGCACTGATGAAAGATGTCGAACCCGATACTTGCCGCTGACGCGTCGCGCTGACCGTCGCCGTTAATGTGGGAAAATAAGCCGCACGTGCTTCATCCACTAACGCGCGAGCTTGTAAATATTGCGCTGCCGCGACGGCGACGGTTTGATTGGATTGATTCAATTGCATTTCAAATGCATTCAACTTTTGATCATGAAATAGTTTCCACCAACCGTCGTGATTCATGGCGTCTTGCGGTTGTGCAATCTTCCAATTTTTTGGTGTTTCTTTAAACTTATTTGGTATAGCAACAGGAGGCCGCGAATAATCGGGCCCTACCATACAGGCAGTCAATAGTAAGCTGATTAATAATAGGAGCGAAAAATTTTTCATGATGACTTATTCATATTGAGTGATTTCTACTGTTTTTCGTGGAAAAGATAATCTTCCTAGTTTATCTAATGCAAGATAAATAACCGGTGTCGTATAAAGAGTTAACAATTGGCTGACAATTAAGCCACCCACAATGGCAATGCCCAACGGACGGCGTAATTCTGAACCTAAACCAAAACCCATTATTAACGGCAGTGCACCCAATAATGCGGCCATGGTTGTCATCATAATGGGACGAAAACGCATTAAGGCAGCTTGGTAAATGGCTTCGCGCGGCGATTTATTTTCGGTGCGTTCTACCTGTAGTGCGAAATCAATCATCATGATCGCATTTTTTTTCACAATACCAATTAAAAGAATAATACCAATTAAAGCAATAATACTAAAATCAGTACGTGTCAACAGGAGGGCGAGCAATGCACCCACACCCGCTGAAGGTAAAGTGGAAATAATAGTGAGTGGATGAATTAAGCTTTCATATAATATACCCAGCACAATATAAACTGCGAACAGAGCGGCTAAGATGAGATATATTTCATTAGCGAGTGAGTCTTGAAAAGCTTGCGCAGTCCCTCGAAAAGAGCCATGAATAGTGGGCGGCAGATTCATTTTATCGATGGTATTTTCTACGGAGTTGACTGCATCTCCCAGAGCAACATTAGGTAACAAATTAAAGGATAATGTCGCAGCGGGCGCTTGCCCTTGATGATTCACCAACAACAATGTGTTTGTTGATTGATAACGCGAAAATGCTGACAGAGGGATTCTATTATTAAGTGGCGTTATCACATAAATATCATTTAATGTTTGCGGTTGTTGCCAATAGGGCGGTGCGACTTCCATCACCACATGATATTGATTCATGGGCATATAAATAGTCGACACTTGACGCTGCCCAAATGCACTATACAAAGTGGCATCAATGTCTTGCGATGTTAACCCCAAACGAGATGCAGCATCATGATTAATCGTTAACAAGACTTGCAAACCATGGTCACGTTGATCACTATTCACATCCGCAATGCCAGGTAATTTTACTAATTCTTTTGTTACCTTAGGCACCCAGGTAATCAAATCGTTCAGATCATCTGCGGTCAAAGTATATTGAAACTGGGCATTGCCTTGTCGTCCGCCAATCATTAAATCTTGTGCGGATTGTAAATAAAGTCGGGCGCCAGGCACATCAGCTAGTTTTTTACGCAAGCGATTAATCACTTGATCTGCTGAAACATCTCGTTCAGATAGTTCTTTCAAGCTAATAAAAATGGAACCTGAATTGGATGTCGTTCCCCCGACAAACCCCACTACATTTTTGATGGCAGGATCTTTTTCAATGATATTCACGTAATTAATTAACTTTTGTTTGATTGCTTGAAAAGAATCATGCTGATCCGCTTGAATCGAACCCATGATTCTTCCTGTATCTTGTTGCGGAAAAAATCCTTTAGGAATGACAATAAATAAAAAAATATTCAATGCGAGCGTGGCGGCGAATAACAATAACATCAAACGGGAATGTTTTAATGCCCAGTTCAAACTGGTTTCATATTTTTGGCGTAATTTATCCATGAAATGATTATTTTTTTCGGTGGAAGGTCTTAAAAAGCGCGCGCACATCGTCGGCGTCACTGTTAAAGACACCAGCAATGAAACTAAAATAGCGACCGATAGCGTAATTGAAAATTCGCGAAATAATCTTCCCACGATGCCCCCCATCAATAAAATGGGAATAAAAACAGCAATCAATGAAATACTCATGGAAACAACGGTAAAACCGACTTCTTTTGCGCCATCGAATGCAGCACGAAAAGGGTTAACGCCTTGCTCCAGATGGCGGCTAATATTTTCTAATACAACAACCGCATCATCCACTACAAATCCCGTGGAAATGGTGAGTGCCATTAGAGATAAATTATCGAGACTGTATCCTAGCAATTTCATGACGGCAAATGTACCGCATAATGACAAAGGGACGGCAACGCCGGGAATTAACATGGCACGTATATTACCGAGGAAAAAATACGTTACCCACACGACGAGCAGCATCGCAATCAGTAACGTTAATTCAATATCATGCAAGGAGGTACGGATCGTTTTGGTTCTATCCATGACAACTGACATCGTGATTCCTGCGGGAATTGCCGCATTCAGTTGAGGTAATACCTGACGAATGGTATCAACGGTTTTAATAACATTGGCACCCGGCTGTTTAAAAATAATAACCGACACGGCGGGTTTACCATTCGCCAAACCTGCATTACGCACATCTTCCACCGATTCATTCACCGCAGCCACGTCGGATAATTTTACGGGATTGCCATTACGATAGGCAATGATGAGCGATTGATATTGATACGCTTTAAACAATTGATCGTTCGTTTTAATTTCGGATGTTACGGAACCTTTCACCAACTGGCCTTTAGCGGAATTAGCATTGGCATTGGCAAGGACGGTTGCGACATTGGTTAAGCCAATATGATAACTACTCAGTAGGGTGGGATTCAGTTCAACACGCACAGCCGGTAAAGAACCTCCACCCACAATCACTTGGCCGATGCCATTCATTTGAGATAATTTTTGCTGCAGAATAGTGGAGGCGGCATCATACATTTGTCCGGTTGTGTAATGGTCGGACGTTAATGCCAATATCATGATGGGCGCATCCGCGGGATTCACTTTGCGATAGGTAGGTCTATTGGGTAGATTCACCGGTAAATTACTACTCGCTGCATTCATGGCTGCTTGTACATCCCGCGCTGCGCCATCAATGTCACGGGTTAAATCAAATTGCAGCACGATGCGGGTCGAACCTAGGCTACTGGCCGAGGTCATTTCGGTGACTCCAGCAATTTTTCCCAGTTGGCGTTCGAGTGGCGCTGCCATGGAGGTAGCGACGTTTTCAGCACTGGCGCCGGGTAAATTAGCTTGTACGCTAATCGTCGGAAATTCCACATCCGGTAGTGAGGAAACAGGCAATAAATTAAAGGAAACCACGCCAACAATGAGGAGACCGAGCGCTAACAACGTCGTGGCAATAGGCCGTTTGATAAACGGCGCAGAGAGATTCATGATTTTTCCTCATCCTGCGCGATGGGGTTAATAATGTCGATGCTCCAGCGGGAAATGCGCTGATACAAGCGATCAAAACTGAGATAAATCACCGGTGTCGTATAAAGCGTCAAGAGTTGACTGACTACCAAGCCACCCATGATCGCAATACCAAGCGGTTTGCGTAATTCAGCCCCCATTCCTGATCCTAACGCAATGGGGATAGCCCCAAAAAATGCAGCCAATGTCGTCATTAAAATGGGACGAAAACGCAAAATTGCCGCTTCATAAATGGCATCCTGGGGTGATTTTCCATATAAGCGTTCTTGTTCAAGCGCAAAATCAATCATCAAAATGGCATTTTTCATCACAATACCAATTAGCAAAATGATCCCAATTAAGGCGATGACACTGAGTGAGTTACCCGTCAAAATGAGTGCGAGTAAGGCACCTGCAGTGGCGGAAGGTAATGTTGATAAAATAGTGACGGGATGAATATAACTTTCGTATAACACGCCTAAAACAATATAGACCACGATAATGGCCGCTAACAATAACCAACCTTCATTATGTAAGGAATTCGCAAAAATTTTTGCAGCCCCTTCGAAATTGACTTGCACACTTTCCGGAATTTTTAATGCATGCACTGTCTGATTTATTTTTTCTACGGCCTCTCCCAGAGCGGAATTTTTTGCTAAATTAAAAGATAAAGTGGTGACAGGAAATTGTCCTTGTCGATTAACGACTAACGTATTGAGATTTTGGGTGACATGAGTGAAAGCACTTAAGGGTACCGCTCCGCCATTTGCTGGGTTGAGATAAATACTCGTTAAAGCAGCAGGATTCGTGAGTTTTTCAGGTAATATTTCTAATACAACGCGATATTGATTGCGCTGGGTAAACATAGTGGATATTTGACGCTGGCCAAAGGCATCATATAGCGTGTCATCAATCATTTGCGGTGTGATGCCTAGACGATAAGCTGTATTACGGTCAATGGTAATCGCTGTTTGCAAGCCTTCATTTTGCTGATCACTGGCTACATCACGCAATGCGGATTCACCGCGCAATTTTTTTAGCAATACGTTGGACCAGGTTGCCACTTCTTGTGAATTAGGTGAATTGATGCTCAATTGATATTGTGTACGACTCACTCGATTATCAATTGTTAAATCTTGCACCGGTTGTAAATAAAGAGTAGCACCCTGGACATTAGCTAATTTGGTTTGCAAACGTGCAATGACTTCACTCGCACTCACATTGCGCTCTGCTAGCGGTTTTAAGGTAATTAACATTCGGCCACTGTTTAACGTGATATTCGTACCATCAATGCCAATAAAAGAAGAAAGATTTAAAACGGCGGGATCGGATAATACGACACGTGCTAATGCTTGCTGGCGATCCGCCATGGCCTGAAATGAAATGGATTGCGGTGCTTCTGAAATACCTTGAATTAAGCCAGTATCTTGAATGGGGAAAAACCCTTTAGGAATACAATAAAATAAGACGGCCGTTAGAACGAGTGTCAAGACAGCGACGAGTAGTGTCATGGATTGATTGTCTAGCACGGTTTTAAGTGAGGTAGTGTAAAATTCCATGATGGCATGCTGGAATTTAGTTTTTGATTTTATGGCATGTTGATGCAGTAAGCGCGCGCACATCATCGGGGTCAGCGTCAGTGAAACAAAAGCCGAAATTAAAATAGTGACGGCGAGTGTTAAAGCAAACTCGCGAAATAACCGCCCCGTGACATCACTCATGAATAATAATGGAATCAGCACACCAATTAACGATACGGTTAACGATAAAATAGTAAAACCAATTTGTTTGGCTCCTTTTAGTGCTGCTTCCATAGGCGGATCGCCTGCTTCAATATAGCGTGAAATATTCTCAATCATGACGATGGCATCATCTACGACGAAGCCAGCAGCGATCGTCAATGCCATGAGCGTTAAGTTATTCAGACTAAATCCCAGAAGGTACATCGCACCCAATGCACCAATCAGTGAAATCGGTACGGTGATGCTGGGAATCAGGGTTGCGGAAATGTTGCGTAAAAAAACAAAAATGACGAGTACCACGAGAACCACGGATAAGAGCAGTTCAAATTGCACATCTTTAACAGAGGCGCGAATTGTGGTTGTGCGATCAGTTAAGACGGATACGGTGATGCCATGGGGTAGTGAGGCTTGTAAACGCGGCAGCAATTTTTTAATTTGATCGATCACTGTAATTACGTTTGCGCCAGGTTGGCGTTGAATATTTAAAATAACAGCAGGCGTGTTATTCATCCAAGCTGCAAGCCGTACGTTTTCAACGCCATCGATCACGTTTGCAACATCACTCAAATGTACGGGCGCATTATTGCGATAGGCAACAATCAGAGACCGGTACTCTGCGCTTGATCACAATTGATAGTTCGCATTAATGGTATAAGTAAGACGGGGCCCGTCAAAACTTCCTTTTGCGGCATTCACGTTAGCTTTTGTAAT
>CAZTDR010000034.1:0-28091 GCA_964612855.1 uncultured Coxiellaceae bacterium
TGGCCAGATAGCTCAGTTGGTAGAGCAAAGGACTGAAAATCCTTGTGTCCCTGGTTCGATTCCAGGTCTGGCCACCATCAAATCAAAAACTTCCCTGGCTCTTTGTTGGCTCTTTCACCCTTTAGCATATCGTTACCCACAAGTTTTTTTGCAAGTCGCGTCACCTCTGATTTTCAGGTTAAAACGTAGGGTGGATTAGATGCGCCTGACAGCGAATTAAAAGACATGATTGCTAATGGCGATTTATATGAGGTGAAATCATGAGAGATTCAGGCTCTTTCCCACTTTAGGGGGCCTTCACTCCACGAGTCTATAGGCTTTAGGTCACATTCATTTGCTTTGCCTTCTATATAGGATATAATATATATCATATCCTATAGTGAGGACTAAGTGATGGAAAAAATTCTGATTTCATTGCCAGATCAACTGGCAGCACGCATGAGAGCGGCCATTCCTCAAAGACAGAGAAGCAAAATTTTCACTCATTTAATTGAAGAAGAAGTTGAAAAACGCGAGCGAGCTTTGTATGAATGCGCCCTAGCTGTCGAAAATGATGCAGGTCTTCGGTCCGAAATGACTGTTTGGGATATAACACTAGCAGATGGGTTGAGTGAAGAGACAGACCTGATTCATAAAGAGAACAAAAAAACAAATAAATCATAAACGGATAGGAATTTCGAGATGAATCGTGGAGATGTCTATTGGGTTGATCTCAACCCTACCATAGGTTCGGAAATAAATAAAAAACGGCCTTGCGTGATAATGAGTGCAACACCTATTAATCGTGCGCGTAGCACACTTGTAGTTATTCCTCTTTCAACCGCAGCCAAGCCTCGCCTACCCATAGTAATAGAAGTTTTGTGCCTGGAGAAAAAGGTAAGCGCTATTTGTGATCAAATTCGAACGGTCGATAAAACGAGGCTTGGTCAGCATGCGGGAAGTCTTTCGGCAAATGATATGGATAAAATAGAAGATAGTCTTCGACAGATACTTTCCTTATAAAATTTCCTCGCCATTAATGATATTCATTTATCATGATGGGTATATAATATTGACCAGCATCTTAATAAAAAGGATTTTCAATGCTGCGCAAATTCATTCTCTTCTTACCCGAAAAAGCTCAACCCATTTTTGTGATTGTCACCACTTTATGCCTGGCCTTTGTCAGCGCCTCGTTTTGTGGTTTCTTTTTTGATGAGCATCAACTGGTGACTAACACAGATTTAACTTCATCGGTTTATGAGACGATGGGTACAATTTATGCGATTTTATTAACGTTCACCTTATGGGGTGTTTGGCAGAATTTCACGGTAGCCGAAAATTCGGTGCAAAATGAAGCGTATGCCTTGCTCGATTTAGTACATATGCTTGAAACCACTTCACCCCAAAACAGTGCGGATGTACGCACAGCCGCATTAGCTTATTCTACTGCCGTTATCCAACACGAATGGCCTACTTTAAAAAACTTAACCAATGCGAGCATACATCTGCTTGAGCACAATCAAAGCGCTGTCATGCAAGTGATTCAGTCAGTGCAACATCTGACCCCTAAAAGCGCATCTGAAACAGTCTTGTTTGACAAAGCCCTGACCCTACTCACACGTTGGCTCGATGCGAGACGAACACGTCTTTTGATTGCCCGCGGCGATAGCGCAAAAGCACTGTGGCCCTTGCTATTGGTGGGTGCATTCGTTTTATTTGCTTTTCACGGTTTATTTGTGGCGAAAACCATCGCCATTTGGATTACCTTATTATTTGGCACATCGCTCGTCATTGGTGTCACGTTTTTTTTAATTTTTAGTTTAGATTGTCCTTTTGCGGGTTCATTGAGTATTGACCCTGAACCTTTTACTTTAACCATTGATTTTTTAAAAATGCACCCCGAGGTATAAACAGATATGTATTTTGATCTGATCATGAGCTTGATCACACTGACTATTCTTGAAATTGTATTGGGCATCGATAATATCATTTTTTTAGCTATTATTTCGCAGAAATTACCCGTCCATCAGCAACGTAAAGCCCGGCAAATGGGGTTGACCCTGGCATGGGTTACTCGCTTATTATTATTAGCATCAGCGGTCTGGATAACTCAATTAACTTTTCCGTTATTCCATATTTTTGATAAGGGATTTTCTGCACGCGATTTATTTTTATTGGTGGGTGGATTATTTTTGATTGCCAAAGCGACGCAAGAAATTCATGCTGAAGTGGAACCGGAAGCCGACGAAAAAACTGCAAAACCTCCCACAAAAAAACATTACTTTGGGTTTGTCATAGCGCAAATTGCTATCCTTGATATTATTTTTTCATTAGACAGTGTATTGACCGCCATTGGACTGACGCAGCATTTTTGGTTAATGGCCGTTGCCATCACAATTGCTATTATCACGATGATATTTGCGAGCGAACCCCTCAGCCGCTTTGTCGCGCGTCATCCTACTATTAAAATGTTAGCCTTAAGTTTTTTAATTTTAATTGGCATGGTTCTTATTGCAGATAGCTTCGAGTTTCATATTCCTCGAGGGTATGTTTATTTTGCGCTGAGTTTTTCTATATTTATTGAATTATTAAATATGCTGAGACGGAAGCGACGCGTTAAAAGCGCGGGATTAGACTAACGCGTCACGCAACAGACCCTATATTGGCTGGCGCTTTTTGACAGCTTGATAATGTTTATCCAAACTTTCTGCTATTATTTGACGAGCTTTGTCTCTTGTTGCTACCTGCTTGAGATTATTAAATAATAAAAACGACCGGCTATTTCCAAACATCGCCCAATGACGACTTTTTTGTAAAAACTGTCGATCATCTTGTGAGAAAGAATAACCCTGATTCACTTCTTGACCACCCTGCTGATCAAATTTATCTTTGGCGTAGAGTTCTAACATTTTGCACTTCGCCATTTTGATCAAATGATTAAATGTAGTTGATATTGGTTTATTTTGCCAAGTGTGATTAATCAAACTCCATTTTACCCGTCCTACTCTATCATGCAATAAAACGCGATACTCTTCTAAACAAAGTATATTAATTATGCTCTGCGCTTCCGTGGGTGTTTTCGCTATTTTTATTTTTTCTGCCATGATTTCTGCTAATTTCGATCGATTGATTCTCTTTTCTTTTTTGCAAAAATCAAGAAGCGCTCGAATCGGAATGGCGGCCAACATGTCATGATGATAGTCATCCCATAGGGTTATACTTTTTTGATCAAAGGCTTGTCGCAAAGAAAGATTTTCTGTTTCATTTAACTTTTTTAGGATAGCTGCGAAATCAAGTGCTCTTTCATGTAACCTGAGTAAGCACTCAGAAAAAAAAGAATTTTTTAAACTATATTGATTAGCCGCAAACGTGTCATATTCTGGACTGTTGTAAAGCGCGCGGATCGTCGCTTCGTAAAGCGGATTAGGCTGTCCCTGTCCCTTTATGGGCGATTGATAAGGAACAAAAATCGTATCAGTTCCTTTATGGTGCATAAAATGCAATGTCACTTTTTCTGGGATAAGCTTAGCATTTGAAGATAAAAATTTTTCCAGCTCTTGTATTATGTTAATATCATCATCCCAAACAGTAACATGAATATTTTGCTTGTCTGGATTTTCTGCAACAATCCTCTGCATTTTTGCGTATAAGATTGAAACCTTTGAATAATCGATAGGACAATGATGATTTGAATGGGTCGAGCCCTCAGAGATGAAATGAAACGCTTTGCCTGCCTCATTCCGCGTCCAAGCATCCCACATTAAATACTTATCAAACTTACACGGCTGCCGCGATTTTGCTTGGAGCTCAGCATGCATGATGGATAAGGCATTAAAAAAAGAGGGTCGTTGAAATTGACCCATATTAACTTTTTCGTTTACGGGATCTTGCACAACGGAAAAAGATCCGATTTCGCCTTGGCCTGCTTGCTCTATAGCATGCGCAATGGCAGTGATAAGGTTCTTATTTGAACCCAAGACATTCGCCTTTTCAGAGTAAGAGTGATTTTTTTGATTTAAATAATTAAAATATTCTTGATTGAAAACGGTATTGTTAGCATCCAGAAAGTGCGCAGATAAATCGCTTTTTTCTTTGCGTGAAGTACTCATCTATATCATCCTTGATTAATGTAGTTGATATCGTTGCTTGATGGCCTGGTGGTATTCTTCAAAACTTTTATCAACTTTTTTGGCTATTTCTTCTTTTTTCTTGGAATTACTTAATTTCTTAAAAAAAGAAAACGAAGTGCTATCACCCACTTTCAACCAATGACGACCTGCTTGTAAAAAAACTCGATCCGCCTGTGATAACTGAATAGCCGTCTGCGCATACAGTTGCAATATTTTGCATTTAGCCATTTTAACCAAATCATTAAATGTCCTTGAAATAGGCTGATCATACCAAGTGTAATTAAAAAAACTCCTTTCAGCCTCACTGCTTTTATCATGTAATAGCGTTCGATTAGCGTCCGATTTAAGCGTTTCAATAATAGTACGCACTTCTTCGGACGTTTTTGCTTCTTGTATTTTTTGCAAAAGAAGGGTGACTAATTCCGTTTTTTCAATTTTCTTGCTAACGTATAAAGTAAGAGAATGCTGAACATCATCCGTGGGTGAGGAGGGAACAAAATCTATTGCGGGCAAAACCTTATCCGTTTGCACTTCAGCAGCTAAATGAAGAACGACGGGCAAGCTCGCTGATCGAGTTTTTTGCGGGTGTTTTGGAGCATACGATAAAAGCATATCACGAGCATAATCATCGGCTTCCTGATCTTGATCTACCTGCCCCATAATTAATTTTTGCGAAAAATCAAGCGCCTGCTGATGCAGCACATGCATTCTCTCAGCGGCAGATGGAAAGTAGCTGCCAAATAAAGGCACAATTTTATATTTTAAAATGGGATCTTCTTCAAAAGCTTTATACTCCTTACTTTTATAAAAAGCCCTCAGTGTTTCTTCGTAAAATGGATTAGGCTCCCCCTCTCCTTTTAACTGTGTTTTACTCAGAAGATAGAAGCCGCCATCTTGCTTCATATGATACACAACATTAAATGTTACATTTTTTGGTATCAGCTTAGAAGAGAAAAAATGCATTAACGTTTTGAGTATTGTTATAGAATCATCCCAAGCATGAATATGGATATTTTTTTTATCTGGATTCTCTGCCCCGATTTTTTGAATTTTTGCATACAATATTGAAAATTTTGACTTATCAAAAGGAAAAGATGGATCGTCAGAAAATTGCGTTGTTGAAATCCGAGTAGCCTCTTCAAACGTTCTCCCTGTCTCTGTTCGAGTCCATGTATCAAAAGTTAAATACTTGCCGAGTCTGCATCGATTTTGGGTAGAGACTTGCACTGCTGCATGAATGGTAGATAAAGCCTTACAATACGAAGAGGTATTATACGCAGTCGCATTTTCTTGCTCGCCAAACGGAGATTGCCTAATTGAAAAAGACTCAATTTGACCCTCGCCTGCTTTATTTATATCGTCTGCAATAAACTCAATAAGCTTTGCATTTGACTCGCAAATATTTTTTTCTTCCGAATAATCAGGAAGGTCTTTTGCTTTTCGGCCACTATGATAACCTTCATTAAAAACCACTCCATCGCCATCTAATAAATGGACAGAGAAATCACTTTCATCAGAAAACATAACAATACATCCTTATATTCATCAATCAATTAATATCTTATGATCACACTTCCATGCAATACCAACGCAAACAGGTAAGGTGGACAAAGTGCAGCATGCCCACCATGCTCTATTTTCTAACCACCCATCCGATAACGCCGCCTAATGGCCCTACTATGCTCCTCAAAATTATTATTAATCTCTTTGCATACTTTTTCTTTTTTGCCAGGCACATCCAATTTCTTCCGCAGAGAAAAGGAAGCACTCTCTCCAACCTTTAACCAATGACGCCCCTCTTGTAAAAAAACGTCGTCTGCAGCATGCAAGCTTTCCTCAGGCGTTTGCGCATACAACTGCAAAATTCTGCACTTAGCCATTTTAACGATATTGTTAAAGGTATTAGATATGGGGCGCTTATGCCAAGTATAATTAAAAAAACCGCGCTCTAGCTGACTTACTTTATCATGCAATAAGGCTCGATTAGCATCTGATTTAAGCATATCAACAATAGCTCGCACTTTTGCCGCTGTATTCGCTTCTTGTATTTTTTGTAATAGGATCTCTATTAATGTTGATTTTTTAATTTCGCTCTTGGCACATGCAATAAGAGCATCTCGAATATCCCGAGTGAAGTCGGTAAAAATAAGAGGTGATGAGAGCATATCATGGGCGTAATTATCGGTTGCTGAAACCAGATCCACCTGGCCTGCTGTTAACTTTTGCCAAGTATCCAGCCCTCTCTGATGCAACAAACACATTACAGCTAAAGGAGAAAGAACTTTTCCTGATAAGCCATCTTTTTTCTTAACAGAAGCGTTTTTCTTCGAAGAATCTTTTTTCTTCAAAGCCTGCTTCATTTTATGATGAAATTTCTTATATTCCTTCGAATTGTAAAAGGCGCGAATGGCTTCTTCATAAAATGGATTAGAATCGCCCTCTCCTTTTAGTCCGACTTTATTAAATACATAAAATTCGCCGTCCTTTTTACCATGACGCATAAAATCCAACGTTATTTTGGCTGGTATAAGTGTAGGATAGCGAGTAAAAGAATCTATTAAATTAGCCAATATATCCGGATTATCATCCCAAACCGTCACATGAATATTTTTTTTATGGGGGTTCTCTACCACTATTCTTTGCATCCTTGCATATAACATAGAAAATTTTGATTGATCGTTAGGTAAAGAACTCTTTGTTAACTGTACTCCAGGTGGATGGCTACAAGCATTATCAAACTCTTCACCTGCCGGAGCCTTGCTCCAAGTATCTCTCATTAAATATTTTTCAAGCTTGCATCGGTTTGTAGTCCTTGCTTGTACGGCCGGATGAAGTACGGATAATGCCTTGCAATACAATGAAGTATTCAATTTTCGAGCGTTATAATGATCGCCGAAAGCGCTTTCTCTAATGGAAAAAGATTCTATTTGTCCACTGCGTGATGTATTTATACTTTGCCCAATAAACTCAATAAGCTGCTGATTTGAAGCTAAAATAGCTTGTTCTTCCGAATACTCAGGAAGGTCTTTTGCTTTTCTGCGCTCATTATAATCCTCATTAAAAACAACGCCATCGGCATCTAATAAATGAACTTTGAAATCATACTTACCCGAAAACATGCAAATTTCCTTCATTTTATATCACAAATGATGCTGGATTTTTTTTGAGCATTATAGCCGATAGCAAGGTCAATTCCTACTTCGATTGTAGGTGGATTAGATGCGTTTTTTGCATCGTAATCCTCTTCTAAGCGATAGATAGGTCACACACCCTTATCATATTCCACTTGACAACAAGTTTTGTCCTCTGCTAGAAATGTGTTTTACTTTTTAACAGAACCCTCATGTTACAACAAATTAGCTCATTACAAGCTCCTGACAAAGCGACTTACCCTTCGCCAGTCGACGTCGTTCGCTACTTTGCTTCCTTCTTTTCCTTTTATTTTGGCCCCCGGCCAAATTAACTCTCTGTAACCACATTCTTTTCCTGATTTCAAATTTAACCGCTTAGCGAGACCCGAGCTTATGCATTCAAAATTAATTGGTAGTATTTTATTAATCATCGGAACCTCCATCGGTGCCGGTATGTTGGGACTGCCTATTGCCGCCGCACAATTAGGTTTTATGGGTTCTGTGATCTTATTGATCGCTTGTTGGTTCATTATGATGTGCGGTGCTTTTTTAATTTTAGAAGTGAACTTATGGTTACCCGACAATACTAATTTAATTTCCATGGCAAAAATCACACTAGGTCCCGTCGGCCAATTCATTGCGTGGTTAACATATTTATTATTATTGTATGCCTTGCTTTGTGCTTATATTGCAAGTGGCAGTGATTTGTTTCAGCATTTACTCACTCTTAAAAGTATCCATTTATCCATACAATTAGCTGCCATTTTATTTACACTCTTATTGGGCACCATCGTTTATTTGGGTATCAATGCTGTGGATCGCATCAATCGTTTATTGATGGCTATTAAATTCACCGCATTCTTTCTCTTGCTGATTTTATTAGCGCCTTGGATCATGCAAAGCAACTTAGCGACCGGAAATTTACGCTATTTGACATCCGCTTCAGCGATCACCGTCACTGCTACCTCGTTTGGATGGGCCATTTTAATTCCCAGTTTGCGTAGTTACTTTAAAGGTGACGTTAAAAAATTAAAGCTCGCTATTTTCATCGGTAGCACCGTACCTCTTTTTTGTTATATCGCTTGGGATGCCGTGATTATGGGCATCATCCCTCTTACGGGCGATAAAGCAAGTTTAGTGAGTCTTATGCATTCGGCCAGTCCTAATAGTTCGTTAGTCACCCTGCTAACGACCGCTGTAGAAAAAAATTCTCTCGCTTGGATTATAAAATTATTTACATCCGTTTGTGTTTTAACGTCCTTTCTTGGTGTGGCACTTTGTTTAACCGATTTCTTTTCAGATGGACTTAATCTTGAAAAGAAGGGAAAAAGCAAATTATTGATTCATGGCCTCACCTTTATTCCCGCGTTAAGCATTGTATTATTTTTCCCAAATGTATTTATTCAAGCATTAAATTATGCTGGCATTTTTAGCGCATTATTACTGATACTCCTACCTGCTTGCATGGTATGGCGAGGACGTTATCAACGGCAATTAGCCAGTGAGTTTTATGTGCCGGGTGGAAAAACCTTGTTAAGTGGGGTAATGGTGCTTTCACTGATATTGATTGGGTATGGGTTTGTGTAGCGGTGCCTCGTAAACCTTCAGAAACCGTCATCCCCGACAAAAGCATTCAAGGATGACGGCACTGAGATAAGCATTTAGGGGCATATCGTTATCCACAAGCTTGCATGTCGCATCACCTCTGATTTTCAGATTACAAACGTAGGGTGGCACGATGCGTTTTTTGCATCGTAATCCACCAAACAATGCTGCAATTAATTATAGTTTGGTGGATTACGGCAAAAAGCGCCTAATCCACCCTACATTTTTAAGGCCATCAGAATTTGCGGGTAATGATATGTTTGGGGGATATGACAACGCACTTTTATAAGGGCACAGCCTGCCAATCTTGGTTTGGTAAAAGAAAACTATTTTGCCTTGGCATATCAGACAGGGATATTTTCACTACTGTAATGCGGCCTGGTTTTTCAGGAAACGCGCTTTTTTCAAGACGCACCGCGATACCCGGCAGATGAGGCGAAGCGATTAAAATAGTATTCACTGCAATATGATCCATACTGACCCCAGCCCAACGAGTTGCTGCAGCCATTAACAATGCTTTTTTTGCATCTTCCGTTAATTGAATAGATTGATGCATAAACCACTCTACTATATGCAGTGGTAATGCCCAGCCAGCGGAAATATTTTTTTGCTGCATCCAATTAAAAAATGGAACAAACAAATCGTTTGCATCATTTTTTAAATTCGGCACGGTATTCAACATAGAATGCCAAACTTCTTTGTGCATTAACTTTTCTATTGCTTCTTTATTTCGTTTAGTCGAGGTAAATTGGTTTAATGAGGTCAATTTCGATGATGCCTGAATCGACTCTTTTACTGTTAAAATTTCCTTTCGCCAAAAAGAAAAATCGATATTGTCATCGAGCTCAACCACCAGTGTTTTTCCGACGGATGTAGGCAATATTTTCCTTATCCACTCATGGACCTCGGGTGCAACAGAAGTGTCATGCGTATCCAATGCCATGTTATTTTCGACAAAACGAAACCCGGCGACATGAAAATGGGTACAAGCGTGTAATAAGGGTTGCCATTTTTCAAATGGACAAACGCCATTGATATCTGAAATCGCGGCATTGGATATATCAAATAACAAACCTGCCTGCGTGCTTTGGATAAGTTGCTCGTAAAACGTAGGCTGCGTTTCTCCCACTGGCAACAATGAAGCCACATTTTCAAAAAAAATCTTTTGGCCGATTAATTGTTGCCACACTCGGCAATGTTCAATCGTTTGCTGAGTTTGACTCGCATAATCTAATTCTGTTAAAGCAGGTAAATAACCTTTCTGATCAGTAAATTGCAGAAGATGGTCAGAGACGTAGAGAGGCTGAAAAACAGCAATCCAGGCGCGCACTCTTTCCGCTATCTCTCGCAATTGTGCCGGTGTTTTTTCTAAGAAACGTGAGCCGAGAATATGAAAACTCACTGGTTTGTCGGGCAAAACATCGCGCACTTGCTGAGGCGATAAGTGAATAAAATTGTCGATCGCTATTTCGCAAAAATCAGCGATATTTTCTGTTAATAATCGCTGAATAATAGGCAATGATTGGGGCGCCCCCCAGTTAACGCCAATTAACATGAAAAACCGTCGATTACAAAGAATGCCATAAATGACCACAACAACGGTAAGCTTGCGTAGAAAGCTCGATGACTTCGAGTTCAATTAATTCTATCTGAGCCAAGGTTAATATTTCATTTTCAATGATAGGTTCCATAATTTTCTCCTATTTATAAATGCCATAACATAAAACATTATAAACGTAGGGTGGATTAGACGCGTTTTTTGCGTCGTAATCCACCATTATTTATTAAAAAGGTGGATTACGACGCAAAAAACGCGTCTAATCCACCCTACGTTTAAGTCCGCTGATAATTGGATTGGCATGTTTAAAAACCAATTGCCAACAGATCCTATTCGCTTTTTTTCAAAATATAATGAATCGTTTCTTGCAATTGTGCATCGCTGCATTCAAAGCAACCGCCACGCGCGGGCATCGCTCCTACACCCATAATAGTGAGTTTCAGTAAGGTCTGCATCCCCATTTTTTGTTTGATGGCCCAAACTTTCTTATCGCCAATGCGCGGTGCGGGAATTGCAATAATCGGTGGATTGCCATGGCAGGATGTGCAAAATTGTTTAAATATTTTTTCACCTGCATTTGGATCGCCTCGCAACTGACGCACAAAAGTTGTAGGGTAGTGATAGGTTTCCATCACTTGCACATCATTATTTTCTAAAACGACCAGTCCTCGATGCTGGTAAAGCGATAATAAAAAACCCGCTATACCACTTAACATCAATAACCCAATCACCCATACGACACGATAATTTTTCATCGGTTTTTTTGCAATTCACGCATAACCGCGTCTAACGACTTTTCTGTATTTGCCCCTAAAATTTTCTTTGCCACATGACCTTCAGGATCAATGATAAACGTAACCGGCAATGCTTCAAATTCACCTAACGCCCAGGTTTTCGCGGGATCTTCCAACACAATAGGATAAGCAATATGAGTCTGTTCTATAGCAGCTTGTAAATCCTTCATCGGCATGTGGTCATAGTTAACACCATATAGCACAATATTTTTGTGTTGGTTATGCTGATAAAAACGATTCAGCTCGGGAATTTCTTTCACACAACTTTCACACCAAGCCGCCCAATAATTAAGGATGACCCATTTACCTGTCAATTCTGCGACAGGAATGGGGTTGCCTTTGGTATCATGCAACACTGAACCTTGCTCTGAACAACTCATCATCCACAAACTAATTAAAAAAACCAAACTTACTTTTAAAAAACGCATGGTTAGCCTACCGTCTTTACTATCAATTGATAATCTTTGACCATTTGATCTGCTTTATGGGGAAACGCTAAATACGCCTGCAATTCACCTTTCGGATTAACCAATAAAATATCTGTACTATGATTAATGGTGTATTGATTTTTACCTTGACCATCTACTTGCATTTTTGCAGCGGCAATGTGTAATTGCTTTTCCAAGAGTATGGTTTCTTTGATATCCGCACGCGCACCTATAAATGCTGGGTTAAACGCGGTGACATAAGCATGCATTCTCTTACGTGTGTCACGATCAGGATCCACCGAAATCATTACCACGCGCGGCAGTTGTTCAGGAGGCAATTCTTTTTTTAATTGTTGATACATATCATTTAATGCAGACATCGTAGTTGGACAAACCATTGGACAATTTGTAAAACCAAAAAACATTAATGTCCAATGTCCCATTAAACTGTCTTTATTGAAAGGCTTACCATGATTATCCGTTAAATGGAAATCATTAATGGGTTGCGCTGAGGCAAGGAAAACCCCATCAATTTTCACATTGTTTGCCACTTCACGATGTTGTAAAAAACCAAAATACAATTCGATCGAGGTGACTACCGCCACAATAATAACGAGGATAGCAATTAACTTAGCATGTTTCACGATACCACTCCTTTTATAAAATAATGATCTAACAGCAGCAATAAAAACAATATTCCCAAATAATAAATAGAATATTTAAACGAATCCATCGCATGCTGTTTATCGTCACTAAAAAATAAACGCATGACATAAAATAAAAAAATCAAATTGGCAATGCAAACGCCGACAAAATAAAGCATGCCTGACATATTAATCAGGTAAGGCAGCACCGTCACCACCATCAACAAAATGGTATAAAGCACTATATTTAATTTTGTAAAAGGAATGCCATGGGTATTTGGCAACATCGGTATATTTGCTTTGGCATAATCGTCAAAACGATGAATGGCGAGCGCCCAAAAATGCGGTGGCGTCCAAATAAAAATAATCAATACCAGTAACAACGCTTGCGGACTCACTGTACCGGTGACGGCTGTCCACCCTAACAAAGGCGGAACGGCACCTGCAATACCACCAATGACAATGTTTTGCGGCGTGGCATGTTTTAAATAAAGCGTGTAGCAAACAGCGTAACCAATTAAAGATAAAAACGTTAAAACAGCCGTTAATGCATTCGTAAAATAAAGCAATATGGCGAGACCTAACAAGCATAAGACGGCAGCAAAAACCATACTTTTTCCTGCACTAATTTTGCCTTGCACGATAGGGCGAAACTGAGTGCGTCGCATAACTTTATCAATATGTTGATCTGCCACATGATTCAATGCGGCGGCGGCAGAAGCAATCAAAGCAATGCCAAGATTGCCAAAAATCAAAGGAATCGTTCGAGCATTTGCTGAAGGAGCCAAACACATTCCAACAATCGAAGTCAAAATCATCAGCATGACCACGCGTGGCTTACAAAGTGTTAAATAATCGCGAAGGGTTGCGCTCATGTATTTGCTCCTCGCTCGCATTGGATAAGCTTAACGATAAATGTCAGTAAAGAAATTAATAATAAAGCGGCAACGAGCGTATGACTGAGAGCAGAAACAAGCGGTAGCTTTAACACCACATTACTTATGCCAATACAAAGTTGCACACACAACAAGCCTAAAATTAGATAAAGAATTTTCAATAATTCCGGTCGATTTTTTAAAAAATGGGAAGCAATCATGGAAAAAATTAACAAGTAGCTTGTCAAAATCAATGCGCCAAATCGATGCGCCATTTGAATTGTTTGCCGAATGGCAACCGGTAGCACGCCGCCTTCATAATTAATACCGATAGGCGAAAATAAATTAAATGCGGCGCGCCAATGCCATTGCATCGTTTGATCATTCGTGCAAAAAGGAAAATCGACGCAGCTGAGAGAAGCGTAATTGGTGCTAGTCCAAGCGCCTAACAAAATTTGCATAAGCAATAAAATTAGAGCAAGCACAGAAAAAATCACCATCCACGTATCATTCCCGAATGCTTCTGTCGGGGACCTGTTTACCGATGAGGAGATCCCCGATAAAAGCATTCGGGGATGACGAAGTTGAGCGTTATTCAAATAAACCACCCAAAGCGTGGCTAAAATAAAATAACCACCTAACAAATGCTGCGACACGATGACAGGCAATAATTTTAATGTCACAGTCCACTGCCCTAACATAATTTGATAACCTAACAACACAATTAAGAACAACGAGAGCAAGATATTGCCGCGAGTCCGTAATTTTTTTTGGCTAAAAATAAGCGTAATGATGCTCAAAATAAAAAGACTTAAGCCCGCTACAAAATAACGATGTATCATTTCCGCCCACGCTTTATAGGCTATTAAATGACTCTCAGGATAGTGTAATAAAGCGAGTTTTTGTGCGCCCTCAGATAAGGGAACGGTGATTTGTCCGTAACAACCCGGCCAATCAGGGCAACCAAGTCCCGCATCAATTAAGCGCGTGAAAGCACCCAATGCAATCACCCCCAACGCAAAAAAGCTAGCGCAAAAAGCGAATCTTGTCAGAAAACGTAAACTAACCAATTTGCGATACCTCTAATACCCGTTTTAAGTCTTTTAAAATATGCATGGGATCGACCGTGTTGGGATAATACATAAATAAATTGCCTAACGGATCGACTAAGAAAATTTTATTACTGACCTGAAAATGGGTATTGCCTTGTTGAATAAACGTGTCTTGTAACTTTTTTAACGGTGGCGTATGGCTGTTTTTTACCTTCACCAAGAGACGATCGCTATCTTTCCCTAATGCTTTTTTGACACGTGTCAGTTGATCATTCAACTCAGCACAGGGGGAATCGCACATAGCAATAATATGCCATTTTTTTGGCTCATTTTTTGTTGTTTGTGAATAAAGATAATTTACATCAATAGGTGAATGGAGTAATACGCCGTGATTGACTGTTTTAAAATCGAAATGCGTATGATAATGATATAAAAACCAACTGGCTAAAATCGGCAGTGCAAAAATTAACACGATAAAGGATAATTTTTTAGGAGATGTTTTTTGCATTAGAATGCTCTTCCTTTGATATTTTTTCACAACAAAAACAGAAATACGCGATTAGCAAAACCAAAGCCAACGCAAACCACTGAACGGTATAAGCCATGTGACGCTCGGGTGTCACTGTCACAATTGTCCAATCACGCACATACCCCCCTGGCTCATTGGCATTTAAGCGCAATAGAAAGGGATAAAAATCTTGATGAGTCCATTGACTCAATTCTTTCACATCAATTCGTTGCACCACCAGTGGTCTTTTTTCCGGCGTGTAACTATTTTTGCCTAAAATAAATTGGTACTCATCGAGTAATTTAATATGGCCTGTGAGGTGTTGCGGAGCAGCGATGCTTTCAATAACCGGTAGTGGTGCATTTATTTTTTTTACCCAACCGCGATCGACCAGTAATAAGCGTTTATCATTGGGCATTTGCAATGCTGTCAGCACTTCAAAACCTAACTCATCATGATAAAAACGATTTTGGATAAGCACAGTTAATGGATTCACATAGCGGCCTTTCACCTCAATAGACTGAAAAGGCACTACAGGAGAATGTGAATTAAAAAGTTGAGCGGGCTCTGTTAAGTGCTTTTGATAATTAGCTAAGAGCGTCTTTTTAGTGTGATAACGATGCAGTTGCCAACAACCTAATGCGATACACAAGCAAAATAAAGCCAAACACAGCAAAGAGAACCCGGCTCTGAAATGAAAGACATATGTCTTTTGTCCAAAATGAAATTGTAATGGTCTTATCATTAATAAACTCCCTTCCTCCAAGCTACATCATTATCGAATAAGTCGCTTTTGTAGGGGCGGACCCGCGTGTCCGCCCAGCAGCCTTCATCTTCTAATTGCCTGCGGAGAAAAGTCAGGGCGGACACATGGGTCCGCCCCTACAAAAGCCATCCATTTTCGATTCAATATCCCAACATAAGAAGGCCTAGGAAAAGTGCGCCATTATAGATCAATTCTACCCTTTGTAAAATGCTGCTGATTTTGCTTCACATAATCACTCGCATCAAACAAGGTATAAGACAACGTCAACTCTTTAATATCGTTAGAAATACCCGGCTCAATAAAAAAATAAACGGGCATATCGGCTTTTTCGCCTTTAAAGAAATACTGTTGCGTAAAGCAAAAACATTCTGTTTTTTTCAAAAATCGCGCCCCGTCCATCGGGGTAATACTGGGGATAGCTTGGACGGTCATTTCACCCCCACTTTGATTTTCAGCATAAAAATAAATAAGCTTTTTTTCTCCCGGGTGAATATCAATGGAACGCTGCAAAGGGATAAACTTAAATTTCAACCCACTGTGTAAAGTCGTTGTAAAATAAACTCTTATGGTTCGAGTAACATCCACTGCCATATTTTTATCTAAGGTCGCAGCAGAACTGACTGACTTCCCGTTTATACCTTCTTTCTTACAAACGAGCTCATAGAGTGGAATTAACAGGTAGCAAAAGCCGAACATGAATAAAACGCCACAGCAAAGGATGAGGAAGAGTTTACGGTTTTTTTTTTGGAGGGAGGAATTTGGCATGGGCTTCTCTTATCACATCATCCCATATATCCCGTCATCCCCGAATGCTTTTGTCGGGGACCTGTCTACCGAAGAGGAGGTCCCCGACAAAAGCATTCGGGGATGACGGGATAGGAATAACGGTTTATTCGTTATTGCACGACCGGTGCCGTCTCAAATGTATGATACGGTGCAGGAGATGGAATCGTCCATTCTAATCCCTTCGCTCCTTCCCACACTTGATTACTCACCTGCTGAGTACGCTTACCAAAAGTTGCTTTTAACACGATGAACAAGAAGATCAATTGAGCGAAACCAAAAATGAAAGCGCCAATGGTGCAAAGCTGATTAAAGTCAGTGAATTGTAATGCGTAATCTGGAATCCGACGCGGCATGCCCGCTAATCCTAAAAAGTGCATCGGTAAAAAAGTAACGTTCATCCCAATTACCGACAACCAAAAATGCCAATGACCAAGTCTTTCGCTATACATCTGCCCGGTCCACTTCGGTAACCAAAAATAAACTGCTGCCAAGATGGTAAACAGCGAGCCGGACACTAAGACATAATGAAAATGTGCCACGACGAAATAACTATCACGGTATTGATAATCGCTAGGAACCAACGCCAACATCAACCCAGAAAAACCACCGATCGTAAACATAATGAGAAAGCCTAATGCAAACAGCATAGGGGTCTCAAAAGTAATCGATCCTTTGAATAACGTAGCCAACCAATTGAATACTTTGATACCGGTAGGCACCGCAACCAGCATCGTGGCATACATAAAATAAAGTTGTGCCGCAATGGGTGCGCCGGTGGTAAACATATGGTGCATCCAAACGACAAACCCGACGACTGCAATCATGACCGTCGCATACACCATCGCGTGATAACCAAATAAAGCCTTGCGTGCAAAAGTCGGAATAATTTCTGAAATGACACCAAAACCTGGCAAAATTAAAATATACACTTCAGGATGACCAAAGAACCAAAATACATGTTGAAACAGTAAGGGATCGCCGCCCCCTGCCGCATTGAAGAAACTGGTGTGGAAATGTCTATCCATCAACATCATCGTGACGCAACCCGCAAGCACCGGCATGACCGCTAGCAACAAAAAGGCCGTGACGAGCCAACTCCAGACAAACATGGGCAATCTAAACCAGGTCATGCCCGGCGCACGCATATTGAAAATCGTAACGACAATATTTAAAGCGGCTAAAATTGAAGAGGCACCCATCAAGTGTATAGAAAAGATGAAAAAATCCGTACTCTTCGGGCCAAATGTGGTAGAGAGAGGAGCGTAAAATGTCCAACCAAAATCAGGAGCAGGCCCACTCATCAACATGGTGCTAAGCAACATGCTAAACGCAAAAGGCAATAGCCAAAAACTCCAGTTATTCAAGCGCGGTAGTGCCATATCGGGCGCACCGATCATCATCGGAATCAACCAATTTGCTAACCCCGCCATCGCAGGCATAATCACACCAAACACCATAATCAAACCATGCATGGTTGTCATTTGATTAAAATATTCAGGGTCCAACAACACTTTGCCTGGCTCAAATAATTCAATCCGAATCAGAAGCGCCATAAAGCCGCCGACAAACAGCATGATTAAACTAAAATATAAATACAGCGTGCCGATATCTTTATGGTTCGTGGTAAAAAGCCAACGCTTGATACCTTTTTCAGGGCCGTGATGATGATCGTCATGGTCATGCGCATCGTGATGATTATGTACTATGGCTTCACTCATGGGTTTAAACTCCGCCTATTGGTTCTTTTGCTTTTCCCTAACTCTTTTCACATCCATGGGTTGCACGACGACAGGGTGCTTGTGACGTGTAATGATCGCATCATTACCCCATTCGTAACGTGTATACGTAATAATTTCTGCCAGTGTCTTATCATCCATTTGATTACCAAATGCCTGCATGGCTGTCCCTGGTACACCCGTCAATACGAAAGCAATATTGGCATCCGGTGATCCTGTGACTACCCGACTCTTTTTCAAGGGCGGAAAGCTTGGCGTTAATCCTTCGCCATTCGCTTGATGACACATGACGCAACTTTGTTCATATCCTGCTTTACCCGCAGCCAACAGTTGTTCTGTCGTCTGTGGTTTTAAATTCGCTTCTTCAATAGCACGCATGGCAGCTGGCTGATGGTCCTTCACCCACTGATTGAAGTCAGTTTGAGAAACCGCTTTGATAACAATGGGCATAAATCCATGGTTGATGCCGCATAACTCGCCACATTGTCCGCGATAGGTACCCGGTTCGCTGGCATAAACCCAATTTTCGTTAATGTAGCCTGGAATCGCATCTTGCTTCACACCCAAGTCTGGCACCCACCACGCATGAATGACATCATCTGCAGTCACGAGTAAGCGCACTTTCGTATTCACAGGAATCACGACGGGATTATCGACTTCGAGCAAAAACCATTTATTTTTAGGTGTCTTATTGTGAATTTGTTCTTGTGTCGTTGAGAGATTGCTAAAAAAGCTCACGCCTTGATCTAGGTATTCATATTTCCATTTCCACTGATAACCCGTGACTTTGATGGTCAACGCGGCATTATCGGTATTATGGATATGTTGCAAAATAATAGTAGCGGGAACCGCTAGGGCAACCAAAATTAAAAAGGGAATCGTCGTCCAGATAATTTCAATGCCTAAATGTTCATGAAAGTGCGCCGCCACCGCACCTTTTGATTTACGAAACTTAATTAATGAATAAATCAGAACGCCAAATACCACGACGCCAATCGCACAGCAGACGTAGAAACAAGCCATATGAAGATTATAAATTTCATGACTGATCGGCGAAACACCATAAGGCATGTTCAATTGCAATGCCGCATGGGCACTGACCGCTGCAAAGCAAAGACTAAAAAAAAGCATCAATCGACTAATATAATGCTGCATAGATAAACCTTGTATCATTTATTTGTAGTTTGGGCCGACAAAGAATATTCAGATGAGCGCAAAAACCGACACAATTAAAACATATTTTTCAAATAACACAAGGGGTATCTTGTGTGGCTAAGGTGCGGGTGGGCACGCTGCGCTTTGCCCACCCTACTTTTAATCACCTTATTAAATGTAGTGCCCGCCAGCTTTTATAAACATTTGCATTCAATCAAAATCACTATAAAATGTGCCGCATTATAAATTAAAGAATTTTGCAAGGATCGATTGCGTGAAAAAATTCATCGATAAGCTTTTATCAAAAGAACGAAATGTTGCTATTATCACTGTACTCTTTGTTGCCATCGTCATCTCCATCCTGTTCACCGTAATCGGCATTAGCACCAATGTGCAACAAATAGCAGCCACCAACCCGGATGATGTAGAACAATACTTCCCCGATTACCCGCCTGTCACCCTCGCTGGCAAGAACCCTGAACTCATCAAAAAAGGGGAATATATTGCGAAAGCCGGTGATTGTATTGCCTGCCACACTAACAGTCCCGAAAAAGGCAAGCCTTTTGCCGGTGGCTTACCGATGCAAACGCCATTTGGAACCATTTACTCCCCTAACATTACCCCTGACAAAAAAACGGGGATTGGTGGGTGGACAGAGGCACAATTTATTAAAGCGATGCGAGAAGGTATTGCGCCTAATGGACATTATTATTACCCCGCATTCCCTTATCTTTATTTTAGTAAAGTCACCACCGAGGATTTGATTGCGCTGAAAGCGTATCTCGATAGCATCCCGGCCATCGAACAAAAAAATCTTCCGAATAAAATGGTTTGGCCATTCAATGTCCGGTTACTGCAAATGCCATGGCGCTTATTATTTTTCCATCCCACTGCCGTTTATAAAGGGGTTCCACAAGCCGGAGAAAAATGGCAACGTGGCGAATATTTAGTGGAAGGTTTAGGGCATTGTGCGATGTGTCACTCCCCTTCTTATAAAATTTTCTCCGAGAAGTTGCCGCTGGGCGCACCCATACACAAATTTGATTTGACGGGTAATAAAATCCAAGGTTATCTCGCGCCTAACATCACCAAAGCAAATTTGGCTGAAGTGTCAGAACAAGAAATTATCGACGTGTTCACCAAAGATCGGATGATTGGCGGCGGACAAGTGGAAGGCCCGATGTTGGAAGTGAACCGTGACAGCTTACGCTATTTGACGCCTGACGATTTATCCGCGATTGCGGTTTACCTCAAATCGGTACAAAGCCAAAGCCCGCCTAAACCGACCGGACCTGCTGCAGGCAAGGCCTTGTATGAAGGTTACTGCTCAGGTTGTCATGCGTCCGGTGCGGGCGGTGCGCCCAAATACGGTGACGGCACAAGCTGGACGCCCGTGATGAAAAAAGGCATGAATACCGTCTATGAAAATGCCATCAAAGGCATTGGCGGCATGCCAGCAAAAGGAACGTGCGTATCTTGTAACGATCAAGATATCAAGCTTGCTGTCGATTACATGGTTGCATCCGTGACCGGCCCCGATGGTAAAATTGCCTCAATCACCCCCGTGAAAAAGCTCACTCTGGAAGATGGTAAATTGATTTACCAGGAAAACTGTGGTGTTTGTCACAATAGTGGCTTCCAAAATGCACCTAAACCGGGTGATGTGGCTGCTTGGAAACCCATGGTCAAGGCGGGCTTTTTAGATACTTATATTAACGTCTTAACTGGCCGTAAAGGTCACCCACTTCATGGAGCTTGTGCGACTTGCTCCGATGCGGAATTGAAAGCGGCGGTTAAATACATGATGCAAGAAAGTGCGCCCGGAAAAGATTATAGTTTGTGGTAAAAAATGTAGGGTGGATTAGACGCGTAGCGTCGTAATCCACCACTTCAGCGCCCAATCGGTGGATTACGACGCTACGCGTCTAATCCATCCTACATCTTTTTTGATTTATTATAAGGTCATAAAAAATGATACAAAAAAATAAAAGCTATTACCTGCCTTCACCCAGCAGTTGGCCTCTCAAAGGCTCCATCGCTCTGATCTGTACGGTGGCAGGCGCTGCTAACTGGTTACATCAAGAATGGTTTGGGCCTTATTTATTTGGGTTTGGTTTCCTCATGTTGATTTATATGATCTATGGCTGGTTTGGCATGGTCATTCGAGAAAACCGTGCCGGTATGCTGGAAAATCCACAAGTGGATCGTTCCTTTCGCTGGGCGATGTGTTGGTTTATTTTTTCTGAGGTCATGTTTTTCGGCGCCTTCTTCGGTGCGTTGTTTTTTGTACGCATGATCTCTATTCCCACATTAAGCGGCGCGGGTTCCCATATTATCAGTCACGTCGTGCTCTGGCCGAGCTTTGCAACAGGTTGGCCCGCTCCTGCTAACCCGAATCCCAGCATGTTTCTCGCACCGAAATCGATTATGGAAGCATGGGGCATTCCAGCCATTAATACCCTGATTCTGTTAACGAGTGGCGCCACTATCACGATTGCGCATTGGGCTTTATTGAAAAATCACCGCAAGACAATGTTAATTGGTCAACTGGCCACTGTCTTATTAGGCATCAGCTTCTTATATCTTCAAGGCCATGAATATGCGATTGCTTATTTAGAAAAAGGGTTGACACTCGGCTCCGGCATTTACGGCACCACTTTTTTTATGCTGACCGGATTTCACGGCTTGCATGTCACGATCGGAACCATTGGCTTGTGCGTGATTTTATATCGCATGTTGCGTCACGATTTTAATCCACATAATCATTTCGCTTTTGAAGCAATTTCTTGGTATTGGCACTTTGTCGACGTGGTGTGGTTGTTATTGTTTGTCTTTGTTTATTGGTTATAAATGTTAATTAATGCGTTAAAATTTATTCACTTAATACTGACATTAAGCCTGTTAGGTTCAACAATGTGTTGTTTGTTCCTAGCAGGTTTTCAGAAAACCTCTCTTACCGCACTCACTCCACTGAATCGAGCCATCTTGTGGTTACTGGTATTCACTGCTCTCACGGGAACGTTGTTAGTTTATCCCAAGCATTTTACGTTTCATACGCCGTGGATTCAGGCGGCCTATATCTTGGTTTTTTTAAGCGGGGCATTGGTTTCTTTGCTGTTGGCTTTGCGAAGAAAAAACCCGTGGCGCTGGATAGGAAAGGTGAGTTATGTTTTTTTGCTCATCCTATTAATTGTTGTGATCCATGATGCGGTGAGTAAAACGACTTTTTTATTTTAAAGCCGGTGGGCAAAGCGCGGCGTGGCTACCGCTTCCCTAGCAATAAAACCCAATATGTGTTAAATTTCACCACCCTCTACAGGTGCTCAATCATGCTTTATATTTACCTAAAAATACTGCACATCTTAAGCGCTTCTTGCGTTTTGACCAGCATGGCTTACAGCTTTCATCTCTGGCGCTCTCATGCCACCCTGAACGCCGAACGCATCCAAAAACAAACATCTTTAATTATCATTCCTTTTGCCGTACTGCAATTAGCTAGCGGTTTTACTCTCATTAGCTTGCAGCGTTACGATTGGCATCAATTTTGGATCAGCGGCAGTATCTTAAGTTTTATTGCAGCCCTGGTCAGCTGGTTTGGTTTTATTTATTTTTTATTGCAGTCTCAACAACTTACTGTCTCCACACAACATCATTCCCAACCACGCCGTTATCGTCATTATCAAGCGCTCTTGTTATTGGGTTGTGCCCTGAGTTTATTCTGCATGATCTTCTTTATGGCCAATAAAAACGGATAATATGACGCTCTCTTTGACTAATTTAGCGTTTTCGCGTAACGATAGGCAACTGTTCCGTCACGTTCACTGCACCTTGCAACGTGGCGAAATAGTCCAAATTCGCGGCGCCAATGGCTGTGGAAAATCGACCTTATTGCGCATGATTGCGGGCTATATCGAGCCTGAGTTAGGCGCCATTTTATGGCAAAACCAATCTATCACGCAGCAACACGATACTTATGCACGCGAGTTATGTTACCTCGGCCATCAAAATGGTTTAAAACCTTATCTCACCGTAATGGAAAACTTGAAATTAAGTGCTGCGCTACTCCAGCAAACGCTTTCTCTTTCAGAAATTAATTCGACGCTGCATACCGTAGGATTGCAACACGCACACAACACACAAGCGATTCATTTATCTGCCGGGCAAAATCGCCGCCTGGCACTCGCGCGCTTGCATCTCTCGCAAGCAACCTTATGGATTTTAGATGAACCGACTACGGCATTAGACGCTGAAGGACAAGTCCTATTTAATCAACTTCTCACCAAGCATCTCGCGCGAAATGGGTTGGCGGTGGTTGCCACGCATCATGACTTCATCCTCCAGCATGAAATTAAAACGCTGCACTTGGACAGCCCAGCGTATGCTTAATATCATCCGTTATGAAATTCGTACGACATTGCGCCAAGCGTATTCTTGGTTAACCCCGCTTTTATTTTTCATTATTGTCGTCACTCTTTTTCCCTTAGCTGTAGGGCCTGATGACGCCTTGTTGCAAAAAATTGCGCCTGGCATTATTTGGGTGGCAGCGTTATTGGCTGTCTTGCTATCCATCGGTAATTTATTTCGCGCCGATGCAGACGAAGGTTATTTAGATTTCATGTTATTGAGTCCCTACCCCTTGCCCCTTCTCGTGTTAGGCAAAATGATCAGCCACTGGTGCACGCATTGTTTGCCCTTGGTCATGATTAGCCCTCTGTTGGGTTTTTTGCTACACTTGCCAGCCGATGAAGAATACATCTTGATCGCGAGCTTACTACTCGGCACCCCCGTCCTGACTTTACTGGGCGCAATTGGGGCCGCACTGATGGTCGGCATTCGAGGCCACGGATTGTTGTTACCTGTATTAATCATGCCGTTATACATTCCGGTTTTAATTTTTGGCACGGGCACACTGGCTGCAGCGAGCGTACAACAACCTTTAATCGGTTATTTCGCCATCCTTGCTGCGATCATGTTGTTCTCTCTGGCTTTTGCACCGATGTTAACAGCCATCGCACTACGAATTGGAGTCAATCAATAGCATGTGGAATTGGTTAAAACAGAATTTTTTAGCACCTAAAACCTTCTATACGAGCACCACTGCTTGGCTGCCTTGGTTAGGATGCGCGTTTCTTGTTTGTTTCGGCTATGGCTTATGGGATGGTTTGTTCATCGCGCCTGCAGATTATCAACAAGGAGATGGATTTAGAATTATCTACGTCCATGTACCAAGTGCATTTGCTGCCATAGCAATTTATATGACCATGGCCATTGCTGCTTTCATTACGCTGGTTTGGCGGGTAAAAATTGCGGCCATTTGCATGTCTTGCAGTGCACCCATTGGTGCTTGGTTCACTTTTCTCGCTCTGGTCACCGGATCCATTTGGGGAAAACCGATGTGGGGAACTTGGTGGATTTGGGATGCTCGTTTGACCTCCGTCCTGATTTTATTTTTCTTATATCTGGGTTTTATTGCGTTGCAATCCGTGATTCCCAATCAGCAAAATCGTGAACGAGCAGGTGCCGTCATGGCTCTCGTCGGTGTCATTAATTTACCGATCATTCACTACTCCGTCATTTGGTGGAATACCTTGCATCAAGGCCCAACCCTCAGCCAATTTGCTAAACCGTCTATCGCACCTGCCATGTTATATCCCTTGTTGGCGATGATTGCTGCTTTCCTCCTTTTTTATGGGTTAGTGTTACTTTCCCGTATGCGCAATCAAATTTTATGGCGTGAGCGCAACAGTCAATGGGTTTCGGAGGTCTTAAGTCGATGAACCTATCACAATGGATTAGCATGGGTGGTTATGGTTGGTATGTGTGGTCAGCTTATTTCATCACACTCAGCGTATTCGGTTTTAATTGGTGGCTTTTTTCGCGTGAAAAAAAACACATTCAGAAAATTATTCGTCATGAATCAAAAACAAAAATTTAGACTGGCAGGCATCGTTAGCATACTCGTTATCTTAGGCATTGCCCTTAGCCTGATTTTGTATGCATTAAAACAAAACATCAATTTGTTTTACACTCCGACACAATTGATAGCCGCCCACGTGCCGCCGAATCAAGTCGTTCGCATTGGGGGTTATGTCGCAAAACAGAGCGTGAAATACGATGCCTCCGGCACGTTTGTTACGTTCACGATAACCGATAGAAAAAATAATTTATCCATCCACTATCAAGGTGTCTTGCCAAATTTATTTCGTGAAGGACAAAGCGTGGTCGTGACGGGAAAATTAACCCACCCGGATTTTTTCACGGCCGATCAAGTGTTGGCAAAACATGATGAAAAATATATGCCACCGCAGCTTGCCAAGGAATTAAAAGAACAAGGAAAATTAGAATGATACCGGAGATAGGCAGTTTTGCGATCATTTTGGCGCTCTGTTTTGCGTTCCTTCAAGGTTTTATTTTGGCCCTAAAAAAAGTAGGGTGGATTAGGTGCGCTTTTCGCACCGTAATCCACCAATCTAACAACAGCAAAATAAATGATGACGCGCCTAATCCCCTCTACAATAACCTAAGCACCACCGCAGCAATCGGCCAATTTATTTTTTTAGCCTTTGCGATGCTCTGTTTGATATTTTGTTTTTTAACCAATGACATGACCGTCATGTATGTTCGTGATCATTCCCATGCCCTGCTCCCTTGGCTTTATCGCATTGGCGCTGCCTGGGGAGGCCATGAAGGTTCTTTATTACTCTGGTGTTTGATTTTAGCAGGATGGACTGTCGCCTTTATTTTATTTGCTGATAAAAAATTAGCAAACACGTCTCGTTCTCACATCATCATGGTATTGGGTTTCATCAGCACGGGATTTATTACTTTTTTATTTGCGACCTCCAATCCCTTTAAACGTGATTTTCCGACCGATGTGATTAGCGGCAATGATCTCACGCCCGTTTTGCAAGATCCGGGGCTCATTTTTCACCCGCCTATGCTGTACTTAGGTTACGTCGGATTTGCGATCGGTTTTGCGTTTGCGATCGCAGCTCTTATTGAAGGGCGATTTGACAAGACATGGGCTAAAGCTTGCCGACCGTGGATTGTTTTACCGTGGTCATTTTTAAGTTGCGGAATTGTGCTCGGCAGCTGGTGGGCTTATCGTGAACTCGGCTGGGGTGGTTGGTGGTTTTGGGACCCGGTGGAAAATGCTTCTTTATTACCCTGGCTCTCAGCGACGGCGTTACTGCATAGCTTGATTGTCAGTGAAAAACGTGACTGTTTTAAAGGATGGACATTATTGCTCGCCATCATAACATTCACACTGAGCTTACTCGGCACGTTTTTAGTGCGCTCCGGCGTCTTGGTTTCCGTGCATGCTTTTGCGAGCGATCCCACGCGCGGGATTTTTTTATTAAGTTACTTGGCGCTGATTATTGGCGGTGCATTTTTATTTTATAGCATTCGCATTAAAGATTTTTATCAAGCACCGAATTTTGCTCTCTTATCACGCGAAACGTTTCTCTTGTTAAACAGCGTTTTTTTACTGACTGCCACAGTAACGATTCTCATTGGCACACTGTATCCTATTATTTTAGACGCACTCAATTGGGGAAAAATTTCGGTCGGGGAGCCCTATTTTAATGCGGTATTTACGCCTATTATTCTACCCTTATTGTTGCTCATGGGCATGGCGCCTCACGTGCATTGGCAACAACAAGCCATTAAGCCTTTGTGGAAGAAATTAAATTTAACTTTTTTTCTCAGTTTGTTAATTGGGCTCACGGCGCCTTTTATTTTCGGCTTTGAATTTCATTGGTTAGCATCTGTCGGCATTTTTTTAAGTGCATGGATTATGCTAGCCACTGTGCACTATGTAAGATCGTCTTCCTCATCTTTTTTGCCAAAATCAGCCATGACATTTGCGCATCTTGGCATCGCCATTCTTGCTCTCGGTATTACTGTTAATAAAACCTATAGCGCTGAGCGCCAAGTTAAAATGCTGCCAGGTGAAAGCGTATCACTAGCGGGATATAACTTAACCTTTGCGGATATAGCCGAAACGCGCGGCACAAATTATCAAGCGGTGACAGCAACGTTTCAGGTACAAAAAAACAATGCGGCACCCGAAACACTGCAAGCGGAACAACGTATTTATACCAGCAATCAAGATATGTTAGGAAAACCTGGGATTTTAGTGAACCCATTTCGCGATCTTTATCTAGCGTTAGGAAACTCTTTTCCTGATGGCGGCTGGTCCGTTCGGATCTATTATAAACCGCTGGTTCGCTTTATTTGGGCGGGGGGATTTTTATTATTAATCGGTGGTTTTTTATCATTGTTTTGTTATTGGAAAAAGCGAGAGGCTCATGAATAAATTGCGCTTTAGTTTACCGCTACTTATTTTTGCCTGCATTTTTGTATTATTGTGGCGAGGCTTGAGCTTGCATCCGAATCATATTCCATCACCCTTGATTGATAAACCCGCACCGCCTTTTTCTCTGCCGACCTTGTTAAATGAAAAAAAACGCATGACAGAAAAGGATTTTTTAGGCCATGTGACGTTCTTTCACGTCTGGGCGACATGGTGTTCAACGTGTTTAGAAGAGCATGCTGCTTTAATGCAACTTGCGCAATTGGAGGATGTGATTTTTTTTGGATTAGATTATAAAGATAATGCAGCGGATGCCAAAAAATGGTTGAAAGAAAAAGGCAATCCTTATCAACTTGTTGCGCTGGATGCCAATGGCACCGCGGCTATTGATTGGGGTGTGTATGGCACACCGGAAACGTTCGTAGTGGATAAAAAAGGAATAGTTCGTTATAAACAAATTGGGCCGATCGATGCAGAAAATTGGGAAAATACGTTGAAACCATTATTAGAAAAATTGCGGAATGAATCATGAAGAAAATAATTCTTAAACTCAAAACCGCTTCCGTAGGGGCGGACCCATGTGTCCGCCCAGCGGCCTCAACTGTAAAGTCCGGGCGGACACAT
>CAZTDR010000035.1:0-27355 GCA_964612855.1 uncultured Coxiellaceae bacterium
ACCAATCAATAAGCCGGTTACAACAGTCGCGATTACGCCGGAACCACATAAATAATTAGCAGGTAAATAAGCTAAAAAAGGTGTTAACAAAGAAACGATGACTTGTAAGACAGGGTCATTTAAGCGTAAGCGTAATTGACCTGTTACATGGCCGACGAGAAGTCCATAAATAGTTTGACCTATCACTAACATAAAAAAAGTAGAGATAGCTTGCAGAGGAAAAAATTCATGAGTGACGAGGGCAGCTAATGAAAAACGAAATAAAATAAGCGCCGTTGCATCATTGAACATACTTTCGCCGATGAGTACCGTCAAAATTTTGCGCGGCATATGTGTTTTTTTAGCGATGGAAAGAATGGCCACATCATCAGGCGGCGCAATAACAGCACCTAAGACAAAAGCCAGCGGCCAACCTAATTGAGGTAGCAGTGTATGAATAGTCACGGCGACTAGAATAGTAATAAAAATAACATGACCAATGGAGAGTGCCGTAATAGAGCGAAAATTTTTTCTAAGATCGACCCAAGAGGTATACGCGCTGGTTTCATAAATCAATAAAGGAAGAAAAATCTCTAACATCAGATCCGGGTTGATGCCAATGTGAGGAAAATCGGGGATATAGCTGATAAACATGCCAGCGATGACTAATAACAAAGAAATGGGGACGGCGGTTTTTCTAAAAAGAATAGCGATGCTGGCAATAATGCAGAACAGTAAAATAAATAAACTACTGGAATTCATAGCTATCACTTTCAAGAAAAATTAGTTCACTTTAAGAGAATTAGAGTCTGTTGACAATGATGCCCTAACCTTTGTCCACGACAAAATTTTTTATTCTTTATGAATCACGGCTCTTGTAGGGGCGGACCCGCGTGTCCGCCCGGCGGCTTTTCCTGTACAGTCAGGGCGGGCACATGGGGCCGCACCCCTACAAAAAGCGTTTTTGTCGTGTACAGAGCGCCCTAACTCTCTCGTTCCAGCAAATTAAGTTGTTCTTTTAAATTTTGCAATTGTTCTTGCCAATAATGAGCTGTATTAAACCAAGGGAAATTGAGGGGAAAAGCCGGGTCTTCCCAGCGTCTTGCCAACCAGGCAGAATAATGCAGCATTCGCAAAGTGCGTAAGGCTTCGATTAAATGCAATTCACGAAAGTTGAAATCATTAAATTCACAATAGCCGTTAAGAATGGCGTCGATTTGCAGCGAAAATTGGCTTTCATCTCCAGGGAGTAACATCCAAATATCTTGAATCGCCGGTCCAGTCATGCAGTCATCAAGATCCACAATATGCGGGCCATTATCATTCCACAAAATATTGCCTGGGTGACAGTCGCCATGTAAGCGTAAAGTGGCAACATTGCCTATTCTAGCAAAAATCGTGTTGAGTAGGTGTAGAATATTTTCTGTCGTTTGGGAAAAAGCCGGTTTCAAATGTTCTGGAATAAAATGGTGTTCAACCAAAAATTGATAAGATTGTTGACCATATTGCTGTACTGATAATTGAGGGCGATGGGAGAAGGGTTTGCAAGCGCCTACTGCGTGCAACCGTCCTAGAAAACGTCCAATCCATTCTGATTGTGTCAGATTATCTAATTCAAATGCGCGTCCACCTCGTCGTTCAAAAAGCGCGAAACGAAATCCTTGATAGTGGTGGAGTGTTTGTTCAGCCAGTTTAAGGGGTGCAATGACGGGAATTTCCTGCTCCACTAATTCCGCTGCAAATTGATGTTCTTCTAAAATAGCCGCGTCACTCCAGCGATGCGGGCGGTAAAATTTCACGATGAGCGGTGGAGTATCATCCATACCCAGTTGATATACGCGGTTTTCATAGCTATTTAAAGCCAATAAACTGCCAGAACAGCGTAATCCTACGCTTTCTACAGCAGTTAAAATAACCATCGGGTCAAGGCCGGCATAAGGGGTTTGCTGATTCAAGAGTTTATCCTGGGCGCATAAATTTTAATTGTTATTCGTTAGGGGTCTATTTCAGAGCGGTTATAGTCATAGTAACAGCCATGTGAGCTGTAGTGTACTGAATATTTAATCATAACGATATCGCTATTCAGTGATCTATTTCTTTACTCTATGGTTACGTTATAATTACTCCTCAAAATAAGAAACAGCAAAAAATGAGTGACCTCATAATCCGAAGGTTTTTTATACGGACTAATGACTTATTCGAGAGTTAAAAAGATGAAATCGTTTTATTTGTTCACCGGATATGTTTGTTTTTATGTCCTATTACTTATTTCAGGTTGTAGTACCGATCATCAATCTAAACATCCCTATGCGACTAACAATCTCAATAAGCTAACCCCGCATTACGTATCGAGTCAGCAAGGTCAAATTGAGTATTATTGTGCGGGTAATGGTACGCCGATTATATTAATTGCCGGATATGCAACGGATGTTTCCAGCTGGAACCGCGAATTTCTTGCAACATTAGCTGCGCATCATCAAATTATTGTGCCTAATAATCGTGATGTGGGCGGGTCAAAAACCTCATCCACTCAATATCAAGCTGCTGATTTGGCAAATGATATGTATGATTTAATTCAAAAATTGAAGCTAAAAAAACCTGCAGTAATCGGCATATCCATGGGTGGTATGATAGCGCAAGAATTAGCGGTCCTTCATCCTGAAACACTGGGTCATTTGATTTTAATCAATACTTCTATTGCGGGTGATCAAGCTATTCCTCCAACACCGAAAGTAAAAGAAAAATTATTAAATTTATCTCAGCATAAAGTGGGATTTTATTTAACAGCAATTGATTTATTTTTCCCGCCTAAATGGAAAATGAAAATGGCTTACTCACTTGTAGTCGATCGTTTTCAACCACAAAATTTTACAGAAATTAATTTGGGATTAGTCATGTCGAAACAGCAACAGCTCATTTTGAATTGGCTTCATGATAATGAAACAGCAAAAAAAATAGATAAAATAACGATCCCTGTGCTGGTTTTGAATGGCGAATCTGATGTTGTTATTCCTCCGATTAACAGTCATATTTTAGCGAGCCGTATACCGCATGCTCAATTAATACGCTGGAAAGAAGGAGGGCATGCCATGATTTATCAATATCCAGAAGCCATTGGAAATGAAATAAATAATTTTATTTCCACAAATTAGAGATTACTTTATGAAAGTAAAAAAATATATTGCTTTGTTTACCATCCTTATTTTTACATTTATGCAATTGCAAGGCTGCACAAGTGCGCATAAAGAGACAACAACTTATACTACTACCCAATATTTTCATAGCAGCGCAGTTTCTGCTGAAAAAAAGACAGATAAGTCAGCCAGTGATTCAATAGTCAATGCGAAAACTGCTTCCATTACCGCAGGCGTTGTTGCTGTTGGGCTGTTAGTCGTAGTTGGCGCAGCTATATTAATAGCTGGAGCGGCTGGGGCTGGTGGCGTAATGGGAGGAGCAGTGCCTATAGGCTAAACCTCCCAATAGTAATTAAAAACGTAGGGTGGATTAGATGCGTTTTTTGCATCGTAATCCACCAAGCGATGCGGCAATTTAACAACACCGTGCCTTATGACGCAAAAAATGCAACTATGCTGCATAAATAGTTACTTACCCAGAAAGATAAATTTATGAATAAACTCAAGATCTGAGTTCAAGTTTTACTCCCCCGATAGTGTGATTTCTTTATAAAAATACAGCACATAGCGAAAATATTTGATACACTTAAACGGTCGTTGTAAGGTTGCGCACCTTGTTTTCGCTGCATTACAGCAAATTTTAAATTTCATGAAAAGGTAATAAGTATGTCAGCACAAGAAACAGGAATAGTTAAGTGGTTTAACAACACCAAAGGATTTGGCTTTATTTCACGTGAAAATGGCGAAGATGTGTTTGTACATTTCCGCGCTATTGTCGGTGATGGTTACCGTTCTTTGACAGAAGGTCAACGTGTAAAGTTTAACGTGACCCAAGGTCAAAAAGGTCCGCAAGCTGAAAACGTTGTTGTTGAATAGCAGAAACTAAGCTGATTATTGCTTTCTACGCAACAAAAATACAGTTATTCCCGCGAAAGCGGGAATCGACCTGTTGAGGTTGGCGCGTTTTAAGGTTTATTCATGCTTGGAAGTTAACAAAATTCACTATTAGTGCAAAACTAAATGGTGATATCCTGCGTTCTAACAAAAACGAGGACAAACCATTGCATTCTCATATCTTATTTTTTATTCAAGATCTTGCTGTCATTATGTTAGTGGCAGGTTTAATCACGATTTTTTGCCATCGTTTTAAACAGCCTGTCGTTTTTGGTTATCTGATTGCTGGTATTCTTATCGGCCCCCATACCCCACCGGTTTCGCTTATTTCAGACGAAACAACAATCAAAACGCTTGCGGAAGTCGGTGTTATTTTCCTAATGTTTTCGCTGGGGCTCGAGTTTAATTTGCATAAATTAGGTAAAGTGGGTGTCGCCGCTTCCGTCATTGCTTTGCTAGAAATTGTCTTAATGATTTGGCTAGGTTATGGCATTGGAAAATTTTTCCATTGGGGCCAGCTTGATTCAATTTTTCTTGGCTCATTGATGGCAATTTCTTCGACGACTATTATCATCAAAGCGTTGGATGAGTTAGGACTAAAACGCAAAAGTTTCGCGCAATTGATTTTTGGTGTTCTTATTTTGGAAGATATTTTTGCCATTGTTATTTTAGCGTTGCTTTCAAATATTGCGGTAACAAATACCTTGTCTTTTAAAGAAATCGCAACAACGCTTATAAAATTGTCTTCTTTTCTGGTGGTCGCTTTTATTATTGGATTTTTATTTATTCCGCGTCTTCTGTCTTATATTGCTAGATTCAAAAGTAATGAAATGCTCCTTATTACAGTGCTTGGACTTTGTTTCGGTTTTTGTTTAATAGTCGTCAAACTGCAATATAGTGTGGCATTGGGCGCGTTTGTCATGGGCGCTATTATTGCTGAATCAAAACAGTTAAAAAAAATAGAAGAATTAATCATGCCCTTGCGTGATATGTTTAGCGCCATTTTTTTTGTTTCTGTAGGCATGTTATTTGACCCTAAAATTTTGACCGAGCATTTTATGCCCGTTTTAATTATTACGTTAGTCGTTGTAGTGGGCAAAATTTTTGCTTGTAGTGTAGGCGCTTTACTTTCTGGACGCGATGGCAAGACAGCCATGCAAGTGGGTACTGGGCTTGCTCAGATTGGTGAATTTTCCTTTATCATTGCGACACTCGGATTAACGTTAAATGTAACCAGCAATTTTTTATATCCCATTGCAGTGGCTGTTTCAGCCATTACGACATTGCTAACACCGTATCTTATTCAGCACTCGGATGCATTGTCGCGCTTGCTAAGTTATTTTATTCCCAAAAAAGTGGCAACCGTATTTGAAGTCTATAGCAGTTGGATGCAAAGCATTCATCCCAGTAATTCACAAAAAAATTTAAAAGAAAGTATTAATCGCAGCATTCGTTTGATTATTGTTAATTTATTTATTGTGAGCGCTATATTTTTAGGAAGTGCTTTCCTTGCAAAAACTGCCATCGGGAAAATGACAGTTCAAATGACTAACTTGCCTATACAAAAAATGCTTATTTGGGGCGGTGCATTGGTTTTATCTTTACCCCCGTTGATCGCCGTCTACCGCAAAATAAAAGGACTGAGTATGATTTTGGCGGAATTAAGCGTGGAGCATAATGTGGAAAATCGCTTAACGTTAAGTATCCGTAGATTAATTTCTGAAGTGATACCTGTTATTGCTATTATTGGTATTATGTTGATGATTTTTACTTTGAGCGCAAGCATTTTGCCACCGATTGAATTGCTCTGCGTTATTTTTATCATTGCCTGCATTTTGTTAATCGTCTTGCGGCCTTGGTTTATTCGTTTGCACTCTAAATTACAAATTAGTTTAGCGGAAACGCTTAAAAAAGATGATAACGAATCGACTTCTATAAAATAGGTTTTAAAAAGCATGAGTGAGATGTTAAAAAGAATAAATTGCTTGACCTGGAATGATACATTTTCTGATGAGATGCAGCAGGAAGCGACGCAAGCGCTTGAAAATGGCAAAATAATACTTTTACCCACACTTAATTTTCCGCTATTAACTCACGAAAATAAATTTCTTTCGCCAGACTGTGCCAATGTTAAAACTAAAAACATTAGTTTTAACCAACAAAATCATTCACTGCGAGGTACACGTTGCATTGGGGATGATTATGAAGAATTGAAGATAATGTTACAACGTTTTATGCGATCGACGCGCGAGTTGATCAAAAATATTTTTCCAACGTATGTTACGGCTTTGCAATTGGGCCGAACCAGTTTCAGGCCCGTTGAAATTTCAGGGCGCGCAAGTTCTTATCGTAAAGACGATACACGCTTACATGTGGATGCATTTCCTGCAACACCCAATCAAGGCCGTCGAATTCTCCGGGTTTTCTCAAATATTAACCCGCATGGTCAGAGTCGGGTGTGGCGGATAGGTGAGCCTTTTTTGCAAGTTGCGAGACGTTTTTCTGAGAGTGTAGGTAAATCATTACCCGGAAAATCTCGCTTATTAAAAACATTACGGTTAACTAAAAGTTATCGAACTGAATATGATCATTTGATGCTGCAAATTCATGATCGTATGAAAGCCGATCTTGATTATCAAAAAAAAGCGTCTCAAGAAGAGGTTCATTTTCTTCCTGGCAGTAGTTGGATCGTGCAAACCGATCATGTTTCACATGCGGCCATGGCGGGGCAATATGTGTTAGAGCAGACATTTTATTTGCCCGTCGATGCGATGCTGAATCCGATGCTCTCGCCTTTAAAGACGTTGGAAAGTGTTACAGGTAGACGATTAGTTTAATTCGATGGTGGGCATGATGCTGCGCTTAGCCCATCTGCTTTTTACAAGGCCTCGCTAATAATGAAATCCCACTTTTTATTTTTCATCCTATTTTTAACTTTACTCTCCTGCCGCTCCCCGGAAAATAAAGCTAAAAATACCGCCCCCTTATTTGCTAACATTGGCAATTATCATCATTCTATTGCAACGCAAGCACCTCTTGCGCAACAATATTTCGATCAAGCTCTCACGTTGTTTTATAGTTTTGAATATGGAGAATCCATTCGTTCTTTTCGAGCAGCAATACAAGCAGATCCTAAGTGCGCAATGTGTTATTGGGGACTGGCATTAGCTCTAGGTTCAAAAACCGATATGCCAATGAGCGGGCAGGAATTGGAAGAAGCCAAAGCCTCAATTCAAACCGCCGGCCAACTGACATCACCTTTATACCCTGCCGAACGAGCTTATATTGCGGCATTGACACAACGTTACACTAATATGCCGCCACAAAAATTAGCGGAAGCAGCGGGTTTATGTAGCTCATATAGTTTAGTTGGAAGAGATCAAACAAAAAATTATGCAGAAGCGATGCGTAATTTAGTCGCTTTATTTCCTGATGATACCGATGCCAAAGTATTATATGCGGCGGCATTATTCGATGCGGCAAAATGGAATTTCTGGACTCATCAACATCAATCGAGAAGTCCTTATACTCTGACGGTACAGAAAACATTAGAAACCGCGATGCATGCAGATAAAGATCATCCCGGTGCAAATCATTTATATGTTCATTTTATTGAAGCGTCTCCCTATCCACAGCGCGCTCTCCATAACGCTGAACGGTTAAATGAATTAGTGCCCGTTTCGCAACACATGACCCATATGCCTTGTCATACTTATTTTTCGTTGGGCCGTTATCATGATGCGGCCATCATGAATCAACAAGCAATTACTGTTTATCAAGATTATGTAAAAACGTGCAGAGTACAAGGATTTAAACCTGAAGTTCAATATCTTTATTTTCATGATATGGATTATTTAATTTCAATGGCAAGCATGGAAGGCCGCAAAAAATTAGCGCTATCAACGGCAAATGATTTTGAAATGCAAATTAAGCCCTTCGTAAAAAATAATATTTATATGCAAAAAGCACTGACGTCTAATATTTTGGTATTAACGCGATTTGGTGAATGGAATGAAATTTTACGCTTACCAGCGCCCGATGCTAATGATCAATATGTAGTAGGAATATGGCATTATGCACGTGCAATCGCTGAAATTGAGTTGAATCAATTGAGCGCGGCACGGGCTGATCTTCTACAATTAGAAAAAATAACTCAACAAGGTGATGTCCCAAAAAACATGGGAAAATTTGGTCATACTTTATTAACCGTTGCAGTGAACGTTTTGCACGGTATTATGGCTAATAAGACAGGGCAAGTGAAGCAAGCCATTTTTTATTTGAATAAAGCGATTCAAATTCAAGATGGAATATATGCGGCTGATCCGCCGCCGTGGTATTTTCCTGTCCGTCAATTATTGGGCGCTGTTTTGTTGCAACATGCCCGTCCTTTGGAGGCGGAAAAAGTCTTTGCTGCTGATTTAAAAATGTATCCTCATAACGGGTGGTCGCTTTTTGGGTTGATGCAAAGTGAGCAGGCATTGGGGTACAGGGCTAAAGCGCAACAAGTCCAGCAGGAGTTTTTAAAGGCTTGGCAGTATGCAGATAATAAAGAACCTGTTTATCCGCTTTAAAAGCTTAATTTTTATATCCTACCCGAGTTATACTACTATAACAGTCACAGTAGGATACAAATATGTATTCATGGATAAAACACATCGCGGCTTTTATTCTATGTGCAGGATGGTGTGTTGGCTGTTCTCAGTCTACCGATTTGTTACCGGGCTATATTGAAGGTGAGTACACGTATATTTCAAGCGCCGTCCCGGGCAATTTGTTTAATTTATACGTTGTACGCGGCCAACCTATTAAGGTAGGCGCATTACTTTATACATTAGATCCAGAACCGGAAAAATCAACAGTAGAAATGTTAAAAGCTAATATTTCCGAGTTGCAAGCTCAAGTTAAATTTCAGCATATTCAATTTCAACGACAACAAACCTTATTTTTAAAAAAATTCGCAGCTGAAGAAGTTCGAGATCTTACTCAAACCGATTTAGTAAGCAAGACGCAGCAATTGGCCGCAAAACAAGCCGAGCTAGCGCAAGGGGAGTGGACATTACAACAAAAAACCATTTACGCCCCTATTTCTGGCGAAGTGTTTGATACGTTTTATCGTGTGGGTGAAAGAGTACAAGAAAATCATTCTGTCCTGGCAATTCTTTCTCCTAAAAATATTCGAGTCTTATTTTATATTCCAGAAAAAAAATTGAGCCAAATAAAGTTAGGTCAAAAAATTTCGTTTACTTGTGATAGTTGCAAAAAAAACATTGCTGCTCGAATAAGCTATATTTCTCCTGAAGCAGAATACACTCCTCCCGTTATTTACAGTAAAGATACCCGTGATAAATTAGTTTTTTTGATACGTGCTGACATGCCTGAAGAAGTGGCTAAACAATTTCATCCGGGCCAACCTATTACGGTTGATTACACGCATGAATAATTCGCCCTGGGTAATTAATGTAGAGCATCTTTATAAGAATTTTGGCAAGCGACAGGCGGTGATTGATTTCAGTTTGCAACTTAAGCAAGGTGAAATTTGTGGTTTTCTTGGGCCAAACGGCAGTGGAAAAACCACGACCTTGCGCATGCTATGTGGCCTACTCACACCGGATTCAGGAGCAGGGCAATGTCTAGGCTATAATATTTTAACCCAGTCTTATGAAATTAAAAAACAAGTCGGTTATATGACACAAAGTTTCAGCCTTTACAATGATTTAACTGCCAATGAAAACTTAAGTCTTATCGCGCGTATGTACAATATTAATAATCCGAGTATGGCCATTGATAAAAGTTTAAATGAATTTGGTTTGTTTGAGCGACGTAATCAATTAGCGGGAGAAATGTCCGGCGGTTGGAAACAACGATTAGCATTGGCCGGTTGTCTATTGCATGATCCAAAATTATTACTGCTAGACGAACCCACAGCCGGTGTTGATCCTAAAGCCCGCCGAGAATTTTGGGACATTATTTTCATGCTTTCAGGACAGGGTATCACTACGTTAGTTAGTACCCATTATATGGACGAAGCGGAGCGTTGTACTAAGTTAGTTTATATTGCTTATGGGCATTTATTAGCTGAAGGTTCTATTAAAGATGTTATTGAAAAATCCAATCTTACCACATGGGCGGTAAAAGGCGGAAACCTAATGGAACTTGCGCAACAATTGAAGCCCTTGAAAGGAGTCGATCAAGTGGCTTTTTTTGGTAATAAATTACATGTAAGTGGCAAAGATAAGCAACAATTAGAAACAAGCATTCTGCCATTTCGAAATGCGCAGTGGGAAAAAATTCCTTCAAGCTTAGAAGATACATTTATAAGCTTGGTCGATCAAGCAGAGGCTAAACATGAAATTTAGTTTTTCTCCGCATCGATTAGTCGCTGTCGTATTAAAAGAATTTACACAAATGAAGCGTGATCGTATAACATTCGCCATGATTATTGGTATTCCATTCATTCAGCTTATTTTGTTTGGTTTTGCCATTAATACCGATCCCAAGCATTTACCTACCGTAGTTGTTTCAGCAGATGACAGTGATATCACACGTAAAATTATTGTGAGTATGCAAACCTCCGCTTATTTTAAAATCTTGCCAGGTATTCGAAGCGCTGAAAATGCGGATTGGCTACTTCGGACGGGCGATGTACAATTCGCTGTCTTTATTCCCCAAGATTTTACAAGGCGATTATTACACGGCGATCGTCCTGAAATTTTATTAGAAGCGGATGCAACGGACCCTTCGGCGACGGGCAATGCAATTAGTACCATGCAAAATATTATAGATAATATTAATCGACGATTTACGGGTAGTTTAAATTTTTTAAAATTAACAGATCCCTCAATTCGTTTAATTGTTCAACCCAAATATAATCCGGAGCGCATCACTAAATATAATATTGTGCCAGGATTGTTAGGGGTGGTCTTGACGATGACGATGGTTATGATCACATCCCTCGCTATTACACGGGAACGAGAGCGTGGCACCATGGAAAGTTTGCTTGCTATGCCGGTGCGTCCGTTAGAAGTCCTGTTAGGTAAGCTTATTCCTTATATTCTTGTCGGTTATATTCAAGTGACGTTGATTTTATTGGCAGGAAAATATTTATTTGCAGTGCCGATTCAGGGTAGTGTATTGCTATTATTTTTAGCCTGTTTGCCATTTATTATGGCAAATTTAGCTGTTGGATTAACTTTTTCTACGATAGCCAAAAATCAATTGCAAGCCATGCAATTATCTGTTTTCTTTTTCTTGCCCTCTCTTTTATTATCGGGATTTATGTTCCCGTTCCATGGTATGCCCGATTGGGCGCAAGTGTTAGGGAATGGATTGCCTCTAACTCATTTTTTATTGATTGTTCGAGGGGTCATGTTGAAGGGAAATGGTATTGTGGAAATTGTTCCGAGCTTAGGAGCCATTTTAATATTTTTTATTTTTGTTTTTTTTATTGGAATTAAACGTTACCGGCAAACGTTGGATTAGGGTTCCTCATCAGAAGAAAAACCTAAAATTTTTGATGCGTTTTTTCGCATAATAGCGCTGACATGTGAGTTGGATAAAGCAAATCCATGAAATGCAGCGACACTTAAACGCAATGTGACCAGAGGGGTTCTTGCGCAAACAGTCGCGGTGCGCACGCCTGATAAAGAATAAAAACCCGTTTCATTTAAACCGATAGAGGCACCTTCGTCCAAAATGGCGACCGATTCAACATGAACCTCACCATTTTGAATGGAAATATGCTGTACGTCCGCTTTCCCTTCTACGATGAAATAAACACTGTCAACGGATTCACCTTCTGCTACGATGATTTCTCCAGGTGCAAAATGTTTTTCAAGCAAAAGGCTGGCCAGCACATCCACTTCGTCTTCTCTTAGCTGGGAAAAAACAGACTGTTTCCTAATAAAAGATCGTTTGATTTCCATACCAATCAAATCTGGCTCGGGCATATTTCACCTTAAAGTGAATAGGTTATTTAGGGTCTGCTATTCAGCGATTCCTCACCTTTGAAATTGACTAAACTCTTTGTAAACACACTCTTTCATAGTATGCCAATTTAGGAAGAAAAACCATAATAAAACCTAATTTTTAGTCGATTCAACTAATTATACAAATAGATAATCTAAGCTCATAGAAGGGAAGGAAAATGTTAAAATAACTAAAAGAGGGGGGATTATGAAAGCTATAAAAATAGCTAATAAGCTTATCTCAGCGGTAGGGATTTCTTTTTTGTCGATTGCTATTGCATGGCCGTTGGCTGCACGAGCTGAGTATTATTTGGTATATGGGCCGCCTGATGTGCCAGTCGTCTGCGATACCTGTGCGCGCACTTATTATCGTCCAGTGCATAAGCATAAAGTGCATCAGACAAAATATAAAAAGCGTTACTATTATCCAACGAACGTGCGTAAACGCAGTCATTACAGTATCACTGTGTATTATCCAGTGCCCACCTATGTGCAAATGAATCCTTGTACTTGCTGTGGTGGATTTATTGCACCGACATACGTTTGGGTTCCAACACCTTCTCGTGTTTATTACGCGCATCCAAATGATCGATTAGTCGGAAATCGCTATGAAGAAAGTTTTCAGAATCCCAGTTTAGATACAGGGACGGCAGATAACGATATTTATTAGTGACAGGCGAAGTGATGTTAACTAGGCTGAATTGTTTGTCCTGCAACAAGTGACCGGTTTGTTTTTCATAGGCTTCCTTTCTCTGTGCTATTAACTTAAACTGAGTAGGCATTTCATTATTCAAGGAGATCACTGTGAAATTATACACTGCCGGATTATTTGTTGTATTATCAATAAGCTTATTATCAAGTTGTGCTTATATACAGGGAAGAAAAAATCAGGCTGAAACACCTTCTGCACCGCCTGTGAAAAAATCCCAAAAAGTGATTACGCAGCCGCAATCACCTCCTGTCAATACAACCCCAAATCCTTCAACAAACGCCAGCAAGATGTTAAACCCACTTACTCAATAAATTGGACACAGGGATTATGGTGTTGAATAGTAAAAATGTGATTCTTTTTTGGGTAAGTTTAATTTTTTTTATTTCATTACCCGTTCAAGCACAACATTTTCCACCCGCCACATCAAACATCATTATTCCTGCTGTTTCCGGCATACGAACCGATTTATTGAAAAATATTGCACCTATTGTTCAAAAATCCATTGCGGAAGGAAAATACCCTGGCGCTGTTATTTTAGCTGCACATCATGGACACATTATTTATCGAGGTGTATTTGGCAGCCGACGTATTTTGCCCACCCAAGCAGACATGGCTTTAAATACCATTTTTGATGTCGCGTCACTGACAAAAGTCGTGGCGACGACACCGGCTATTATGCAATTGGTTGAACAAGGCAAAGTAGATCTAGATGCCCCTGTTGCAAAATATTGGCCTGCTTTTGCTGAGCAAGAAAAGTCACGTGTAACGGTACGAGAATTATTGACCCATTCATCCGGGTTGCCGCCTGATATTGATTCACCTGCGCATGGTCAAATAGAAGTGTTGCACCAGATTACGCGTTTGAAATTAGTTCATGCTCCAGGTACTACTTATCTCTATAGTGATATCAACTTCATTGTATTAGCTTATTTAGTGGAATTAATCTCTCATGAGTCTTTCGCGACCTATGCAGAAAATCATTTATTTAAACCTCTAGGTATGCATGATACGCATTTTTTACCTCCCGCTTCATTACGTGATCGTATTGCACCTACAGAAGTTATTGAACATGTTTTGCGTTGGGGGACGGTGCACGATCCGATGGCGCATGCGATGGATGGTGTGGCTGGAAATGCAGGATTATTTTCTACTGCCACGGATTTAGGAATTTATGCACAATGTTTATTAAATAATGGACGTCTTCCTCTTGCCGCACATAATAAAAAATCAACAGGCTATTTGTTAGGTCCGTTAACCATTTTAAAGATGACGACGTCGCAAACATTACCCGCGCTTAGCGGTATCCGGGGTTTGGGTTGGGATATTGATTCGCCTTATTCCAATCGCGGCATACTTTTCCCGGTGCATTCGTTTGGTCATACCGGATGGACTGGAACATCGCTCTGGGTTGATCCTATCACACAAACGTGGCTTATCGTCTTGACGAGTCGTACGCATCCTGCTATCACTGGAGCAAATCAAATTGTGCAAGATCGTCGTGCAATTGCAACGATTATCGCAGCAAGTTTGACAGATGTGACTCTATTTAATCAAAGTAATACGGGGCAGGGTGAGCTGGCGCGTGCTTATCCACGTGCTGAGGTGAGATGATATAGTCCTTCAGATAATTATTTTGGATTTTAACATGCCATCTCAAGGCGTTTTTCAATCACAAAAACTTGAAATAGCCCTGCTATTCCTGCGTTTTTGTTCAATCAAAACACCTTGATCTGACAGTAATCTGTCATGTTAAAATCCAAAATAATTATCCAAAGGACTATACCATGGAAAATTTTTTTAACATTCGGGTAAAAATTTTTTTATTTTTATTCTTCTTTTATTCTAATCATCTATTTGCAGCCGTGCTGATTCAGCCAGGGGCTGAACGATTTGATTTGTATTTACCGTTGTTAAAAAATAAGCGTGTCGCTTTATTTGCAAATCATACTTCCCTGGCGCATGGTGTTCCACTGATTGATCAACTTATTAAACAGCACGTTCATGTGGTAAAACTATTTGCGCCTGAACACGGTTTTCGTGGTGATGTGGATGAAAAAATACATGACAGTGTAGATAGCAAAACAGGATTGCCCATTATTTCTTTGTATGGGAAAAAATTTGCACCTACCCCAGATGATTTGCGTGATGTCGATATTTTAATATTTGATATTCAAGATGTCGGTGTGCGTTTTTACACCTATATTTCTTCTTTACAAAAATTCATGGAAGCCGCTATCAAAAATAATAAACCACTTATTTTACTCGATCGTCCTAATCCAAATGGTTTTTATGTAGATGGTCCTGTATTAAATCGTAAGTATCAATCGTTTACTGGCATGCAACCCATTCCCATCGTGTATGGTATGACGATGGGTGAATATGCGCAAATGTTAGTAGGCGAACAATGGCTGCGTGTCGTCCCCAAAGAAAGTGCAAAACAATTAAGATTAACGGTCATACCCTGTAAAAATTACACACATAAAAGTTTATACGTGCCGCCCGTGAAACCGTCGCCTAATTTACCCAATATTCAGTCCATTTATTTATACCCCGCACTGGGTATGTTGGAAGGAACGGTGATGAGCGTGGGACGTGGAACAGATTGGCCGTTTCAAGTATACGGGCATCCGGGCTTACATACGCCATTTCATTTCACGCCGACACCAAGACACGGTGCGGAATGGCCGGAATTAAATAAAAAACTCTGTTATGGTTGGAATTTAGTGGGGAGTCAGCAAGCGGTATTAGGCACGGTTAATAAAAAGCTGCAAATTAAATATTTATTAACTGCGTATCATGCTTTTCCAAATAAAAAGCATTTTTTTGCTGGTTTTAACAGCGTATCGGGTAATGATGAATTGGCCAAGCAAATCCAATCTGGCGTGTCGGAAAAGCAAATTCGTTTGAGTTGGCAGCCGCAACTTATTGAATTTAAAAAAATTCGCCGTAAATATCTCTTATACCCAGACTTTGAATAAAATTTAGGCAGGCATTCCTCGTTTCTGATAAAATATAACCTATTGACTTTTAAATAGATCAAGGTAGGGTGGGCAAAACGTAGCGTGCCCACCATCGACGATAGTAACTCGTATTACCCTCTGTTAGGAAAATATAAGCTATGGCGTTGCAAAGTACATTAAAAAATTCGGCATCACAAAAGCCATTGACTATATTCCGCTTAGTGATGATGGCGGTGATTGCTATTGATAGTTTGAAAAATTTGCCAGCCAATGCGCAATATGGAAGCAGCTTATTATTTTTCTATTTAATTGCAACCGTCGCTTTTTTTATTCCATCGGCTTTAGTTGCAGCGGAACTGGCGACAGGATGGCCTGAAACGGGCGGTATTTATGTCTGGGTACGAGAGGCTTTTGGCAAGCGTACTGCTTTTTTAGCAATATGGACCCAATGGCTTTATCAACTCATTTGGTATCCCACGATCCTTTCTTTTATTGCGGTGACCATTGCATATTTGATCTCACCCACTTTAGCGCAAGATAAAATCTATGTTCTTTTTACTATCTTAGGCGTTTTTTGGGGAGCAACGTTATTAAGTTGTCTAGGATTGCGCGTATCGGCTTATATTAGCACCCTGAGTGCACTAGTGGGCGTTATTATGCCCATGTTATGTATTGCGTTATTAGGCGTATATTGGGTTTGCACAGGGCACGCTTCACAAATTCATTTTACGATGCAATCGACGGTGACTAACGTATTTACCGAAGATAATTTACGTTTGTTTGTTAATTTGTTATTCAGCTTAATGGGTATTGAAATGGTGGCGGTGCACGCGGGTGATGTGAGAAGTCCAGCGCGTGATTATCCTAAGGCAATGATTTTTTCAGCGATTATTATTCTTGCTACCGTCATTCCAGCCTCATTGGCTATTTCAACCGTTATTTCACCCACACAAATTAGTTTAACAGCAGGCGTTATTGAGGCGTTTACAATTTTCTTGAGCGCATTTCATTTAGGTTGGTTAAAAGACTGGGTAATTTTTTGTGTTGCGATTGGTAGTTTTGGTATTTTTATGGTGTGGTTATTATCATCGACACGTTGCTTGCTAATTGCGGCGAATGATCATTGTCTTCCGCGTTTTTTTCAAAAAGCAAATAGTAAAGAAATGCCCATTGCTTTACTGTTTATTCAAGGCGTTGTATTTACCATTTTGTCATTAAGCTTTATTTTGATGCCCTCGATTAATAGCGCATTCTGGATGTTGACCGCATCTTCTTCACAATTAGCTCTCATATATTACCTATTTTTATTTGCATCGGGGTTAAAATTGCGTTATTCCCAACCCGATGTTTATCGACCATTTAGAGTAGGGAAAAATCCAACAGTATTGTGGGTCATTTGTTTGATTGCGATTTTGACTTGCCTGATTTCAATTGGTTTTGGATTTTTACCTCCGCCTGAAATTAGTAAGAGTCAGGTTGCCTATTATGAGCTGACATTATGTACATTAATTGTAGGCGGTTGTGGTATCGCATTTTTTATCTATGAGCAAAGTCAAGTGAGTCATCGAAAAGTGTTAGAGTCAGCAGCTAAATTTGCGTCGTCTCCTGATGCTTCTATCGAGAAATCTGTTTACTGAGTAATATTTTTTTCTGACTAAAAGCCTGTACTTATTCAGCCCTATTCGTTAACAGTTTTGAATGAGTCCAGGCGTTGTAAGTGTCTGTTGAATTATTTTATTTTATAGTTTGGGTCTATTCATTCTAGCAACAACCAATAAAATAATGCCAACAGCAATAGACGTTCCTCCCAGAATAGGAGGTAAATAAATGGTTTTTTCTTTTTCAGCAGTGACTTGTACATCGCCTACTTGTACAATTTTTTCTTGCGTCGTGTAATGAAATCCTTTGTAAGCAAACGTGCCTAAACCGAAAATAATTAATGCTATCCCGATCACGCTCATTAAGTTTTTCATACCGTTTACTCCACTCATGTTATACCTAATAAGCTATTTTAACTTAATTTATAAATTTGTATTTTATTGTGCTTAGAGTTTTTTAAAAAATAGGAGTAAGAGCCCAAAAGAAAGTGTGGGTAAACCCTAAGTTTTAAATATTTTTTTACGATAATTGCATTTTTTAGCAAAAAGAAAGCAATTTTTTTATAGAAATTTTCGCTAAAGAAGAAAGCTTATTGTTAAATCAAAAGGTTACTGTGGAGAAGTGCTAAAAGACATCCATATAACAAGAAGTCAATAATTGTAGTATAATGAAAAAAGTAAAAAGCATTTTCATTAATTTTTTATCACGAAAAATAACTAATTAATCGGAGGTCGTTGTTATGTATAAAACTACAGCGAGAAATGCAAAGCGTTCACTTCGCGGTGATCATGATATTTACGGTGATTTAGCAAAAATAAAAGATGCGTTAGTGGGAGCAACGACTGGAATGAAAGACCGAGCTGGAGAGGTGATATCACAATCATTTGATGATGTCAGAGAAAAATCGGCTGAGTTGCAAGAAAATTTTGGCACAGTAGTTGCTCACAAGCCATTAAGATCAGTTTTAACTGCTTTAGGGGCAGGCATGTTGATTGGATATTTCATTCATAAATAAAAAAACTCTTAAGGTTCTGTTGGCATGTAGTATGCCAACAGAATCGAAGGAGTTTTAGTAATATTAGGAATTCTCATTTTAAGGATTGAATACATGGCGGATAGGAAAAAAAAATCTTCACATTTTTCTTCGATTTGGAATTTATTTTCAATAATCCCTAACGTGTATGGTTTAGTCCTCGGCATGCTGCATAAAATGAAGCTCGAAGCTTTTTTTACCATCAAGCAAATTGTTATTTTAGGTTTCCTTGCAATGATAATGGCTTGCGCATTTACCGCAACCTGGATCAGTTTGCTCGGTATTTTATTTTTTGCGCTATTACAATGGCAATGGATTTGGTATAACGCTGCATTAATGGTGATGCTGGTAAATGGCGTATGCTTGATTATTTTATTTATATTAATTAAGCGGACAAAGGATAAAATTTCTTTTTCTGAAGCGACCCGCAATATAGCACGTCGTGACTAATTTTTTTATCAATCCTTCTTCACCGATGTCGCTGACGGCGTAATTATGCTTTAAACTCCACAGGTCGCGCCATCGCGAATTTAACATTTTTATTCCAATAACTGTTAACTCCCCAAGCAAAAGCGGAGGGTTGTCCGTAAATATTGGCTTTTAGCAATAATGTTCCTATTCCTATGCCGGATTCATTGAGATGCCGAGTATCTTCACTGTGTCTAGAGGGTGCCGAATCCGCTATACGAACAAAATACACATCACCGGCATGTTCAGGCTTTTCCATGACAACCATTACGTGTCCACCTGTTTCTGCGCCATGGGAATTTTTATACCGAAACACGAGAATGTCGCCCGGTTGTAATTGATCGAGGTAGTTTATTTTGTTCCAGTGTCCACCTGATTCTTCGCCCAGTTCATGGAAAAAATTAAAATAATGTTGAGAAGCGGGGGTATCTGCGCCTGCAGAATTAACTAAATTAGAATACGCATCTGGATATACGTTTTGTAAAATATGATCGACGAAATTAGAGCAATCCACGATATAAACCCCGCGTTCAGGATCAAATCGTTTGCCACCAAATTTATAACTACTATAGCGTAATGTGTTCACTGTTTTCTTAACAAAATTGACCACATCTTTCTTAACGGAACTGACCAAACCGGGAAAACTAGAGTGCCTCACGTTAGTTAAGTTGATGGTTGCCAAATTATGATTGAGTGGTTTAACTGAAGAAATTTCTGCTGTTTGGGGCTCATCCGTTGTTATTATGCCATCGGGTATTCCACTGCGTAATTGTGGATGACGCAGAGGGTGAGGTTTTTTTGCGCTGTGCCTTTTATGAGGATGACTTTTTTTGGAAACAGTATGTTTCTTGGTAGATGACTGGGCCGGATGATGAGCACTTGTTTTAGCGTGCTCAGTCGTTTGGCCTATCGCAGGGTGCGTGCCGCAGATAAGTAGACTAATTAAAAGTACCAAAGTTTTTTTAATTTGTCGCACGACAAGACTGCCAAAAAATCCAGCTTTTGTAATACGAAGCATTTGCAAAATCCTTATCCTCATTAACACCATTCGTATGACAGACGCTCGATCTTTTACAGGTGAACTTCGACTATTATAAAAAAAAATGGCCATCATTGCAAAGAAGAAAAGTGCAAGTACTACAGCGGTCATTTAATTTTGGCTTGTCTGTTAATTAGACGAGCTAAAATAAATGAACGAACTCATTGTAGGGTGGATTAGGCGTTTTTTGCCGTAATCCACCAACTATAATCAAATTGCAGCATGGATTAGCATCAATTCCCCTTTCGTTTTAGTAACACAAATATTGACAAATGCCTGTTTTAGAGTTAATTTCTTGACCATTAATATCTTCAGGGCGGGGCGAAATTCCCCACCGGCGGTAAGTTGATAAGGCCATTTATGGCTTTACAAACAAGCCCGCGAGCGCTTTTCGCAAGAAAAGGACAGCAGATTTGGTCAAAGCCAAAGCCGACGGTTAAAGTCCGGATGCAAGAAGATATCAATTGAACCTCTACCTAAGGTGTTTTATCTAATACATCGTTGGTTATGCTTGCTTGTTCATTTGATTCGCTCCCTGACGTTTTTACAACCAATGGGATTTTTATATGTTCAACGGCATTATTGAAGCGATCGGTACCCTAGAAGATGTGCAAGCAAAAAATGATTGCAAACATTTTGTTATTCGCTCAAATAAATTATTCACTGATTTGCAAGTGGATGACAGCATAGCGGTCAATGGAGTTTGTTTGACCGTAACACATCGAGACAGTTTTCTTTTCCACGTTACTGCTGTTCCAGAAACATTACGTCTTACTAATCTAGATTTATTAACAGTAGGCAGCCAAGTCAATTTAGAAAGAGCCCTACTGCTCAACAGTCGTCTGAGCGGTCATTATTGTCAGGGGCATGTCGATGGGGTTGGGAAAATCTTAGAAATTCAACCTGAAGGCGCAGCTTTACTTGTTAAAATCAGCCTGCCTATTTCCATAAGTAAGTACATCGTGAATAAAGGATATATTACGCTCGATGGTATGAGTATTACAGTGATTCAAGCCGAACCAGAATGGCTGAGTGTCACCTTGATTCCACATACGCAACAAGTCACCATCGTGAATCAATATACCACTAACACATTGATCAATATAGAAGTTGATATTTTAAGTAAGTATGTTGAAAAAATTTTGGGAGCCGCCAACCATGTTAACTAGCCAGCAACGAGTTGAATCTGCGTTGCATGATCTCAAACAAGGAAAGATGATTATTTTAACGGATCACCCTGATCGTGAAAATGAAGGTGATTTGATATTTCCAGCAGAAGTGACCACTCCTGAAAAAATAAATTTCATGTTGCGTCATGGCAGTGGAATTGTGTGTTTATCGTTGGATGAAACCCTCACGCAAAAAATGGGATTAAATTTTATGGTATCCCCAACTGAAAACACCAGTAATCGTGGGACGCCTTTTATGGTCTCAATTGAAGCTAAAAAAGGCGTGACAACCGGTGTTTCCGCACATGATAGAGCAAAAACTATTTTAACTGCTATCGATGATGCATCGACAAAGGATGATTTGGTAAAGCCAGGTCATATTTTTCCCTTATGTGCTAAAAAAATGGGTGTGTTGGAGCGAGCCGGACATACGGAAGGCGCAGTAGATTTGGCGCGATTAGCGGGTTTTAAATCGGCTGCTGTGTTATGTGAAATTATGAATCAAGATGGTTCGATGACAAGAGGAAAAGATCTTGTTACATTTGCGAAAGAGCATCAATTACACCTATTGTCGATTACCGATTTAATTGAATATCGTCTGACTCGGGAAAATTTAATTGAAGAAGAAGCATCCGCAACACTGCCACTCAATAATTATGGCAACTTTACTATTAATGTAATACGAGAAAAAATTTCAGGCACCGAGCATATCGTGTTGAAGAAAGAAGTCGAAAACACTAAGCACGCTCCTTTGGTAAGAATTCATTCTTCGTGTGCCACTGGGGATTTATTTGGTTCACAACGTTGTGATTGTAATCAACAGTTGCATTATTCACTCGAAAAAATCAGTCAAGAAGGCGGCATATTAATTTATTTGTATCAAGAAGGCCGAGGCATTGGTTTGTTGAATAAAATAAAAGCTTATGCCTTACAAGAAAAAGGCTTAGATACCGTTCAAGCAAATCAAGCATTAGGATTACCAGTTGATGCGCGTGAATATTATATTGTAGCGAATATTTTGCGTAATCAAGGTATTCAACATATTCGGTTATTGACAAATAACCCACAAAAAATTGCTGCCCTCAAAAAATATGGAATTACAAAAATAGAGCATGAAAAAACGCCGGTTTTTAGTAATAAACATAATAAAGATTATTTATCTGTCAAAAAAGATCAGCTGCATCATTTTATTGATGTAATTTCAGGAGCCTAAGATGAAATGCGCTATTGTCGTGAGCCAGTTCAATCAATCCATAACGGATAAGTTATTGTCGGGTGCGTTGCAACGCTTAAATGAGTTGGGTTTTCAAAAAAACCAAGTGACGGTGTTAACGGTACCTGGTGCAGTCGAAATTCCTTTAACTGCCCAGTTGCTGGCGAAAACTAAAAAATATAACTCAATTATTTGTTTAGGTGCGATTGTTCGCGGTGAAACCAGTCACTATGATTATGTTTGCCAACAAGTGAGTCAAGGTTGTCAGCGTGTCATGTTGGATTTTAATATTCCGGTTATTTTTGGCGTGTTAACGACAGAAGATTTTGCTCAAGCTGAAGATCGTGTGGGTGGTAAAGAAGGGCATAAAGGCATGGAAGCAGCTGATACTGCAGTAGCAATGATGCAAATTATGGAGCAAATTCAGAAAAATTAAATGCTTTGCAGTCTTTAAAGAGAGCCTAATTTTTACATTGGCGACATGCTATTCAGTGACTTCTCAGGTTCTTTAATTAAAAAAAGCGCAATTAAAAATGAAATAACGTAAGCGGCAAATACGATTAATAATACGTTTTTAAAAGTCGCAATGTCATTTATTCTATTCCCGTCTAACAATTTTCCAATTAACGGTTGAAATAAAGCACCTGAAATAACAACAGCCATATTATTAAAAGCGATCGCAGTACCTTTTGCTGAAGCTGAATTGTTTTCTTTGACAACCGTGAAGCTTAATGCTTGGCCAGAACAAGCAGCCCCTGCTAAAAACAATAGCGTGCCAACGATGATGGGGGAAAATTGATATTTTAAAACCAAATAAAAGGAAACGGCGCCAACCAACGCTGAAATAGCTAAGGGTAATTTGCGATTGTTAGTGTGAGTAGAAATAATTCCTAAAAGCGGACTCGCAGCTGCTAATCCAAGCCACATTAATGAACACAAAAAAGCCGCATGGGCTTGCTCAAAATGATACGCCCTAATTAAAAATGGCACACCCCAAAGCGACGTAAAACTCGACATAGGAGCCCATAATAAACAGGAATATAATGCAACATACCAAGTTTGTTTACTCGCAACGATATTTTTTAAATTTAATTTAACATGAGAGGGATCGGATGCCTTATGGAGTTCCGCCATTGTTCTTTCATATTTTAATAATTTCCAAATCACGATGGCGAGCACCAAGCCGACCGCAAATAACAGAAACAACGTATTGCGCCAGCCGATATGGGTCACCATTAAGCTAATAGGCATTTGACCTGTCATGGCGCCTAGCGCAGCTAAAGCTTGGGTGATACCTGTCATTGTTGCAAAATAGGTAGACTTAAATAAATCTGCCGTCACCACTAGTACGGATACAAATGCAAATGCTGAGCCTGAACCCATCAATAAACGCGCTAAACAACCCACATAAATGTTTTGCGATAGCGCAAACAATAATGTGCCTATGACACAAGTTAAAATGGATAAAGTAATAATAGCTCTTGGATTATGCTGATCAAACAGCATGCCTGAAGGAATTTGCATCGCGGTATACGTATAAAAATAAATGCCGGACATGATACCTAAACCAAATGTACCAATGTTTAAGTCATTCATGAGTTCAGGGGCCATGACACTGGGTGAAACTTGAATGGCCATTTCAAAAAATAAGAAAAAAGAAACTAGGCTGTATAAAAAAATGGCTTTTCCGTTTGAAATGGTATTTTTCACAATAGGCTGAGTCATGTATTACGCTCGTTCATTTTTTTTAATTATCGGTGTAGTCAAAGAAAAGCTAAACAATACCAAGACAGGGTCTTGCTGTGAGGTATACAATGTAGGATAGAGCAGGAGATGTCAATATTTCCCATAAACTGACTCTATGTTCATCCCATCTTGGGATGCGATGGGGCATTGTTGCGTAAATCAAATAAAGATATTTTATAGGGTGGCACGACGCGTTTTTGCGCCGTAATCCACTTTGTCGGCGGCAGATTTGGTAGATTACGGTACAAAAAACGCACCGCGCCACTACATTTTTTATTTTTTGATTTACGCAACAGCGTCGTATATCTAATTGATTTAATTGTTAAAAAAGATATGAATATGACTAACAAAACCGACCTTATACCTAATTCAATTAAGCTAAAAAATAAAAGTATCAAGACAACCTTGCAAATGGTTATTGTGATGCTTGTTTTTGTGAGCACTATTTTTGTGGCAATTGCGGCTATTCAATCTATTCGAGAAAGTTATCGGACATTAAACCACACATTACGAAAATCTCTAGAAGATCAAAGTAATCTCACCACCAAAAATGAAGTTGAGACACTCGCAACGCTACTGGCCTCTTTTACCCAAGACAAAACAAACGACCAGTTATCAGACGCTACTAAAAATCAAATTAAGTATATTGTGCGTAACGCCAAATATAATTTGGAGCAAGACAAGTGGGTCGGTTATTACTTTTTATATGATCTGGATGGCACGGTCATAGCCCATGGTAATGATCCAATGCTTGAAGGAAAAAATTTGTTAACGTTGAAAGATCCGGAAGGACCGCTGATTGCCCAGTTGCGTGATGCGGCAAAATCAGGTGGAGGATTTGTTTATTACTTATGGAACAAGCCGACCGATTTAACGGGTAAATATAAAAAAGTTTCATATGCAAAAATGATAGGGAATACTTCATGGTGGATTGGTTCTGGTCTGTATGTAGATGATATTGATAAAACCGTTGATAATCTTCGTCGAGAGCAACAAACTGAGTTACAGAAATTATTATTGCAATTTGTGATATTAACTGCTTGTCTTATTATTATTTCTTTAATTATTTCACTTTATTTTGCTGCCAAGATTTCAAATCCCATAATTCATCTTTCGCGCATTGCTAAAAAAATTTCAAGCGGCGATTATAAAATCCGAGCTGACATTAAAAGCAACAATGAGTTGGGTATTATGGCCGCATCTTTTAATGAAATGGCCGACAGTATTAATCAAAAAATGCGTGATTTGACTTATAAGGAACGCTACGCTTCGCACTTGTTAAATAGCGTGGCGGATAGTTTAATTGTCACTGACGCAAAAAATAAAATAGTACAAATAAATCCTGCTGCTGAAGCAATCTTCGGCTATTCAGAAAAAGAGTTAATTGGTCAAGATATTAATATTTTTATTCCAGAAGAATTGCGGGAAGAATATAAGAAGACCGTTCTCGATGTGGTGCTGCAAGGCAAGGCTTTTACAAATTTTAATGTAAAACGTAAAAGAAAAGATGGTACAGAAATTTTACTTCTAGTGACAGTTGCACCTGTTTTTGAGGATGATGGCACGATTTACTATCGTATTCATTCTGCTAAAGATATGACTGAGCAAGAACAAATGCGCTTGCAAATTAAACAAATGGAAAGTTTGAAAAAATACTTTCCCACTCAAATTATAGAAAAATTAATTGATTCCAATAATGATATTAGTCTGAGTTATGATAGGAAAAAAGTGACCATCTTTTTTTCAGATCTAGTTGGTTTTACCGAGTTAAGTGATGGCATGGAAGCGGAGGACGTAGTTTCTCTACTTCGTGAATATTTTACGAGCATGTCTGAAATTGTATATAAATATTCCGGAACGCTGGATAAATTTATTGGCGATGCACTTTTTGTGTTTTTTGGTGCGCCGAGTTCAGAAGGCATTGAACAAGATGCTGTTAACTGCATCAATATGGCCTTGGATATGCAAAAAAAGTTGGATGAATTAAATAATAAATGGCAACTCCCTCATCCATTAACCATTCGCATGGGCATTAACACAGGATATGTCACCGTCGGCAATTTAGGTTCGGACATGCGCATGGAATACACTATCATTGGCACACCCGTTAATATTGCATCGCGATTGGAGCATGAATGTGAACCGGGTCATATTTTAATAAGTTACGTCACAGCTTCGTATGTTAAAAATGATTTTGAGCTGCGAGAAAAAGGCGAAATAACATTAAGAGGAATTCATCGGTTAATTAAGACGTTTGAAGTAGTGGGTCGGCTCCGCCATGAAGAGCACTCAAGACAATGATTATAAAAAGATAGGAATATTATGCGATCCTTACACATATTAAAGCCGGGGGATAGTGTTGAAGTTATTGCACCGGCTTCACGCTGCACGGACAAACAATTGGCCGACATTAAAGAATTACTTACTTCATGGGAACTAAATTGCATCATTCAACCTGATATTTTTGGTGATGATTTACTGTGCGCTAACTCAGACTCGGCCCGTTTTAAATTATTAAAAAATGCCTTAGAAAACTCCCACACAAAAGCAATTATTTGTGCGCGAGGCGGCTATGGCTGTATGCGATTAATTCCGAAGCTGGCTCAATTGCAGCCACCCGCAGCAAATAAATTATTTGTAGGTATGAGTGATATCACCGCTCTCAATTTATTTTTACAACAAAAATGGCAGTGGCCGGTTATTCATAGTAGTGGATTGACTCGGGATAAATTTTCATCTGAATCCATTTCTGCTGTAAAAGCTATTTTTTTTGGTGAAAAAAAAGATAATGTATTTTTAGGAACTGCTTTAAATTCGCTCGCAGAACAACATTGTCATGTGAGAGGACCTATTACAGGTGGAAATCTATGTTTAGTGCAAACTAGTATAGGTACCCTTTGGCAAATTGACACACGTAATAAAATTATTTTTTTAGAAGAAGTGAATGAGCGCGGCTATCGTATCGATCGAATGTTGGAGCATTTACAACAAGCAGGATTATTCGATGAGGCTCTTGCCATTGTATTGGGTGATTTTTTAGAAGGTAATGAACCCGATGGTTCTTCCTTAGTTCAACCAGTCCTAGAACGATTTGCACAAAATTGCAAAATCCCAGTTATTCAAGTTAAAAATATTGGGCACGGGTTTGTGAATTTTCCGCTGGTATTGGGCGTTGAGGCGACATTGAAGCTGGGGAAGCAAGTTTCTCTAGAGGAAATGCTTAGTGAAACAACCTGTGTGTGATGAGACGGGAGAGCAGTGTATGTTAAAATTAAAATGTAATATTGATCAAAGCGACAGAACAAATCGGATGGTGTTCGGCGTTATTTTAGTTGTAGGTGCCCTTATAGGATTAGGTAAGTTATTTATGATTTTGCTTGGCAGTATTTTATTTATTGAAGGCGCAATAGGATGGTGTGGAATCCCAATAATCATTGCAAAAATA
>CAZTDR010000036.1:0-25977 GCA_964612855.1 uncultured Coxiellaceae bacterium
ATCAGCTTGCTGCAATTTCATGATTTTAAAAAAATGTAGTTCTGAAGACGTTTACAATTTTATAGAAATATTTAAAAGCATACCGATTGGGGCTGCAATCCACGGAGATAGTCCAGAAAATATAAATGCTAGTACATATAAAAAAAGCGTTATTAAGAACGGCAAAAAGTTAATCCTTAACTTGTAAGTTTGATTCACTGAGGTTGATAAAAGTACACCAGCTTTGCACTCCATCCGCACTCTAATCTAATGTACACCTAAGCTGATTCGCGATTTTTAATTATAACTTATTGATTTTATTAGTTTGCCCACTAGGACTTGAACCTAGGACCAAGGGATTATGAGATATATGAAATCTATAAACTGTTACAGGTCATAATTAATAACAATAAAATAATTCGATGGAATTGGCGTATATTGTACACGCTTGCAGTTTATGATGTACGACTGTCCCATTAGCGTCCCTTAGTTGTCTATGAAAATCCCCGCGCAGTGCGCGTGGTATTGTATTAATTTTTAAGAGTATGCTTTAACTGTTTTAATTCTCGTTCAGTCCTTCTTGCTGGGGAAGTGGAGCTGATATTTACTGGCAAAATTTGTTTTGCTTTTTCTCCTAACAAATCCTTTGTCTAACTCCAACAAAAATGCTGCAATTTACTAATTAATGGCAGTTACCCAGAAATTGTTACAGGTTATCGGATTATTTTTTTGTATCTTTTTCTTTTAACCTATAAATCAGTGACCGGAGAATTTCTTGATCGCTTTCGCTGAGCTTATTAAGATCGCCAAATTTTCTAAAAAATACTTGAGCCTCATCGTTGATTTCTTCAGAGGAAAGGGATGTATCCCCGGTCAATTCTGCTATTGATACATTAAAGACTTCTGCTAATTTTCGACAAACCATTAGTGATGGTAGGCGATCACCTTTTTCAATTTGGCTGATCGCAGCGCTGGTTATCCCTGCTTGGCGCGATAGCTCTGATTGCGACCAACCTACAGATTTTCTTAATGCTGCAATTTTTTTGGATATGTAAGCCGAGCGTTTTGATCTATCACTCATTTATAACACCTGTTTAAGTTATTATATAACAAAAGTTGACAATTGATTTGGCTATAACTATTATAGGTGAATTGTTATGCATGTAAATGGCAGTTGTTTTGGTGGTAAAAATAGGGAGATATGTATGACTGTTAGATATGAAATCTTATGCATTAATAAAAGTAATCGCGCAAGTCAGCATGAAAGCATTACTCATATCGGAGTTAAAGCTAATGGAAATTATCGCAAGCTTACTGAAGCAGAAGCTATTAATGGAATTGATGCGGGCAATTGGGCTTTTTATGTTAATAAAGATGGCAAACTAGTTGATGTTATTATTGCTACAAGCTTGCTTGGGAATAGGTATTTGAAAACTATTGCTGATGGGGTAATTCCCAATAATCTTTTAAGTTTGCCCGAATGTTCATAATAAAATATTAAAAGAAATATTATTATTTGAGGCTTTAAAATAAACAAGTTTTCTGTTTTAAAAATAGCGTGGCGTGCGAATGCGCTAACATCCACACGCCACTGACCAGATCAACCTAACAAGGAGATTGACATGGCTATGCACATGGTAAATGAAGTTACGTCTTTAATAAATGATCAAATTGATGTTCACGAAAAAATCAAAGGCTATCTTCTAAAAGCAGAAGCTCTTGCCTATGTTGCTTTGAGCGCGGATTTTCTTATTAACGATCATTCTCTTATCTATGAGTATTTGGGTGCTCTGCATGAGATTATTTTTCAATCGAAAGAGATTAATGAGTGTACATTAAATGATCTATCCAAAGATGATAGATTAAATAATAATTTTGAGTAATTTTATATAGTTAGGTAGAAGGTGTGCACAACCTGTACTCATTTAGTAAGTAAAGGAATAGCATGAAGAACACTACTATTGTTTATCAATCAAAAAGCGGTAGTTTAGAGCTAAAAACAGATGATAGGCATGAAACTATTTGGCTTACCCAGGACCAAATGGCTGCTTTATTTGACGTCCAAAAGGCCGCTATTTCTAAGCATTTAAAAAATATCTTTGACTCTGAAGAATTGAGCGAAAAAGCAACTGTTTCCATTTTGGAAACAGTTGCTAAGAACAATAAAACCTATAAAATCAAGCACTTCAATCTCGATGCCGTGTTAAGTGTCGGCTATAGAGTTAACTCAAAAAAAGCCACTCATTTTCGCCAATGGGCAACTAAAACCCTGAAAGAGCATATCCAAAAAGGGTATACTATTAATCGCCACCGTATTAAATCAAATCATGAAGAATTTCTTAAGGCCGTAGCCGATGTAAAAAATTTACTGCCTACTAGCTCAAAAATAGATAATGAAAGCGTTATTGAATTAATAACCCTTTTTGCCGATACATGGTTATCGTTAGATGCTTATGACAGAGATATTTTTGTTAGTAAAGGAGCGACTAGAAAAAAAGTTGTTTTAACGGCAGAAAAATTGAATAAGGCATTAAAAGAGCTTAAGCACAATCTAATTGCAAAAGGGGAGGCTACTAATCTTTTTGGTACCGAGCGTGCTAGCGACAGTGTTTCTGGTATTGTCGGAAACGTGATGCAATCATTTGGCGATCAAGAGCTTTATCCGACAGTCGAAGAAAAAGCTGCGCACCTTCTTTATTTTTTCATAAAAAATCATCCTTTTGTTGATGGCAATAAACGCAGTGGTGCTTATGCGTTTATTTGGTTTTTGCAACAGGCAAAGATTTTAGATTTAACGAGCATAACGCCACCTGCATTGACGGCATTGACTTTGCTGGTAGCGGAAAGCTCTCCAAAAGAAAAGGATAGGATAATTGGATTGATATGTAATTTTTTATCTAAGAGATAAAAAAACGTTATGATTAATTTAATCTTTAAAATATCCTGAGTTATTAACTGAATTTTTCGTACCTATTAGGCATATATATATGCAATATATGACATTTGGTTATAGCGCATTACTTGTGTTAACTACTGCTTTGTTGACGACAATTTTTTCGTTTTGGAGGTTTCATGGCGAAAAATGGTGGGAGTTAAAAGTTAAAACATATTCTAATATAATGGAATCACTTCATCATATAAAAAAAAGTGATGAAGTTGCTTATGAAGATTATTATATTCGAACTGGTCTTGAAGAGTTGGATGATGAAATTATAAGTAGGCAACCTATGGAGCTTGATGCATTAAAGGAAATATATCAACAAGCAAAGCTGAGCAAGGAGGAAATAGAAAAAATTATTGATACAAGTTCTTTTATAATAAAACCAGCGGTAGTAATTGAGTTAGAAAAGTTACTGGCGGAATATAAAACTTCTTTTCATATTGATGAATATGACAATATCCTGGAGAAGGATGTTAAATTAATTAATTGCTGTCTTGAGCGTGTGCGAGTAATTGCCCAGCGCGATTTGCAATCCATGCCAGAATTTCTTATCAATAGCATTGCGATCCAAGCTAAAAGGATATATAAGCTTTTTTATAAAAAATAGGCAGGTATGCTCATTCAATTTTCTCAAATGATAAAGAACGGTGAGTGCAGAATCTGAAATTATCTTTGTTGCTTCCAGAGGTTATAGGTTAAAGTAAAAAAAGTAATTATTTATTTTTTTTCCAGCTAATAAAAAATATTTTAGCTTTCTGGCGACCATTGTAAGCAAAAACTAGGTTTTAATGGTTCAAATAAAGTATGTTTTGTAATACTTCCTAAAGAAAGCGAATCCTATAACCATTATGATCGTATAAAATATCGTTACTAATCCAACCTAAATGTTTTAATTGCAAGTTAACAATTTTTGCAAAATAGTCTCTTTCACCGTTAAGGGGAGGGAGGGATACTTTATGTATTGACTTGATGTATACATATAGTATCATAAGGTCTCTCTAATTTTTACGCTACTCTGTCAATGAAAACACTAACCCTAAAAGAAGCAGCTCTTTTCCTTAAAATGACCCCAGAAGGACTACGCAGAAAAGCAGCCTGCGGCGAAATCCCTGGCGCAAAACCAGGCAAATTCTGGTGTTTCTTAGAAGATGATCTTGCTCAATATATCAGATCCAACTATGCTAACCCTGCTAAAACATCGTGGGGTGTCACTCAGATAAATCGGAGGACAACATGGCACTCTACAAAAGAGGCGATACCTGGTGGGTTCTCATCAGCCACCGTGGAAAGCGAATACAGAAAACTACTGGCACTCAAGACAAGGTAGCAGCGCAACACTACCATGATGAATTGAAAGCTGAGTTATGGAGAATAGATAAACTCCAAGAAAAGCCGAAAAGATCGTGGCAAGAAGCAGCTGTCAGATGGTTTTCTGAAATGCAACACAAGCGAAGTTTGTATGATGATAAATGGCATGTTAATTGGCTTGATAAATACTTTGGTCATCTTTATTTAACGGAAATTACTAAGGATAAAATTGACGAAGTTGCAAAATTGCGCGAAAGAGAAAAGGTCACGCCCGCATCGGTGAATCGTATGCTGGCATTTATTCGTGCGGTATTGCGCAAAGCAATGAATGAGTGGGAATGGATAGATAGGGTACCTGCCGTGCGTATGCGTAAAGAAGATAATAAGCGCATTCGCTGGATTACAAAGGACGAAGCAATAACGTTATTAAATACTCTACCTTCGCATTTATCTGCTATGGCTGCCTTCACGCTTGCAACGGGTTTGCGTCAATCCAATGTAACTGGGTTGAAATGGCAAGATGTCGATTTAGAAAAATGTCATGCGCTGATTCATCCTGATCAAGCTAAAGCAAAAAAAGCGATACCTGTGCCATTAAATGTGGATGCTATTAACATACTTAAGGCGCAAAAGAAGCAATACCCTGAATATGTATTCACTTACAAAGGTAAGAAGATCACTCAAGTCAGCACACGAGCGTGGCGCAATGTGCTTAAGAAGATAGGTATTAAAAATTTTCGCTGGCATGACTTGCGGCATACTTGGGCATCTTGGCATATACAAAATGGAACGTCTTTACAGGAGCTGCAAGCACTGGGAGGTTGGTCTAGTTTTGAGATGGTGTTGAGATACGCGCATTTGAGCAGTGCTCATTTAAAAAACGCGGCAGAGAGGGTAAGCGGCGGGTTAAGTGCGTGTGTTGGATAAGCGGCTTTGTTACAAATCTACTACAGTAGCGTTTAAAGGTAAGAGTGAGGCATGGATTTGATACCGTAACTCTTTGATTCATTTGGGTTTCTAATCTGCCGACGAGAGGAGTCGAACCTCCGACCTACTGATTACGAATTATAAAAATCCCATTTGTTGCCATTATTACAGATTTAGACATATTTTGAAATATTAATAATTCACCTTTATTTACAGTGCATTGACTCACATAATCCGTTAGAATCGTTTTTAATTATTTTTAGGTATTCATTCGACACGTATTCGACACGTAAATCCCACGGATTGCATAAATTATGAACATAACCAAATCTGAAATTGATCGCCTCACTATTCCAGCAAAGGGAAATAACGGACAAACAGGGCAAAAGCGCTATTACGATGACAAGTTAAAAGGCTTTGGTATTCGCATTACTTCTGGAGGAGCAAAAACTTTCTTCGTGGAAAAACTGGTAAAAGGAAAACTTCGTCGAATGAAAATCGGACGTTACGGCGAAGTCACTACAGAACAAGCGCGCAAGCAAGCGCAAATCATTCTCGGTCAAATTGCATCGGGCATTGACCCACTTGCAGAAAAGCGCGCTGATAAAATGCGCCAAGTGACGCTGAAAGAAGTTATGGTAGATTACATAAAAGCGCGCAAATCATTAAAACCTAAAACGCTGTATGATTATCAACGCGTACTTGATATCGCCTTCCCTATTTGGAAAAGTAAACCACTTATTTCAATTACAAAAGATAAAGTTGCAAAACATCATGAAAAGCTAGGCGAAGAGCGCGGCCAGGCTTATGCTAATTTAGCAATGCGCGTGCTACGTGCATTATTTAATTTTGCTGCCAGCCAATATGAAGATTCAGATGGGCGCACACTTATCGGTGATAATCCAGTAAAACGCTTATCTCAAACGCGCGCATGGTATCGTGTTGAACGCCGTCAAACATTTATTAAATCTCACGAATTAGCTGATTGGTATAGTGGCGTTCAAAACCTTAAAAACGAAACTTTGCGAGATTATTTGCTTTTAATTTTATTTAGCGGATTACGCCGACAAGAAGCAGCTAAATTGCAGTGGAGACAAGTGGACTTAAAAGCCAAAACATTCACAATTACTGACACTAAAAATAAAGAATCGCACACCTTGCCCTTGCCTGATTTTCTCTATGAAATGCTTTTTAAAAGAAAACAAAACGCAATTAATAATTATGTTTTTGCGGGCACAGGCAAAGACGGTTTTATTATTGAACCCCGCAAGCAAATGGCAAAAGTCATTAAAGAAACACAGATTCAATTTACTGTTCATGATCTTCGTCGTACCTTTATCACTATTGCTGAAAGTCTTGATATCCCCGCCTATGCTTTAAAACGCTTACTCAATCATAAAATGACAAACGATGTTACAGCTGGCTACATTATATTAGATGTTGAGCGATTACGCAGACCAATGCAGATGATTACTGATTTTCTTTTAAAATCTTTTGGATTAAAAAAAAGCGCCATTGCATCTCTCGGTCATACGCAATTTGCGGAAATAATTAACTAAGGCTTCACAGAAGCAAGGAAATCTTAATGAATGTAACTAATAAAATTACCCATGAAGGTCTTGAGCTTAAAGAGGCTAATAAAAAAATTAACGCTTTATGGGATTCTCTTATATCAAATGGAATTTTTATACCTCCTAAAGCAAACAGCCTCTCCGAGGCACTGGAATTAATTCAAGCATTACTCATCATTTGCAACCATAAATTAAAAGCTACTTCATCCATCAAATCTTTTGGAAGCAGACATCAACAATGGGTCACGGCTTCCTTTAAATCAGTAAATATGAGTGGAATTGGAGATACCGTATATATTATTCAACAGTTAGGAATGATTGATTGCCATTTAATTGCTAATGAACACCAAAACTTCTTAGACAATGAAGAAGTCTCGTTAGGATTTAACTGTCATCTTACTGTTTCATATTTGTGGGTATTAGGTGCATATGAAATTATCCGCAAGCTGCATGGTAAGGTCAAAGGAAATGATGCATTTAAAAATGAATTTAAATTATTAAAAGATAAAATTGCTCGTTTACGCATGCCTTTAGCAAAACTCGAGCCTATGGATAAGTACAAAAAAACAGATTACCCAATAGCATGGCCTGGTATCCAGACACAATTTGGCGTTTGCTGGCAGATTAGCGAAATATTCATTCCAGGTCAGATGTGCGCTGGTGATAAGGCAGGAATTATTTCACGACGAGAACTAGCGGATGAATTTTTACGCTTGATAAATAAAATTGAGCCCCAAAATTTTTCCTAACGCATAAAAGTAAATATTGAAAGATCAAAAAAGCACTTTTCGTCTCCTATTGACACAGAAAATTTCTTAATGATAGGCTATCTCTTAAGCAGCCATGCCACAATAATGGTCGTCCACTCAAAGACGTAAAAGTGAGGCAACATCACCGTGACGGGGCAATAGTCAAACGCAATTATGCGGTCATAAATAATCGTGTACTCATCCGTAAATGAGGGCGCAGCTCTACCAAGAGAGGTTCCGCAAACGGAGCTATCCGCACCTAAAAATAGCCAGACTACTCACTGTATAATGAGGAGACAAATCATCTTGGTTGGTTAGTCATTACGGTAAGTTCGACGCCGGTATATGTCGACAATAGGTTCTTCATGTTCATTTGAACAGTGAAGATTTATTGCATGTAATGATTAAAATAAGGATGATTTATATGTTGAATACGCAATGTATCGCATCTAGCGCTTTCAAATTACTGACCGAACATGAAGTTGCTGCCATTATTCGTAAATCTGTACACTGGCTTCGTAGAAAAAGATGGGAAGGCGGAATTGAATCAATTCCATATAGAAAACTTGGCTCCTCTGTTCGCTATGCCGAAGCAGATGTTTTAAATTGGCTTGAACAACATAATCTTCAAACCTCCACCAGCCAAGGAGGACATCATGCATAGACTTAATTGCAGCAATGATAAGATTAAAACCTCCTTTATTGACTCCAGTGATGGTAGCAAGCAATTTAATCAGAATGCCTCCGCTTTAAAAACTTTATTACACATCATAGAGCTGTCCTATGAAGGATTTTATCGGGCAAAAAGCTACACGAATGCAATTGCTACAGACTCCCATCACCTTGAAGGAAATATCCAATGTGTTTTTTATCTTAAGATGCTTGAAGAAGTATTACTAACTCTAGAACAACTCTTTAATGAGATGCGAGCGGAGGATAAATAACCATGCGTTATCGTACTCTCGATGTTCGCCTATGGGGCGATGAAAAGTTTCGGGCCTTAAGCCCGCTGCAACCCAGCGGACAGGCATTATATCTTTACTTACTTACCAATCCTAATACAACGTCGATTCCAGGGTTGTATAGAGCGGGTGCTGCAGCAATGGCAGAAGAACTAGGATGGCCTCTAGAGAACTTCCAAGAAGCTTTTCATGAAATTTTAGCAAAAAATTTAGTAAAAGCAGATTTAAAAGCACGCTTAATTTTTATTCCTAATGCAATCAAATACAACAAACCTCAATCCCCTAATGTCGTAAAAAGTTGGTCAAGTCACTGGGATGAACTTCCAGAATGCGATTTGAAAAAACTCGCATACCAGACTTTCACTATCTTCCTGGAAGGCATAGGCAAAGCCTTTGCGGAAGCCTTTCGTCAAGCTACAAAAAAGACTTGCGTTAAGGTTATAGCTAATCAGGAACAGGAACAGAATCAAGAACAGGAACAAATAAAAAAAACATGTGAAGTTAAAACTTCACCTGAGTTTTTTTCTGAATCTAATTCAGCAAGCAACATACAAGAGGTTTTTGGATACTGGCAAACAGTAATGAATCACCCTAAAGCCAAGTTAGATAAAAAACGCCACGCGAAACTAATAACAGCACTTAAAATGGGTTATTCAACGGAAGAACTTAAACAAGCAATCGATGGATGCTCAAAAACACCGTTTAACCAAGGACAAAATGATCGCGGGCAGCGATATGACGATATTGAATTAATACTTCGTGATGCATCGCATATTGATCGATTTATTGCTAATACAGTTAACCCACCGGATGCCATCGCGAAAAAAATCTCATCGACTGACTGGCTGAATAGCGCAATTTAAGGAGAATTACGTGAAAACAAATTTTAGTGAAATAGCCAAGTTACTGGCACAACGCGCGGAAGAAGTTGGACGATACCTATTGCCTAACGGAAACAAAGAAGGTAATGAATGGCGCACTGGTAACATACACGGTGATCCAGGACGCTCTCTGGGCTTGCGCTTAACCGGTAAAAAAGCGGGACTGTGGTGTGATTTTGCGGATGATAACAACAGTGGTGATTTATTAGATTTATGGTCAAAGGTACGTAATAAGACGCTTCTAGAAGCGAAAAAGGAAGCTGAAGTTTTCCTTGGAATTTCAGCTCCTAAATTTGAGGCGCACAAACAATCAAACTTCAATAAACCTTCTTTAAAAAAATTACCAGGGTTACCGATGACATCAGCTGTCATGAATTATTTATTAAAAGAAAGAAAGCTGAATAGTGAAACAATCAACGCTTTTAAAATTAGCGAGCAAGGTAATGAAATAGCACTCCCCTTCTGGAGAAATGGTGAATTAATTTTAATTAAATATTTATCGCTTGAGCGACCACAGGGAAAAAAACAACTTAGAGTAGAACCCAATTGTGAACCCTGTCTTTTCGGCTGGCATCTTATTCCTAGTAATTCACGCTCAATAACACTATGTGAGGGTGAAATTGATGCCATGAGCTTATATCAATACGGTATACCGGCACTTTCTGTTCCTTTTGGTGGCGGCAAAGGAGGTAAACATACATGGCTTGAATATGAGTTTGATCGATTGGCTGCTTATGATGAGATCTATCTTTGTTTTGATATGGATGAAACAGGACATAGCACGGCTGCTGAACTGGTAGAAAGGCTTGGACGACACCGTTGCCGCATTGTTGAACTACCATATAAAGACGCCAACGAATGTTTAAAGGCAAAAGTCAGTGTTGAGACAATAAATACAGCAATAAAAAATGCCAAGACTTTAGATCCCGAAGAATTGAAACGTGCCAGCACATTTGTCGAGCAAGTTATTAATGAATTCTATCCACCTTCAAATTCCGAGATCGGCGTATCTCTTCCATGGGAAAAGGCCAAAGGAAAAATATTGTTTCGCACCGAAGAACTATCAGTATGGACAGGCATTAACGGTCATGGGAAAAGCCAAGTATTAGGACAAGTAGTGCTGCACGCCATCCAGCAAGGTGCACGTGTGTGTATAGCCAGCCTAGAACTGAAACCTAAACGACTTTTAATGCGTATGACGCGCCAAGCTGCCGGATTACAGAATCCTACTGAAAGTTACATTCGCGCTATTCATGAGTGGTATGGACAGAGTTTGTGGTTATTTGACTTGCTAGGGACTGCTAAATGCAAACGATTGCTAGAAGTTTTCCGTTATGCCAGACAGCGATATGGAGTTGATATGTTTGTAATTGATTCGTTTATGAAGCTTGATATAGCTGAGGATGATTACAAAGCACAAAAAGCTTTTATTGAAGAATTATGTGATTTTAAAAATGAGCATAACTGTCATGTTCATTTAATTGTTCATCCAAGAAAAAGCGAAAATGAATCACTGGCTCCTGGCAAATTAGATAATAAAGGTACGGGTGCAATTACTGATTTGGCAGATAATTGTTTTTCAATCTGGCGGAATAAAAAGAAAGAGGAAGCGAATCAATTAAAATTACAGGGGAAAACCCTCACACCGGATCAAGTAAAGAAATTATCTGAATATGACACTATATTACTTTGTGATAAACATCGTAATGGTGATTGGGAGGGAAAGATCGGCCTATGGTTTGATCTAGGCTCTTATCAATACCTGGATCATGCAACATCCAAACCTGTACCCTATGTTGAATATCAGAATCTTGATAGGCATGCGATAGGGTTTTTAAGTAATTAAGGCTATTACATAAACATATTAATAATTTATGGATTAAATATGATCATGAAAAAATTAACGCAAAAACAATATGATTTTGTTAATAACTACGTCAATAATGGGTTTAATGCTGCGCAAGCAGCTCTCAGCGCAGGCTATAGCCAGAAATATGCAGATGCCCAAGCATATAATCTTGTGAATCATCCAGTTATTCATGAGCATTTAACTCATGCCTATCAGAAAGCAGAAAAAAATACAGAGATCAACTTCGAATGGGTAATTAACAAATATATAAATATCATCAGCGTATTTGAGAAAAGCCCCTTAGCACAAGATGCGCGGGTTGTTATTGCGGCGCTTGCCGAATTATCAAAGATTAAAGGCTATTATTCTCCTGATAAAAAACTTAGCTTAACAATTGATACGACAAAAGAACGTTTAGCTGAAGCAAGACGCATTTATCAAGAATATTAAAGCAGACCACCATGGGTATGGAGTACGATCTGCAAAAGATGCTGTGTCTTAATAGGCAGCTTAAGCAAGCTGTGACTTAATACATATATAGCTAATATATTATTAAATGAATTTTATTTCAAAAATTAGAGCTCACTTCTAGGCAATACATGTATTATTTTTGCTTATTGCACTTATGGAGCATGCATGTCAGAAAAGAACCTAATATCACTCCAAAACAACCCGCCTGCAATATTACTGCTAAAAACTTATTTTTTTCAGGACAAATATGAGAAGTGACCGCATTTACTGCACTGATAGACGTTAAAGCAGCAACTACATTTAGAGAAAAAAATATTCCTATTAATAAAAGTAATATTTTATAAAATTTCATTTTTCGCCTTCCATAATATATTCAAATTCTTTTTCCAATATCCATGGCCCTCTACTCATATGTCTACCAGTTGCAGCTACAATACCGCAACCCCGTAGTGGACATCCTACTAATGTTCCAATCTCAACTTCCTTATTACAGTCGCACAACTCCGTAATCTCATCTACCCATACCATTTTACGACCATGTATGGGACAGCATCCTTTACTCAATCGTTCAAGCCGATCTTTAGCGCTTTGCTTTCTTGCCATAATTCCTCCAAAAATCCCGCGGGGGAGATTAAAAATTAACCAATGCTTCATTTGAAGCTTGATAATACTCTTAAATTTAAAAAATAGCATCTCTCAGGCGTGGCTTTAGTGATGCTGGTAGGGTGTACTTTTTTTATGGAAAAATTACATCCCAATCTTATAAAAATTGGAAAACGAATTCGAGAGTTGCGAAAAGCAAAAGGTTTCTCGCAGGAGGATTTTGCAGCGGCTGCGGAATTAGGCCGGAGTTATGCAGGGAGAGTTGAACGAGGCGAACAAAATATTTCAATGCAGAGTCTTATTCAGATTGCTCTTACCTTAAAAGTTGAAGTCGGTGAAATTTTTCCACCGTTAAAAGAGCTCGAAAGTCCTTTCAGAAAAAGATTAAAAGTAAAAACAAAATAGCGAACATCTCATCAATTCCCTTAATATTTGTTTCCTAATAAAATATCTCCAAATTATGCGGCTTTAATAGGATGAAAAATGTTTAAAGAAGAAACGCTTTTTATACTGGGCGCAGGGGCAAGCTGCCCTTATAACTATCCGACAGGGAAAGATTTGATTAAAAATATCATCCAAAATATAAAAAAAGATTCTATTTATTTACCTAAAACCAACAACGTTCTCTCTAAGTACTATTGGAACGATAATAGCGGCATTATTCAAAATGACAAATTGTTTGATGGCTATCAATTTAATGATTTTATTGATTCGTTAAAAAGTATCTCTATTTCAGAATTCACCAATCCATCAAAATTTGTTAACTCTGGCAATGATTTTTCTATAGGTAACTCACGATATCAAGAAGTAAAACTTTATCAAATAGACGATTTTTTTAATTTAAAAAAAGCTTTGATTGATTTTGATCCTGTTTCTATTGACTCATTTCTGCGCGATCATCCCTCTTACACGGTCGCAGGAAAAATTATGATTATTTATTCGTTATTAAAATGCGAAGATAAAAATAGGTTTACGCATGAAGATAGAGGTGAAAGCGCTGATAACTGGTATAGTTTTTTTATTAATGACATTCTTTCTGGTTGCAATAATCCTAATGACATTACCAATAATAAGTTAAATATTATTACATTTAATTATGATTTAAGTCTCGATTATTGTCTTTACAAAAAGCTCTCTAATATAGAACTTTTTAAAAAAAATACCGCGGTTCAAAATTTTATTTCAGATCTTATTAAAACTAAAATCAACCATGTGTATGGGCAGCTTTACGATGATAATTTATTAGATTATGGAGAATTTTATATTACTAATGAAACTAAAAATCCTCATGATATTAATATGAAACGATTTCTTAAAGCAATTCAGTGCATGGACCTTATAAAATCCATTCATCAAGAGAGAATTAAAACCACCAAATATCAATTATTAATAAAAGAAGCTAAAGAAATTATAATTATTGGATTTGGCTTTGACCGTGACAATTTAACCATGCTAGGTTTCCCAGAAAAAATTGTGGAATACTACAAATTTTTAAAAGGGAAAAAATTAAAATACCTAGACTTTAAAGGACAAATGAACAGTCTCCATGACCAATTTTCTGCCGTTGTTAATTTTAGCAAACATCGAAGAGGGGCAAAGGATGAATTTATTATTACACGTTCTATAGCTACTTCTATTATTAGTGCATATCAAAATGATTTCAAAATTTATTTATATCAAGATTAATGTAGGAGAAGCTCATGAGCGAGTGGATTGATGCAAAAAATTTATTGCCAGAAAGTGATGGAAAATACTTTGCACGCTGTGGCGGCGATATTTTCATCGCTCTATATTCTAAATCCAATAATACTTGGAAAAGAGAGCAAAACTTTAGCGGATTAGAGCAATGGGTTACTCATTGGATGAATATTCCCCCAATGAAATAGTTATTTTATTGTTGATGAATGATTTTTATTTTTTGGCAAAGTAAAAACAGCTTTAACTTCACTCGGAGAAAAATTCAACTTATTCATTAAATAAGAAGGAGCTTCTTTTGGTTGATACTCAAGCACTGGCAATGCTGCTTTAAATTCACTTTGCGGAACTTTCTTTTGATTACTTATTGCTACAAAAGCAGAGTAATTATAATTTAGTTTCGCTTCTAAAAACCCTTCCATTCTAGAATATTTCTGTTGAATATCTTCAAGCTGTTTTGCTGTTTTCGACTCAGAGGCACGAAGATCATCAATTTGCGACTTTAGCAAAGGAATTTGAAGCCAATAATTTACTCCAGCAACTACTGCACTTACAATTAAACCCACTACTACGCCACTAATAATTTCTTTTGATGAAATCCTCATACTATTTCTCATATATCTCCTAGCAAATTAATTACTGAAGCTTAGAAAGAATGTTTGCAATGGCATCTTTATAACGCGTTAAAGGCTCAGGATTGATTTGGGGATTTTTGTCATGAATCTTATGTTGACCGTGCTTCACTTCGAATAATGGTTCACCCTTATAAGAACAAACAATAGCGACCGAATGGCTATCAGGAATATCATCATAATTTAAAGTCTTATTTGAAAAAGCTTCAGGAATTTCATTACAATGTTTGGTGACTCTTCTTTTGATTTCTTCAAACATAGCGCCAAAAGCCTTGCTTGCTCTCTTATCATATTGCGTTGATCTATTTAAAAGAACATGATCAATAATTGGAAGCTTTAAATCAAATTTAGCTGCTTTAGAATAAAAACTAGCGTCTTTATATTCCTTTCCTTGGCCTACGCCATATAAAAGTGCAAATATGTTATCAATGGCTCTCGCAGAAGATCCATCGCTTGTGCAAGGAACAATTAACTTTTCGGCAGCGATCATTGAAAGCTCAGTATAAGCAGAAAAGCTAGGGTTACAATCGATAAACACTGTTGTATTACTTTCTTTAGAGCATTCTAAAACCAAGTCACGCAACCAACAGTGAACATTTTTCCATGCATCTGAAGGCAAAGTTTGAGAGCTAATTTGACTTATAACTTGTGCCTGCAACTCTAAGCTGGGATCGCCGCAAACAAGATAAAGATTGGAAGGCATGCTCTTATTATAATCGGTACACTTAATTAAATAGTCGGATTCCTTGCCTGTAATTTTGTGCGGAGAATCTATGCGCGAATCAAAATAACCTCCAACAGTAAGTCTATCCTTTCCTTTTGCCAGCATATTCTCGAGAGTTTTAGCACCATTACTGTTACCACCAAGAATTATTTCTGAGAGATTTGCTTGAGGACACATATCAACAACAATAACCTTTGATTGAGGATGTGTGTTTGCATATTCCGTACAGAGCACAAATGATATAAATGTTTTTCCCACACCACCTTTGTTATTCCATATAGCATATTGCATGGTTTTATTCCTTTAATCCCATCCAAACTTCGACACATCTTCGACACAATATGATTGTTTTATGAGCCAATAATTTCCCATCATTAACTTTTTGATAAATAACCAAAAATACTGCCGACGCCGTGAATCGAACACGGGACCTACTGATTACGAATCAGTTGCTCTACCAACTGAGCTACGTCGGCTTATACTTAGAAACAACTCAAGTGAGCGCAGAATCTTAGGATAAAGACAGCAGTAACGCAATGATTATTTGCTTAAACAAGTTTCTATATTCATCGCGCTTCAAAATTGAAATTTTACTAGCATAATTAGCTTAATTGGGGAGCATTTAAGTAAACGTTCCGCTAATAGCGTTTGATTAATAAATGCTCAAATATTTATTTTTTGAAGACTTAGATTGCAATTGTTGTGAACCTCAAGCACTAACAATTAGCAATGTGAGTTGCGTTGTGAAGCGGTCTTATCATCATAACCTGCAATTCCATGTTACTAAAGACACAGGCGCAGGAACAACAGAAATAATTTGAAGTGCATTATAAGCAAAAGCAGTGCTTGGACACGTATGCCGCTGCTATATTTTCCCCCAACAGCGATTAAAACTATCTCCGAGCTGTTTTTTGTATCTTCTGGTAATGTTTTCAAATCCTACAAGAAAGGCTCTCCATTAAACTGGGATTCAGACAGGTATCTATTACTTGCCCTGGCTGAGAAAATAAAGGGTAATCAGTGCAATAAAAGCTGTTTTTTTTATCATTAGTTGTTGGCGATGAAGAAAGCAACGAAATTAATTTTTTGTCTCCATAAGTGGTTAATAATTGACAGAGCTTCGCTTGACAAAAATCAGGTAACCACTGCATCTTTTCTTCGTCATCGCCTTCATTAAATGCATCATAAGCTTCGTTTATAGCGGTCTCAACAGACGGTCCGTGTTCTTTATCTTGTAATAATTGGACATACACTTTTCCGAATTTAGCTAAGACATATTCAACTCGATCTATCTCATCATTGGATAATACAGAATTAAAATAATCCATAGCAGCAGTATAATCTTTACATTCGCAGGCAAGATAACCTAAGCGATTTTTTATATAGAATACATCGATCTTTTCACTCAGGATCGGTTTTTTTTCATGATCATGAAGGAGGCCAGTAGTCTGATCAGCATTTTCTAGCAAACTCTTGCCCAATTGTAGCGCCTCGGCCCATTTTTCTAAATTATTGCTGCGCCAGAAAAAATCTATTCTCACTGCATGTGATAGTGGGTCATTGCGAGTGAGAGCAGCCGCAATAGTATCCCAGTTTTGCGCGGGATGGTTCATTCGTTCAATCAATTGCATTAAATTTTCTTCGTGTAAACTTTCGTCGTACAACTTTTCATCTTGGAGAGCAACCCCATCTACTCCTGCAACTGATTGCTTTAATGGAATTTGTGGCGGTTTTTCGGCGGGAGAGTGCTTGCTATTTAGCATATTGTATATGACTTGATTACTTCGAAAAATTGCTTTTTTGTTTTCTGCGAGATTAATATCGTGCTGACTGAGTTGCAATTTAGGTTGATCTTGAGACATGAAATAGTCCGTGTTACAGGCCGCCACTTGGGTTAAAATTCGCATCACTATCTGACGCTTAGACGGTTCGTTACAATTCAATAGACTATCTTGCACTTTTAAAAAGTTAGGATTGGTTACATAGGTGTAGGCTTCTTTTAGTGCAGAAAGCAATGTAATCATCGTACTCTCTTGCTTGAGAAAACTTTCATCCGCTATTAATTGCATATTCATAGCAACTAAATTGTCATTTAAGCTGGGTTGGTGCTTTTTAGCAAGTGCAATGCCATCTTCAGCTTTGCCACGCGTTGTATATGACCAACAGAACGCCGCTACGAGAATGGAATAATTGGGAGTATGAGAATAGGTTGCTAATAATTCAGCATGAGCATCAAAATCAGCTGCGTTGGTTTTGAATTTATGCCAAATGGCCAGTTGGCATAATTGAAGCTCCGATGTATCTTTGACCACAGCTACTACGGCGGACATAGCATGACTGGGTGAAGCATGATGACAAAATCCCGAATGTAGCCAGCTAATAAATTGTCTATAATCATGGTCGCAGCTTGTTACCGCTCTTTGCAAAATAATCCGCTCAACCTTTTCCCAGCTAGAGCGCTTAATTGCGGCTTGGTATTTCTTTTCAATTACTGCCATTGTCACAGCTATTTCAGCAGACATTTCCGTTATTTCTTGGCGTTCTTCATCCGTCAATTCGGGAGTTACTAATAATGTATCAAACTCCACTTGCTCGTCTTTAGACCACATGTCGGGATGCGATTGGAGATATGTAAAATAAAATTTATAATATGTTCTAAGGGGGGTATTTGACCTTTTAAGCCATTTAAAATAGTTAGAATACGTGTCGCTAACAGGAGAGAATCGGCTGGTTAATTTAGCATAGCGAATGATTACATCGGATGGGATATTCATTTTTTTCTTAGAGATTTGGTCAAAGAGAAAAGTATCGAAGACATTATATGCTACATAGTAATGTGAATTAAGTGTTTCTCTACATTCTTTTGTAAGCGCTTCAAAAAAAGTAAAAATTCTATTTAAATAACGATCATCTTTTTTATCTTCTTCACTTTCCTTTCTCTTATTAGCACAGAGTTGCCTTAACATGTCGGATAAATTTTTAATTTGAAAATCGCGATGTTCCCCGGCAACTTGCATGGCTTTTTCATCTTGGTCTATAGCACATAATGCCCAACAATAAGCGCTTACGATAGCATCATAATCTTTATGATTCGCCCGCTGGGAAGTAGTCAGCAAATAGGGCGCCTCTGCTACAATTAATTGCGGATTGCGGTATAATTTATGACATGCCTTGAGCCTTAATAATCTTGCCTGATCATCTTGGTCTGTTGTTAAAAATGAAGCAGTGTCAAATTTGAAATAGGCATCGAGATTTTCCAATACTACCTGAGTGTCGTCGAGTTCCCACATATAAAAGCTGTAATAGAAATAAAACTCCTTATCTTTGATGTCATCCTTTGTCCATCCAGCGTTTAGCAAGGCTTGAACGATGGCTTTTTGCTTGGTTTTTTTTATGTATGTTAAGGCTAATAACCAATATCGAGTGACCTCTTGATCGCGATTTTCAGCACGTGAGAGTTTAAGTGCTTCGATTGCCTCTTGCACCAAGCTATCTTCAAGTTGGGGCTTAATCCCAACGATGTGTCGCTCAGGGCGGGCTATTTTTTTGAGTAAATGAATAGCGTGCTTGGCTTTAGCTGTCTTACCTTCACCGTCGACGTTTTTTGCTTCTGCAAATGCTTTTAAGCGCATATCCTCTTTTATCTGTGCGGCACTTATGCAATCTTTTATCTGAGAATCTTCATGTGGATGCGTCTTTGCATACGCTTCGCACAATTTCACTAATTCATCCCGCGCATCGCGCAAGCTTATTCGCTTCTCAGTGTCAGGATGTTGTAGCTTTTCAAATACAAGCAGTAATTTTTCTCGGGTGCCCTTGGCTTGTTCGCTACCTGAAAATGCTGAACGATGTGCAGCGAGTTCTACATAGCTTCGTGTTGAAGAAACAAAATTGCAGCGACAGCAATTTTGGTCCCAGCGAAGGTGTTGATTAAGCGCTATTTCTTGCGCAATAACGCCAAGGACATAGGTCGGGGCAGCCAATGTGTAGGAATAGGGTAAAGAGAATTTTGAATATTGTGTGGCTACTTCAGGTGCAATGTATGCGTCTGTATAACAAGATTCTTGCGTTGTCACTTGATCTGTTTTTTTTTCTATTGCGAGAGTATTAGCAAAATCGATGGCAGAAAGTTTTTGTGTCAATATATTATAAATGAGATTTGAAGGTGAAAAATCATATTGTAAAATACCTGCGTCTTCTAATTCGATGCCGGTTTCAATCACTTGAATAGCAAGTCTTAGCCATTGTAAATCCGGCCAAGACGATTGTAATGTATTTGGCTGATTTCTCTTGTACATTAACTGAGTCAGCATATAGCCTGGTTCATAATCAGAAATGACTAATGCAAATTTGGGATCTGTTGGTGGATGCTTTATTAAGGCGATCCCCGTTTTTTTATATTTTAATAATGCGCTATATTCATTCTCCGCTAAGTCACACTTTTCTCCTTGGAAAGGAAACTCTTTAACGACTTTATAAGTAAAATTATCCTCTGGGGTTTCCGGTGTTAATAATAAAACACCGATATTTGAATGAGCATGGCGAGAAATTTGTTCAGCAATCACATAGACAGCAGGTTGCATCGGCGGCATCAACCCTATCGTATGATAATGGTCGGGATCTTTAGCAAGTTGTAGTGATGACTGTGATGGGGGCTGAGAAAAAACTTCTTTACGCTGTGTCTCGGCTAATACTTTGCCATTGACTTGAACTTTACTGATGGCTAAATGACGTGGAACACAATTAATAATTGCTTTTTTTTCACCAGATTGACGTGTTCCTATCATGCAAATTTTCTCTATATGATGCCGCTTTTTTTAAAAGAGCGAATTAATTATATGGTTATGGACTCATCATGAGCGATGCTATAAGAAAGTGAGGGTGAATGTTATCATATTTCAAAAAAAGCAAAAAAAATTCGATGAGTTAAAAGCCTCAGCCAAATACTCGCTATAGCGCAACAGGAATTGCATGGCAAGACAAAGCAATTTTTGCCACACCTGATTATCGTATTGCACTTCATTATACAGCGAATAATTGAGTGATAATTCGATTACTCAAGCCTCTAATAAATCAATCGCTTATGTAATTTTGGGCCCTTTTGAGTCGGTTCGTTTGCCATCTACCCTTTTTGTTAATATAATGATCAATTCTGGGTGAAAGAGGATAAAAAATGAATATCATACAACGCGTTCTGGGTGGTATAACAGGTTTAGTTACTGGGGCTATACTAGGGGCATTAGCGTTCCCCCGTTTCATGGTTCTTACTGCGCACTCACTGCGTCTTAAGGGACTTGAATGGAAAATTATATTACCTATATTAACTGTGAGCAGCCCCCTAATAGTCCCTATATTTGTCCTAGTAAGTCTTGTTGAATTAGTGATAAGGCCCTTTAATGGAGCTTATGTTGGATTTACTAAGGGTTTAAAAGCGGCAATTAAATACCCGTATAATGTATATTTAGAGGGACTGGCAGTAGTAGATGAGGGGTTTGGGCAACATCAGGAACGGGAAGAAGGGTACCACCAAGAAGGTCATAACCCTGATGAAATTTACCAACCCGATGTAGCACCAATCAAAAGCTCAAACGATGCGCTACTAGCACGGATTGAGTCTCTTCCTGCAGATGCGAATGTTGTGGCGTGGTTAAGTCAAAATGAGATTGATGATTTTAAGAAAGTCATATCTGAAATGAAGGATCCCAATGAACAAAAGCAAAACCAAGATAAATTAAAAAAATATTTAGTTTATAGTGAAAGTGCTTGTTCAATTAGCGGCACTGTCGTGAAGGAGCTATCACAACCTATAACAATCAGAGGAACCTACGCAGAAGAAGGCAAAAATCCCAGAAAATGGGTAAAAACATTTGAACTAGCTACATTGAAAAACTTTATAAACTCATCCACCACCACCCATAAGTTTGCATTTGAGCCAGAAACAAGAGATCCGTTGAATGATCCAGATCACATCAAAATAAACAGAGGAATTGATAAGCATATCTGTGGTTTTATTAGGCATGTCCGCAGTACAGTTCAAACTGCGAATTCTAAAATTAAACCACAACAACGTGTGCCTGCACAAAAACTCATATCCGCAATCGACTCAAAGGAGTTGAGAGCTCGTCGACTTCGCCACTTCGACAAATTACCTCTAACATTGGTCACCAATACACCCAAAAGCAATCGAGTCGGTGTCAGGCCATCCGCCTCACTACTTGTCCGGTAGTAAAATATATAAATATTGAACGTCCTTGAGAAAGCGCTTTAATTCACAAAAAACCCGCCTTGCGCGGGTTTTTTGTGTGCGTGTCATTTTGAAACCGTAACTCTCTGGTAATGAGATGCAAAAAACGCACCTAATCCACCCTACAATCGCAGCGCTTTACGACTTGTGGGTAATGATATGGGCACGTCATGCCCCTACATTGAACAGCCCTAATTTTGTTTGGGAAGAATCGAATACCTAGTTAATGCAAGTGAGAGCCCATAATAATTAGGATCAATCTTAGAATTAAATTCAATGGTATTGTTGCCAGCCACTAAGACATGAGGTGGAATAGCGGCTTTAAATTTACCTTCTTTGCCCCATTGTAATGAGAGCAAAGTTTGATTAATACGTATTTGAATGCTGTCCTGTATGGCGGGATTGAGAATCGTAGAAAATTTACCTCGAAGAACATACGGTTTTTGGCCGGGGACAAGATCAAATAGCAACGTTGCTTTTTCGCGTGTTTTCCACGCAGACGCTTGATGATGAAGGTAGTTCACCGTCCATTCTGCTTCGCGCCAACCACTTCCTTTGATAGGAATTTCCAAACTCCACCAATTACCAAAACGCCAGCGATATTCTTCCTTATTAGTCGCCCACAATTTGCTAAAATCAAAGGCGCCTGGTACAGATGTTAAAATATTGCGATAGCGGATAGCCGTTAAGTCCGTGCCTTGCTGTAATTGTTTTTTATGATTTGCAAATTCTGGCGTAGAAAGAACAGAGCCATCTGGTTTAATGGTGATCGCGACTATTTTATCATCGGCAAGATGGATGTCCGGCATTTTAGGAGGGCTAACATAGCCGGGCCCACGCACAGGTTGCAGGGTTGCAGATTGGAACGTCCAACCCTTTTTATTTTTAATACAGGTGCCCATTCGATTTAAGCCATCCGGTGCGCGCCATTCATGGGTGGGTAAATAGCAAATTTCAATTGCACCAATTGGTTTTTGATAAAAATAAGTTAATGCAGCTTTTAAATTAGGTTTGAGAAACATCCAGGTGCGATCAAGTTGATTACTTTCATCAAAAATAACTAAGGTTTTTTTGCCTAAATCGCCATGAAAATTTTCAATAATATTTTTGAGTATGTGGCGTTGCGTATCAGATAATTGCGCATAATGATGGAATTGAAATAATTGTGCACCAAAGCCCACAAAGAGTAGGGTGAATGCAATTAAAATAGATGCCCCTCTTTTAGCATGGAAAATCAGCAATAGAAAAGCTACCCACGCGATAGCAGCGCCGGGTGTTGCAAAAAGAAAGGTTCGCTGGCTAATGTATAAATGCGATGTGGATAATAAATAAGGTGCGTAGCCCAATAATAAAAGTACGATGCCGACTAAACCTAATCGTAACGTGACAGCCAGAGATGTTTTTTGGGCGACATCGGTGTGAGTGCGCTGATCCATTTTTAGCATGCATAAAAGAAAACTACTTATGAGGGCTGTAATCATGATTAAATAAAAATAGCCGACATAGCTGTATTCTCTAAATGTCATACCGATTGCATCAAACCAACCACCAATGAGACCCCGCATTAATCCTACTGAAAATAATTTGGGGAAGGAATCGATCAAGGTTGGGATCACATTTTTGCCGATAAGAAGCTTGCTTTGATAGCTATGGATTTGTGGCGAAATTATTAAAAAATAGAGGATGTAAGCAATAAAACTCATAAACCAAAGTGCGATGATCCCTTTGCGATGTTGGCATTGTTGAAGGGTTTTTTTGAAGCCATCTCGAACGAAAAGCAGCAGGAAGGGGAACAATATTAGCGTACACGTTGCCTCATACATAAAAATGGCTGATAGCAATAACATCGACGCAATTAAAGTCAAAGCATAAGAGAGAATATTTTTTTTACTTTGATAGGCAATGATAAAAAGTGAGCTTGCTAAAAGTAGTAATGCGACAGCCCAATTTATTTGTAAGGGCCGCAAGACGAGTTGCATGGTATCGGCGGGGTAGAGTAATACTAAAATACCCATTAATGCCGACCAAAAGCGCGAGCCCGTTAAAATCCAGATAAGGAAACTGGCTGCGGCGCCTTTTAGAATTAAGGCGAGAATAGTTAATAGGTGCCAATAGTTAAATGAGTTAGCATCGAGTGCATAAGCAACCGATGAAGGAAATACCATCAATGGACGGAGGGCGTGTAAGGCGAGAGGACCCGAGGCGTGTTCAAAAAAAATGGGTCCATAAGTAGTATATAAACCGAGTAAGCCCCATTCTTCTAATAAACCCGCCGTGCTAAATCCAAAGGGTAGCCAAAGAGCAGCTACAACGACTAGTGAGGGTACAATGAGAGCGAGTGTTAAACTCAGTTGCTTAAAATGAGATTGCCAGAAATGAATTATTTTTTGCATGCATTATTCCTAATATTAGGGTCTACGCATGAAGAAATTTTTTGCGAAAATGTAGGGGGGATTAGATGCGTTTTTTGCGTCGTAATCCACCAAATAAGAAAACAAGCGCTTCCTATTTGGTGGATTACGGCAAAAAACGCCGTGCCACCCTACATTTCTGTCAAAGAAAATGTTCATGCGTAGGCCCTGTCCCTAATATAAGCATCTATTTACTAAAAGTATGGGGTGTGTCATAAAGCAATAGTTATCCTGGCCCAATTGTGCATAGATTGTTTTATTTTTTCCAGGTTTTTTTAGAAAGTATTTAGACAGATTTATTGGAGTATTTATTTTCTGGGACGAAAAGCAATGTTTAAAATTCATCGTACATTTTACATGGGTTTACTTATCATCTGTGGCGTTTGGGGGATAGGTATTCTTGCTCTTGCGCTGGGAAATAAGCTAGGTTTTGAGTACGGTTTTTATTGGCCCATGGGTCAAGATATTGACTGGATGTTGATCCTGAAGCAAGGAGTAGGGTCGTTAGCTGCAAATCAAGAATTTACGATGGATCATCGTAATCCACTCTCCGCTTGGTTTTATAGTCTGGTCTCCCCACTCATTCTTAATTTTGAATATGGCTTTCACTTTCTTCATTTGTTTATATGTTTGGTGTTGGGTATATCTGTTTATTGTCTTATTTGGCAATTTTGCTTAGGGCGGGCATTATCCTATTCAGTCACGGTTGGTTCAATAGTCTCTTTGTGGTGGTTTTGGTCTAACGCATCGCAAGTCGTATCCGTGATGTTGATGGTGCTTGCCTTATCGTTATTAACCGTTTGGTCTTACTGCGTTTATGTCGATAGCGAAAGAACGCGTGGCATTTTTTATGGTTGGAGTATTGTGCTTTGGTTGTTAGCGATTAGTACCTACACCATTCAATGTGGCGCCATTATTCCCATTTTCTTGATCGCTGTTTTCAGAGGCCGCTCGCGAGGTATTTATGTCGCTATGCGAGATACTTTACCCTATGTATTGGTGGGGATTGCGTTTATTGGAATCTGGATCGCGGCACAGTATGGTTTTTTTCTGGATAGCAGCGTTGCTAAAACAACGCATATACATATTTCATTACAGCAATTATTTTATTCTATGCGCTATTTTCTGTGGCATCCGAGTTTTTCCGTCCTTTTCAATAAAGCGCTGAGTTATCGCTCTATACCGACTATTGCATTGCTAGTGAGTTGCTTTGCTATTTTTATGTTTTTTATCCTGCGCGCCACATTTAAAGCAACGGATTATGAAGGTAATTATTTTAAACACGGCGCGCTTTGGACGATCATGACAGCCATCGGTTTAGCGGTGCCTACTTTAATGATAGAGGCAAGCAGCACAACATGGGTGCCCGGTACGCGAAGTGACATGATGCTGGCCGCATTCATTCCGATGGTTTTCTTATCTGTCGTGTTATTCATCACGCGCATTCGCAGGGTGAAATACGTTATGTTTATCAGCGCTTCTATTCTTGGCAGCTCAATCTTATTGCTCGATTTACAACAAAGTCGAGAAGGTGTGGCTGTTATGCAATGGCAGCGTAATCTGATGATCGGTCTAGCTCCTTTGCAGCGAGCAGTAAATGAGCCGTTGCATTTTATCGTGTTGAGTCAGGGTGTTAACAATATAGGTGCTACCATAGCGGACAGATTTGTTCAGGATAAATTAAACAGAGTCCCTGCTCGCTGGTCAGCGCAATCTGGCTTGACGGAAGTGACGATGCGGATTGTCCCAACCCAACCTGCACCATCGAATTATGCGGGTGATTGGCGGGTGATATTTGAACCTGAAGGTGTGAGAGGGGTCCTTAATGAGAGTTCGCTAATGATTCCTTATGACAGTGTTAGGGTGGTAACGTTCGATGGGAAAAAAGTTATTGCTTTAAGTCGGCTCAATGCGCAAGATCTGATTGGTTCAGAAGCGGAAATTAAAACAAATGCCCCGATTCTTTTAAATAAATAAAAAATGTAGGGCACGAATTCAAATGCGAAGTGCAATGCCCTTTCTTTTACATT
>CAZTDR010000037.1:0-25855 GCA_964612855.1 uncultured Coxiellaceae bacterium
GCATTGTATAAAACATCAACTGATTAACCGGACACTAGTGCGGCACGCCGTGCCCCTACAAAAACAGATTTACACAACGTTGAGAATTTTTCTTCCTACAGAGTTAGCCTATTTTGAGGAATGAGATTTTAAGCCTCCTTTAATCTCTTTGCGCTACACTAAAATCACTAATAAATAAAAGGACAACTAATAGTTATGCAAATTCAAATCGATGGCAGAAATATTGAAGATATCAGTGATGTTCTTTTTCCTATTTTAAATGGGCGTGAAGATAAAGCGCAGAAATTAACCGATTTTAATCATGCAATTAGCGTATTAAGACAGGCTATGGCCGAAAAAGGCCTAACAGATGAATGGAAAGATTTTATCAACTCATTAGAAAAAGCAGCAAAATCATCTATATCCTACGATGCATACCCTTTATTATCCGAATTAGCTTACCGTACTGCGTTCAAATTAAATGATATCAATCATTCAGGCAATAATGAACGTTATTGTGACCTATTGAAAAAAATTGAAACCCGTGCGAAGGATAATACGAGTGTAGGGTTACGATTTAAACATACTTGCAACACCATGCAAGCCGTGGCTGGCTTTTTTATTACCATTTATGGTCTTATGATGGTCTTCAACCCTTTTACCTTCGTTCTTGGCATTTTGGTCATGTCTGCAGGCGCAGGCATCTGTGGAAGTGGGTTCCATGATCCGGCCGGTAATCAAATTATAATTGGACAGAAATATCACCGAACTTATGCCTGCTTATCAACTGTCAATAAAACATTATCCAGTCTAGCAGAGGCTAATGCTGTTCACGTCTATCCGGATGGCGGTAGAGTCATTATGTCAGAAACAAGAGACACACCTTCGACAGATGACGAACTAGAAGCACCTACACCCCCCCGTACAAAAATTCAAATCAATAACAAAGATATTGCATCCATTGATGACTTACTTTTTACTATTTTGAATGGGCGTGAGCATGAAGCTGAAAAAAGCGATGATTTACAGGATGCTATTGATGTATTAGAAAAAATTATTCAAGAAAATGATCAAACTGATAATGCAGCATTTAAAACCCTCGTCAAGGAATTAAAAGAAGTAAGACTGTCAAACTTGTCGCCACATGAATTTCCTTTATTCTCCGAATTAGCTTATCGTACTGCACTCCAAATTCAAAATCACACTCATACTCCTTCTCGATTTGAAGTCCTGCTTACAAAAATCGAAGAGCGTGCAAAAAAACTCGATGACTATTACCTCTTGCCCCAATCCGTCATCTTTAGAAAAGTGCTCAACGCAGCATTCATCGCGTTAGGTGCGCTGTATGTTATAGCGGGCGGCGCTTTAATAAGCCACGGATTTTTCCCCGGTATTGCCGTCGTAGCCGCCGGTGTGCTCCTGATAAGAAATGGATACAACAGCATAAAACAGCTTACTACGCAAAGTGAAACGAAAGAAAAGTATGTGAAAATCAATGAATCCATGCTGGGATGTGTTTCAACGCTTTTTGCACCACGTTCTCGCGTCCCAACGCCTGAAGGACAACCGAGCCAAAGAATAACCGTCGGTGCTTGCGGTTAACAGATAAAACAAATGAAGGTGGATTATGGGCAAGCTTCTTGCACCGTAATCCACCCATTTGATGTCATTACTTGTTCATTAACTCTTGCTCCGCAAAACCAAATCGTTTCACGGTGTGGTCGATAGCCTGCAAACAAACCAATAAATCTTCTAATTTACCCAATGGCCACATATTAGGACCATCGGATGGCGCATGATCCGGATCTGGATGGGTTTCCATAAATAAACCGGCGATCCCTGCCGCCATCGCTGCGCGGGCTAAGACCGGTACAAATTCTCGCTGTCCCCCTGTTGCGCTACCTAAGCCGCCAGGCAGTTGCACAGAGTGCGTCGCATCAAACACAACGGGGCAACCCGTTTGCCGCATCACTGCCAACGAGCGCATATCAGACACCAAATTGTTATACCCAAAACAAACACCACGTTCGCAAACCATAATTTGTTCATTGCCGGTACTGCGGGCTTTCTCTACGACATTTTTCATGTCCCAAGGCGAGAGAAACTGACCTTTTTTAATATTGACCGGTAATTCCTGACGTGCGACACGTTCTATATAATTCGTTTGTCGGCATAAAAAAGCAGGGGTTTGCAATACATCGACGACATCGGCCACTTCTTCAATCGGCGTATCTTCGTGAACATCGGTCAAGACAGGCACTTTTAACGCCTTTTTGACTTCGCTTAAAATACGCAACCCTTCTTCGACACCCGGGCCGCGAAAACTTTTACCCGATGAGCGATTGGCTTTATCAAAAGAACTTTTATAAATAAAAGGAATATTAAGACGCTCGGTGAGTTCTTTTAATTCCCCTGCGGTATCCAGCGCAAATTGTTCACTCTCGATCACACAAGGACCGGCGATCAGAAAAAAAGGTTTATCTAAACCGACTTCAAAACCACATACCTGCATTGCGCTTCTCCTGATAAGCTTTTGTTGCCTCTACAAACCCACTAAACAAGGGATGACCGTCACGGGGTGATGAAGTAAATTCGGGATGGAATTGGCAGCCGATAAACCAAGGATGATCCGGTAATTCAATCATTTCTACCAATTCACCTTGCTCGGAACGTCCTGATACTTTTAAGCCTGCTGCTGTAATGGCAGGTAATAAATTATTATTCACTTCGTAACGATGGCGATGACGCTCCACGATAGTCGCTTTGCCATAGATTTTGCGTGCCAACGAACCTTCCACTAACTGACAGACTTGACCACCCAACCGCATGGTACCGCCTTTATCTGATTCTTCTGAGCGTATTTCGCGCTTGCCCGATGCGTCAACCCATTCCGTGACTAATGCAACGACAGGATAAGGTGTGGTTAAATCAAACTCGCTGCTATTGGCTTTGGCCATACCGGCTTTGTTGCGTGCATATTCCACCAGTGCAATCTGCATCCCAAGACAAATGCCCAAATACGGTACTTTATTTTCGCGAGCGAAACGCACCGCAGCAATTTTACCCTCAATACCACGGTGACCAAATCCACCAGGAACAATAATGCCATCCATGCCTTTTAAAATTTCTATTCCTTCGCGCTCAATTTCTTCGGCGTGAAGATACTGAATATTCACGCGCGTACGCGTTTGAATGCCAGCATGTAACATCGCTTCAATGAGTGATTTATAGGATTCGGTGAGATCCATATACTTACCCACCATGGCAATGGTGATTTCATTTGTTGGATTGCGATACGCATCGACGACTTTTTCCCACTCTGATAAATCCGCGGGATTAGCGTGCAGGCCGAGCATTTCGACCACAATTTCATCTAAGCGTTGACGATGTAATTCGAGGGGGATTTGATAGACAAAATCGACATCTTGCAAAGGAATAACGGCACGCTGTTCGACGTTAGTAAATAATGCAATCTTTGAACGCGCGCTTTCAGGCAAAGGTCGATCACAACGACATAATAAAATATCTGGCTGAATACCAATGGAGCGTAATTCTTTAACCGAGTGTTGGGTAGGCTTGGTTTTAATTTCACCTGCCGTTTTGATATAAGGCACCAAGGTCAAATGAATAAAGAGGGTGTTGTTCCGCCCGAATTCAGCGCGCATTTGGCGAATCGCTTCGATGAAAGGTAACGATTCGATATCGCCTACCGTACCGCCGATTTCAACCAAAGCTACATCAAAGCCATCGGCTGCTTTTTTGATGCAACGCTTAATTTCATCGGTAATGTGAGGAATCACTTGCACGGTGCCGCCGAGATAATCGCCCCGCCGTTCTTTTTGCAGAACATTGGCATACACTCGACCGCTGGTAAAATTATTGGCTTTCGACGTTTTAATCCGAACAAATCGTTCATAATGACCTAAATCAAGGTCTGTTTCTCCGCCATCGTCTGTCACAAATACTTCACCGTGCTGGGAAGGATTCATGGTGCCCGGATCCACATTAATATAAGGATCAAGCTTGAGGAGTGTCACCTTCAAGCCACGGGCTTCAAGAATGGTGCCGAGTGAGGCGGAAGCAATGCCCTTCCCCAACGAGGAAACGACACCACCGGTGATAAAAATATATCGAGTCATGGTTGCTTTATCTTTCTGATGAGAGGGGGTTTTAATTGAGTGGGACTTTAACAAAATTGGGGGGTGGCTGCAATGGTGGGCATGCTGTGCTTTGTGCACCCTACGTTAAATATCGAAAAATTATAAAATGTTTCTCTGTACACGAGAAAAACTTTTATCTCTTTGAACGAAGGCCTTTGTAGGGGCGGACCCGTGTGTCCGCCCAGCGGCTTCAACTTAAAGTCCGGGCGGACACATGGGTCCGCCCCTACACAAAAGAGAGCCAAACCCTTTAACCTCCTCCGCCACCCAAAACCCAACCACCGCTACTAATCTATCCCCCTCATAAATCAAGGGCACTCGATCTCGCAACCAGGGTAACACGCCCCACTGTTGAAACATTTTTTTCAATTCATGACGATGGTTTCTGCCTGCCAACTGCACCATTTCACCCCCTTGGCGAAATTGTACCGTCACGTTACCTAATCCTTCAGCCTGCAATGCGCCAATATTTTTTAAGGAGAGCGGCTCGGATACATTCCAAGGAATAATTTGTGAAGGATCATGCGGTGGAAGCGGAGGAGATAAAAATAAATCATCTCGATAACGACGCATTTCCGCATTTTTCCAGTGTAGAACCGGCATCTTATCGGAGCGTGCGCCTAGCATATCGCGCAAAATTTGCTGCATTTTTACTGCTGATGGCAATAAAAAATTCCCTTGCATCATCCAAGCGCGCAAAGCTTGCGTTTGTTCCAGCGGTTTAAGCGATAATATTTTTTGAACTGATAATGTATTGGGACGCGAACCGTGTAAATGGGTTAATAAATCGTTGGTTGTTAAATCAATAAACTGCTGCGCGGATGCACAATTTTCCGCTGTTCGCGCCAGCGTTTTAGTCAGCGTCGGCCAACGCGCCGTGAGCCGCGGCATAATTTCATGGCGTAAAAAATTTCGCGTAAACTGGGGGTTCGCATTGGACTCATCTTCCACCCAATGCAATTGATGTGCTTTCGCATAAGCTTCTATTTGTTCGCGCGTAAACTCGAGGAAAGGTCGTGCATGCCAACCGCAAGCAAATCGTTTGATAGGCGGCATGGCCGCCAATCCTTGCGGACCTGCACCGCGACATAATTGCAATAAGACAGTTTCTGCTTGGTCATTTTGCTGATGGGCGGTCAGCAATATATCATCCTCGGCCATGAGGGTTTGAAAAATTTGATAACGCTGATCACGTAATTGTTCTTCCAGAGAAGAAGAGGTGTCATTCAGCCCGTTTAACTTATGCTCTGAAAACGGCACAGAGAGCCCTAGACAAACTTTCGCACAATGCATCGCCCACTGTTGGCTTTGCGGACTGATACCGTGATTAATGTAGATAGCCTGTAAATTCGACGGTTGAACACGTGCCAAGCCATGCAATAAGACATGGGAATCTACACCGCCGCTGTAGGCAAGCCAATAGCGGCGAGCATGTCCATACTGTTCAACAAACGCTTGTAGATGCTCAACCAGTAAGTCCATACGACATCAAGCGTTGATAACGCTGCTCAAGTAATTGCGGGATAGGATAACCTTGCAATTCCGCTAATTTTTTCGCGAGAATATCTTTCAAGGTGGCAGCCGCAGCATCATAATCTCGATGGGCGCCGCCTACGGGTTCAGGAACAATTTGATCAATCAACCCTGCTGCTAAATTTTTATCCGCAGAAACGCCCATTGCCTCTGCCGCTTGGGCTGCTTTTTCCGCGCTTTTCCATAAGATAGAAGCACAGCCTTCTGGCGAAATGACGGAATAAATCGAATATTGCATCATTAACGTATAATCACCCACGCCAATTGCGAGCGCGCCGCCTGAGCCGCCTTCACCAATGACTGTGCATATAATCGGTGTTTTTAAGCGTGATAAAACTAACAAGTTACGCGCGATGGCTTCACTTTGATTACGTTCTTCAGCACCAATGCCAGGATAAGCACCGGGGGTATCGATAAATGTCATAATCGGCAATTTGAATTTTTCAGCCATTTGCATTAAACGCAGCGCTTTTCGATAATCTTCGGGCTGCGGCATGCCAAAATTGCGTTCGATTTTTTCCTGCGTTTTACGCCCTTTTTCATGACTAATGACGACCACGGGCTGGCCGTTAAATCGTGCGAGTCCAGCGACAATGGAGGGGCCTTTTGATACAGCTCGATCACCGTGTAATTCATCAAATTCGGTAAATAGTCTTTCTATATAATCCAAGGCATGAGGACGTAGCGGATGACGTGCCAATTGGGTAACCTGCCAAGGCGTTAATTTAGAAAAAACATCTTTGGTCAATTGTCGACTTTTTGCTTCCAGTCGGGAAATTTCATCGGTAATATTGATATCGCTATCTTTTCCGACCATACGCAATTCTTGGATTTTTGCTTCCAATTCTGCGATGGGTTGTTCAAAATCAAGAAAATTTAAGTTCATCATCGATGTCTCTATTGAAATTGGCCATATGATAGCTGATATACAATAAACCGTCATCCCCGAATGCTTTTAATGAGGAGATCCCCGACAAAAGCATTCGGGGATGACGTAAAGGTGCACCACGCGCATAAAGGATTAATCCATGGACCCCCAATTTATACATTTACGCTTACATACGGAATATTCCTTAAGCAATGGCCTCGTCCAAATCCAGCCATTAATGGAAAAAACCGTCAAAAATCAAATGCCCGCGATTGCCATTACCGATCAAAGCAATTTATTTGCCGTCATTAAATTTTACAAAGAAGCATTAAACGTGGGGGTTAAACCCTTAATTGGGGCTGACATATGGCTTGAAAACACCAAACAACCTGCCAAACCTTTTCGCCTCACCCTCCTCTGCCAAAACGATCAAGGCTATAAAAACTTATTAGTTTTAATTTCTAAAAGTTATATAGAGGGCCAAGCGCATGGTAAAGCCATCGTCAAGCAAGAATGGCTGCAAACCCTTTCCCCTGGCTTGATTGTCTTATCGGGCGCAGAAGATGGCGACATTGGTCAAGCTTTGTTAGCAGATGACCTTAAACAAGCTGAACTACGGATTGATTACTGGCGCAATCTTTTCCCTGACCGCTATTTTTTAGAAGTGTGCCGCACAGGAAACCCCGTTGAAGAACGCTACATTCAAGCCGCATTAAGTCTCGCGGAAAAAACTCACATGCCGCTCGTTGCAACGAATGACATTCACTTTTTAGAACGTGATGATTTCGAAGCCCATGAAGCGCGTGTTTGCATTCATGATGGACATATCTTAGCGGATCCTCGTCGACCCAAAAATTTCACCGAGCAACAGTATTTTCGAACCACAGCAGAAATGGTGGCATTATTCGAAGATATTCCAAGTGCGCTCAAAAATACCGTCGAAATTGCCAAACGTTGTAATGTCACTTTACAACTCGGTAAAAATTTCTTACCCAACTATCCTGTACCTGAACGTTTTACGACAGAAACGTATTTAGTGGAAGTGGCGCAGCAAGGCTTACAAGATCGTTTAAAAATTTTATATAACACACACGATGAAACTTTCGCAGCGCAACGAAAGCCTTACGATGAACGCTTACAAACTGAGCTCGACGTTATCAATAAAATGGGATTTGCCGGTTACTTCTTAATTGTCGCCGATTTTACCCGCTGGGCGCGTAACAATGGTGTGCCGGTGGGACCAGGACGCGGTTCAGGGCCGGGATCGCTGGTCGCTTATGCATTAAATATTACCGACCTTGATCCTTTACAACACGAATTATTGTTTGAACGTTTTTTAAATCCTGAACGCGTATCGATGCCCGATTTTGATATTGATTTTTGCATGGAAGGACGTGATCGCGTCATTAATTATGTGATGCAAACCCATGGACGCGAAAGCGTTTCGCAAATTATCACCTACGGCACCATGGCGGCCCGCGCCGTGTTACGCGATGTGGGTCGCGTGTTAGGCATGGGTTATGGTCTGGTGGACAAACTCGCCAAACTCATTCCATTTGAAATTGGCATGACCCTGGATAAAGCACTCGCGCAAGAAGAATTATTACGTGAGCGTTATGAAAAAGAAGACGATGTCCGCACATTGATTGATTTAGCACTTAAACTGGAAGGCACCACACGCAATGTGGGCAAACACGCCGGTGGGGTCGTTATTGCGCCCGAAAAATTAACCGAATTCACGCCGCTTTATTGTGAACCGGGCGAACCCGATCACTTAGTCACCCAATTTGATAAAGATGATGTGGAAGCAGCAGGTCTGGTGAAATTCGACTTCTTGGGTTTGCGCACACTCACTATCATCGATTGGGCAGTCAAAAATATTGCAGCGTTGCATGCGGAAAAAACCTTGGATATCCAACTTATTCCTGTCGATGATACCATTACCTATGATCTTTTAAAATCATGCAAAACAACAGCCGTTTTCCAGCTAGAATCACGCGGTATGAAAGATTTGATTAAGCGATTGCAGCCCGATTGTTTTGAAGATATCGTCGCACTCGTTGCTCTCTTTCGCCCAGGTCCCTTGCAATCCGGAATGGTTGACGATTTTATTAATCGCAAACATGGCCGCGCGAAAGTCAGTTATCCGCATCCAAAGCTCGAACCCATTTTACGTCCAACCTATGGTGTCATTGTTTATCAAGAACAAGTCATGCAAATCGCGCAAGTCTTGGCAGGTTATTCGTTAGGCGCTGCTGACATTTTGCGTCGCGCGATGGGCAAGAAAAAGCCCGAAGAAATGGCAATACAACGGGAAATTTTTTGTAAGGGCGCGGTCGAAAATGGTGTTCATGCGGATGTCGCGACGCCTATTTTTGATTTAATGGAAAAATTTGCCGGTTATGGTTTTAATAAATCCCATTCTGCATCCTATGCATTGATTGCTTATCAAACTGCGTGGTTAAAAGCCCATTATTCTGCAGCGTATATGGCAGCCGTTTTATCTTCCGATATGGATAACACGGATAAAGTGGTTTTATTTATCGAAGATTGTTATGCCCTTAAATTAAAAATTCTTCCGCCTGACATTAATCAAAGTGAGTATTTTTTCAAAGTACTTGATGACAAAAGTATTGCGTATGGTTTAGGTGCGGTCAAAGGTGCTGGGCAAACCGCGATTGAAGCAATTGTTGAAACGCGCAAAACCAGCGGGCCGTTTACCGATTTATTTGATTTTTGCCAACGAGTTGACGCAAAAAAAATGAATCGTCGTGTGTTAGAAGCCCTTATTAAAGCAGGTGCGTTTGATAAAATTGGCCCTCATCGTGCCAGCGTAATGGCGAGCTTGGACAGTGCATTGCAACACGCAGAACAAGCGTTACGTGATCAAGCACATGGACAACATGATTTATTGGGTGCAGTGACTGCAAAAACATCGTCTGCCCACTATTTGACGGTTTCCGCTTGGAGTGAACATGATCGTCTTTTTGGTGAAAAAGAAACACTCGGACTCTATTTAACAGGACATCCTATTCATCGTTATGTGAATGAATTAACGCATTTCATTACGGATCGTATTGCTGATTTACGTCCAGGAAAACAAGCTAGCACAATGGCAGGGATCATTACGAGCATTCGTCTCATTCAAACAAAACGCGGTGATCGAATGGCGGTCTTGGTTTTAGATGATGCGACAGCGCAAATGGATATCTTGTGCTTTGCCGATATTTATCAAAAATACCGTGAATTATTAATGAAAGATAAGCTCATCGTCGTCGAAGGGGAAATTAGTTTGGATGAATTTAGTGGAAATAATCGCATGATTTGCCGTGAATTATTTTCCATCGACCAAGCACGTGAGCGACATGCTAAATGTGTGAAAATTTTGTTACCAACAGAAAAAACGCATGAAATTCCTAAGCTGGCTCAAATTCTTGAAAAACATCGTGGCGGACATTGTCGGATTCGGGTGGATTATGCGTTGACAACGGCGAAAGCGAATTTGCATTTGGGAGAAGCATGGCGAGTGCGTCCGACGGATAACTTGTTACAGGTTTTACGGGAGACGTTTACGGAGAATGCGGTGGAGGTGGTGTATTGAGGATGCTCAATCGTCATCCCCGAATGCTTTTATCGGGGATCTCCTCATTGGTTAACAGATCCCCGATAAAAGCGTTCGGGGATGACGATTTAATAGTTAGATGACGGCGCATACACTGTTTATCATTGCCTTACAAAACCCCTTTTGTTTAAAATGTCGCATCATAAATCGAGGAACGTGACACTCTATGGCTCTCTTAAAAGTGGTTTTTTATCCACACCCTGTTTTGGCACAAGTCGCAAAACCTGTGACGGAATTTGATGATAAACTCAAAACCCTCGTGCAAGATATGTATGAAACGATGTATGAAGAAAACGGTGTAGGTTTAGCAGCACCTCAAGTCGCTCTGGGGTTACGCATCGCTGTGGTCGATGTGTCTGATGAAAGAAATCAACCATTTGTCATTATCAATCCTGAAATAATTGAAAAGCACGGCGAAGAACTCATGCACGCGGGTTGTTTGTCCGTTCCTCATACCTACGACGGTGTACCTCGCGCAACTAAAGTGAAAGTACGGGCACAAGATGTCACCGGAAAATTTTTTGAAATTGAAGGTGAGGGATTGTTAGGACATTGTTTACAACATGAAATAGATCACTTAAATGGTAAGCTTTATATTGATTATCTCTCCCCATTGAAGCGGAATAGATTGCTGAAAAAAATGAAAAAGAATTTGAAGAGGCAAGAGTAAGGTGGTTTCTTAATTAAAACGAGCAACGATTTGGGGAAAGCATCATTATCAACGCTTTCCCACAGGGGTTGACTATGCTGCGGCTATGTCTTCACGACTCCTGATTTGCTCGGACGGAGTTGACCACTAGCGTTACTAGCATTGCTAGTGTTACTCAAGTTGCTTTGATTGCTGGCACGACTCGGACTACTAGGACGACCCGAAAAAAATGCTCCGGGGCTGCTATCACTAGAACCTGCTCTTGCTTGCTCGCTTGAATGGCTGGGACTACCTGGACGGCTCGACGTTTGAACTTGTTGGCCACTCTTCTTTTGATCAGCTTCATGTAAAGTCTTTATAGCAGCTTGACATCTCGCATCTTTATTGAGTATAGCGCAAGCTGCTGGGTCCGCTACCAATGCATGAAATCGAGTATTAAAAACTCTGGTCTTTTGCGCAACCTCTTGAACAAAATACGCATTATTTAGAGATGTTTTGGATGCTGCAAGGTCTTGATAACGTGGATTTTCACTTGCTTTTTTAAGTGCTGAATCCCAGAGCTCCTGGCTATTAGCAACAATTTCTCTTGCAATCTCAGCAAGTGATTTCTTTTTCGAAGCTTCTGTTGTTTTTTCTTCGCTTTTATTGTGTGCTGATGAATATTTTTCATATTGAGAAGAAGGTAAAAACTTCTCCTTAATACATTTCTCTATAAATTTTATGACTTCCTCATTTATTTTCTTTGTGTCGCTTTCAAGAAGCTCTGGAATAATATTACCTATAGATAAAATCTGGTCTAGAGAGAACTGGGTCGGTGGTTCAGTATTAGAATTTGTTTTGCTATAAAAAATGCCTAAGCTTTTACTTCCGGCTGTAATTAAAAAACTACCTTTTTTATCTCCTAAAATTTCTAACGATAAGGTTGCTAGATTATTTTCAAATGAAGAAATAGCTATAACTGTCATAATATCCTCGTTTGTATTATTTTCTTAATTTTGTAAAGAACTTACTACAAAAAAAGGAATTCAACAATAGTTTTGACAGAAAAAGAAAAAAATGTAGGGTGGATTAGGTGCGTTTTTGCACCGTAATCCACCAATTCGGTACTGCAAAACGCACCTAATCCACCCTACGAAAGGATTTTATCTTTGAAAAGAATGTGACTTTTTAAGCATCCAACAATTCTCTCACCGGCGCAAATGAACGGCGATGAATGAGACAAGGGCCGTGTAATCTTAAGCGCTCATAATGCATTTTTGTCGCGTAGCCTTTGTGTTGTGCGAAACCAAATTCAGGAAATTGTGCGTCTAGTTTTAACATTTCTCTATCTCGTGTTACTTTTGCAATAACAGAAGCCGCGCTAATCGCAGGTTCTGTTTCATCACCGCGAATAATCGCTTTTGTTTCACAAACTAATTTAGGACAGCAGTTTCCATCAATGATAGCTAAATGCGGTTTGATTGCTAAATTTTCTACCGCACGTTTCATGGCGAGCAAAGAAGCTTGTAAGATATTAATTTGATCAATTTCTTCCACTTCAGCTCGACCAACGCCGACTGCTAAGGCTTGCTCATAAATGATTGCAAATAATGTTTCGCGTTGTTGTTCAGTTAGCTTTTTTGAATCCGTTAAATGGGGAATATGGAAAGTTGGCGGTAAAATCACGGCGGCGGCAATCACGGGCCCCGCCAAGGGACCTCTACCCGCTTCATCCACTCCTGCGATCCAAAAATCCTTTTGTTCCTTGTTCATTATTATTTCCTTAAACATATCATGCTTTGTAGGGTGGATTAGACGCGCTTTTTGCGTCGTAATCCACCTTTTTGCCCGCAACCATTGGGTACTGCAAAAGGTGGATTACGGTGCAAAAAACGCACCTAATCCACCCTACAAAAGCATCTATTTTGATTTACGCAACAACGCCCTTTTTCAAAGGGGAGATTTTTTATGCCATTAAACCCAATACTGCTCTTGCTGCTTGCTGGCTAGCATCACGACGTAATTGTTGATGAATTTGTAAAAATTGTTTTTCTAATGTTGTTCTCTTTTCAGGATGGTCCAAATAATCCAATAATGCGGCACTCATATTGTCAGGTGTTGCTTCATTTTGAATAAATTCTGGTACCAGTCTTTCATTTGCTAGTAAATTTGGAATGCCGATATGATCTAACTTCACCCAGTGTTTTGCAAGTTGATACGTTAAATTTGCCATACGATAGGCAATGACCATAGGGCGTTTGTATAACATTGTTTCTAACGTAGCCGTACCTGAAGTAACCAGTACTATATCAGCCGCTTCTAGCACATCATGCGATTTATTTTGAAAGTATGTCAGCGGCAAATCAGGAAATTGGGCTTGCTGCAGGGCATACAATTCTTGATAGCGCTTTTCACTCACGGCTGAAGTAATAAATTTGAGTTCGGGTCTTTTTTTCCAAGCAGTATAGGCTGTGGCCAAGAAAGGTTCGGCTAAAAATTTTAATTCATTTTGGCGACTACCAGGCAGTAATGCGATATAGGTGGCCTGCGGTGCAAGATTTAATTTTTCTCGAGCAGCTAACTTGTCTGTTTCTAAAGGAATGATATCCGCTAAAGGATGGCCGACAAATTGTGCGGGTACGTGATGTTGCTGATAAAAATCCGTTTCAAAAGGAAAGAGCGTTAAGACTAAATTTGTCGCTTTTGCAATTTTTACAATTCGTTTTTGCCGCCACGCCCAAACAGATGGACTCACGTAGTGGATCACGGGAATATTTTTTTGGCGTAATTTTAACTCTAAGCCTAAATTAAAATCCGGTGAATCGATCCCAATAAAAATATCGGGTGGCTGTTGACTGAAATAGTGATACAAGTTGCGACGTATGCGAAATAATTCGGGAAGCCGACGTAAGGGTTCAATTAATCCCATTACGGATAAACGTTCCATGTCGTATAAGCTATGGCAGCCCGCTGCAATCATTTTTGGGCCGCCAATGCCGATAAATTGGCATTCGGGGTGTTGGGATCTTAAAGCGTTGATGAGGCCGGCGCCGAGGATGTCACCAGAGGCTTCGCCAGCGAGGATGCCGATGGTTTTTAAGGGAAGCGTCATGGGAAGTGGCCTGTGGTTGTTGGGTTGTTTGGTGGGCACGCTGCGCTTTGCCTACCCTACATTTTTATTATAGCGGCTTCAACTCAAAGTCCGGGCGGACACATGGGTCCGCCCCTACACAAAAGCTTTTATAGATTATCTGACTAGCCCGCGTTCAGACAGGTTAATGAAATCAATAAATAATTGAACTTCAGGACACGTCAATAACATGATATGCAACTGCTCCAAAGCTTGTTTGATGGTTAATCCTTGGCGATAAATGACTTTGTATGCCCGGCGTAAGCACAACATGGTTTCTGCAGAAAATCCGCGACGCTTCATGCCGACGATATTTAAACCGAATGGTTTTGCATAATAGCCTGAGACTTTCACAAAAGGAGGAACATCTTTGTCTATCATCGAACCCATCGAGGCAAAGCTATGTGCGCCTACACGGCAAGATTGAGAAGCACCGGAAAAACCGCTCATTACCACATAATCTTCAACAATCACGTGTCCCGCGAGTGAAGCATTATTGGCAAAAACAGTGTTATTTCCTACTATGCAATCATGTGCAATGTGCACATACGCCATAAACAAATTATCATTACCAATTCGAGTCACTGATTTATCTTGCGCTGTGCCTCGATTGAACGTACAAAACTCGCGAATGATATTTCGATCACCAATTTCAAGACGAGTTTTTTCCCCTTTAAATTTTTTATCTTGGGGATCTTCACCTAATGAGGCGAATTGTAAAATTTTATTGTCTTTACCTATTGTGGTGGAGCTGCTAATCACAACATGTGGCCCAATCCGTGTGCCTTCACCAATTTCAACATCCGGTCCAATGAATGTCCAAGGTCCAATTTCTACATTGTCAGCAATTTTTGCTGTTTTATCGATAATAGCAGTAGGATGTATCACAGAATTAACCTCTCCGTGCCGCACTTAATAATTCAGCAGAGCACACTAACTCGCCATCGACATAAGCCGCACCTTCTAACTTCCACATTTCTTTTTTCCTACGTAATAATTTAATTTCTAATCGTAATTGATCGCCTGGCTTAACCATCCGGCGAAATCTTGCATTATCGATTCCCGCAAATAAATACAGTGTACCATCGGATGGCAGAGTATTTGTCGATTTATAAGCAAGTACACCTGCCGCCTGAGCCAAAGCTTCCAAGATTAATACGCCTGGCATAACAGGCATTTCTGGAAAATGGCCCACAAAAAAGGGTTCGTTCATTGTGACATTTTTTAATGCAACAATAGATTCGCCTTCCTTAATTTCCAAAATCCTATCGATCAACAAAAAAGGTGGTCGATGGGGTAAATATCTCATTATTTCATCAATGTCCATGACGCCGTTCATGCTTCTTTTCTCTCTATGAGTTCCATTAATCCTTGCTCTAATTCTTTTACCCGAGAATACAATGTTTCTAGACGATGAAACCGAGCCGTGTTTTTTCGTCGTTCTAAGTTCGTCACTAAACCACCTAACCCTGAGGAGTAAATTCCAGGATCACGAATGGACTTGGAAACTTCCGTTCCCCCGGTAATGACCACATTATCTGCAATCGTGATGTGACCCGCAAAACCGGACTGTCCACCCACCAAGCAATTACTTCCTATTGTGGTACTACCCGAAACACCTACACAACCCGCGATTGCCGTGTGTTGGCCAATACGCACATTGTGTCCAATCTGAATAAGATTATCCAATTTGGCGCCGTATTCAATCACGGTATCTTCAATAGCGCCGCGATCAATTGAACAATTCGACCCTATTTCAACGTGATCTTCGATGATTACACGCCCTAATTGAGGCACTTTATGCCAGGTGCCTTTGTGTTTTGCAATACCGAAACCATCACTGCCAATGACCGTACCGCTCGCTATGGTTACGTATTTACCAATGGTTATCTTATGGTATAGGGTCACATTGGCGTCTAAACGCGTACCTTCTCCGATCCGAGAAAATTCACCTATAACACAACCGGCGCCGATTATAGCATTAGCATCGACTTGAACGTTATCATTTATTACACAATTTGCGCCTATACTGGCTGAGGGATCAATTTGACAATGTTGGCCTATACTTGCAGTGGCATGGATACCAGAAAGTGGCTTAGGTCGGTCATCAAAAAAAGCAGCAATTTGAGTATAGGTGTAATATGGATCACGACAAATCACGGCATTGGTATTGCACTCATTTGCATCGTCTAACGTAACAATAACAGCCGAAGCAACTGTATTATCTAAGTATTTCTTATATAAGGGATTCATCAGAAATGCAATGCGGCCGGATCTGCCGTCTTGGATAGTGCATACCCCTTCAATTAAGCAGTTGGGATCGCCTTTGATGGTAACGTCTAATCCGTGGGAAAGTTGCGCTAATGTGTATTTTTTTTGCATATTTCTTCTACCGGGATGCTAAAGCAAAAGCGGGTGGGCACGCTACATTTTGCCCACCCTACAAAATAAAATCGTCATCCTTGATAAAAATTTTTGGGGATGACGATTTATTTTGCAGGGTGGACAAAGCGTAACGTGCCCACGATCTGCTTATGTTTAATGCAAACTATTTATCAAATTCGCCAGAAACTTGTTTTGTAATATCAGCACTGTCTGTCGCGAAAACAACGGCTTGAGAATCGAGTACCAGTGTATAGCTGTTTTTCTTAGCGATAGAAGAGATAATGCCATTCAATTGTGCCAATACACCCTTCATGATTTTGTTTTGTTCTTTGCTCAAATCTTGCTGAAATGAATTAGCTTCTTTGGATAGATTGGTTTGATCATCAACAATCTTCTTTTGCATATCGTCTTTATCTTTTTGACTCATGGTCGAAACATCTTTCTTGAACTTATCAACTTCATCTTGTAACGACTTTTGTGCAGCGATTAATTTTTCTTGACGACCTTTGAACTGACCTTGCAATTTTTTGTTTAAATCAGCAATCTTAGGAGATTGTTGGAATATTTGTTGTACATTGACGACAGCAATAGTAGGAGCTGCATCTGCAAATGCTGCCGTGCCACTAACCAATAAAATAGAGCTTGCTACTGCCAAAACTTTCTTCATATATATCTCCAATTAATTAAAAAAATTTCCTATAAATCTGCTATTAGAGCCACCTTATCAGTGAAATAGTATGTCATGTTTATCCGAAATTAGCACCTAGAGAAAATTGGAAAAATTCTCTGCTATCACCAGGTTGGGCGTTGAGTGCTTTCGCGATACTTAAATCGATCAAACCAAGAGGAGTCAACCAATCCGCTTCAATACCTGTTGAATAACGTGGGCCGCCCGATCCAGTGCCACTATAACGTTTATTATTAAATGTATTATAAACATTTCCGCCGTCAAAAAAGACAGATGTACGTAAATTGTCCGAAATGTAATTTGGGAAAATCAGCCCTATGCTGGCATCGGCTAATACGTTACCACCGGTAGGTTCTTTCAATGAATCTTTAGGGCCTAAGGTATTGCCTTCATAACCTCGCACTGATTCTATACCGCCCGCATAAAAGTTTTTGAAGAAAGGATAATTTTGTGATCCGCTAAATGCAGTTCCATAGCCAAAATCACCTCGCGCAGTGGCAATAAACTTGTCGGTAATGGGTTGATACCATTTGCCGTTATAGCCCAACGTATAATAGCGTAATGAGCTACCGGTCACCGGCAGGTAAAAGTTTCCGCTTAATACCTGAATGCCACCCATAGTCGGGAAAATAGCTTTATCGCGACTATCGCGTGATATTCCTGCAATCAAGTCAATTTGTTGATATTGACTACCATGTTGATTGATAAAATCTTGCGCTTGTATTGATGCTGTATTCGACAACATAATCTGGGTCTTTTCGTAGCCATAGCCCAGCTGCATAGTGTTAAATACATTTTGTTCTTGCCCCAATGGAATGCCATAAATCACATTAGCGGAATATTGGTTACTGGTATAACTGCGAGTTAAGTTAGCCGCTTGCGGATCGGTCTTTGCAACCGATAAATTAATCGTGCGGCTAATACCATCTAACGTGTAATAAGGATTAGTATAATTTAAACCATAATACTGTTGATAACGGCTACGCGATAAATTTAAACCTAATGTTTTACCCGTTCCTAAGAAATTCTTTTGATTCAACCCCGCGCCTAAAATGAGGTGATCTAACTGAGAGTAACCGACACTAAAAGTCGCTTGCGCTGCATTATCTTCCGTCACTTTATAATTCACGTCTACATTATCATCTGTACCTGGAACAGGTTCGATGCCCATATCAACGTTACGAATATAAGGTAATAAACTTAATCGATGTTTTGAAGTATCTAATTTAGTTGTGGAAACCGGCGCGCCTTCCATTTGTTGGATTTCACGGCGTAATGCTTCGTCATTTGTTTTATTGTTATCTGTAAAATAAACATGGCGTACGTAAGCTCGCTTGCCGGGTTTGACTTCATACGTAATAAAGACTTCTTTAGTTGCTTCATCCACTTTTGGCTCTACTGTCACCACAGCAAAAATATATCCTTTGCTGCCCAGGGTATCGCTAATTTTCTTTTGTCCGTCAAGAACTGTTTTACGCGAAAAAGTGGTGCCCGCCGGAATGCTGACTTGTTTCACTAATTCTTCGCGGGGAACTATCGTATCGCCGACAACATTCACGCCCTTGATTTTATAAATTTCACCTTCTTCGATGGCAATGGTGAGATAAATAGATTTTCGATCAGGCGTAATCGCCGCTTGAGATGATTTCACGGCAAATTTTAAATAGCCGCGATCCATATAATAATTGCGTAATTTTTCTAAACTGGAATCCAATTTTTCTTGTGAATAACGATCTGTTTTGGTGAAGAAAGTCACGATGCCGGGTGTCGTCAAATCCAATTGTTTATCTAATTTGCTTTCACTAAAAGCGTGATTACCAATAATATTAATTTTACGTACTTTTGCAATGAGCCCTTCAGAAATTTCGATTTTGACGAGTACACGGTTGCGATCCATCGATGTCACTGTCACATCCACGCGCGCGTTATAACGACCTACTGAGTAATATTGTTCTAACAAACTTTGTTTGATTTTTTCCAAGGTAACACTGTTGTAAACACGCCCTTCTGCCACACCGACTCCGCGCATGACGCCAGTTAATTTATCAGTTGGGATGGAAGAATTTCCGGAAATTTTTAACTGCCCGATTGTCGCGCGTTCAACTACTTTGATGATCAACACATTGCCATCGCGTTCTAATGAAATATGTTCAAAAAAACCTGTTTGATAAAGATCATTAATAATTTCGCTGGTTTTTCCCGGGCGTAAGGTTTCACCTGGTTTGATGGGTAAATAACTATAAACCGTTTCTGAAGAAATCCGCTGTAACCCTTGGATTGAAATTTTGCTTACTACAAAAGATTCGGCGGCCCAAAGTTTTGTCACTAACAGAGTCAATAGCGCTATACAAAATAAAATTCGTTTTTTCATAATAACCATTTTTTAATTGTTTGTTTTCTTCATTTTTCTTTGCAAAAACAGATTGCAATCAAAACGTAATGAAATGTAGGGTGGATTAGATGCGTTTTTCGCATCGTAATCCACCTTTCCGGCGACGAATTGGTGGATTACGATGCGAAAAACGCATCTAATCCACCCTACATTTTTTATGCGTCACTGTCCTTTTAAAAGGAGAGTATAATCGAGGCGCCATTATCCAGACTTTTACTAGCCCAATCAAGAAGCTATTTTTTGGAGGAGATCTATCCCCAATAAAAAAATGGGGGCAGCCGCCGTTAAGCTATCAATTCGGTCCAAAATTCCACCATGTCCTGGCAACATGTGCCCTGAATCTTTTAAACCCTCATTTCGTTTCAACATACTTTCAAACAAATCACCGACAATAGAAAATATCACTGTCACCAAGGAGACAAGACAAGCCAGAAACCAGAGAGAATAAGGCATATGAATCAAATAAATTGCAGTCAAGGTCACGATGAGCGAAATAATTAATGCACCACCCACCCCTTCCCAGGTCTTGCCCGGACTGACTGCGGGAGCCAATTTTGTTTTTCCCCACGCTTTCCCCGCAAAATAAGCACCGGAGTCAGCTCCCCAAACCAAGACAAAAAGAAATAATAAAATGTACATCCCACTTCCAGGGACATCGCGAATAAAATTAACTGCTAACCAACATGGAATTAATGTCATAAACCCCATTAACCCACGCACGATGACGCCTTTACTCCAGGCTTGGTTATATTTAGGGTAAAATCTGACCAAGACAAATGCAATAATCCACCAAAGTGATGTTACAAAAATGACGCCGGGGATATAAAGCCAAATAGACGCTAGCAGGACAAGTAACAAAACGCCAAGATAAATGAAACGATGCTTTGGTTGCTTCAATCCCATTAACAAGGACCATTCCCAACCTGCCCATAACATAATAACCCCGGTTAATAAGCAAAAAGCTTTGGGGGAAAGATAATAAATTAACAAAACAAAAATAGGAATGATGATGAGTGCGGTAAGAATACGTTTAAGCATGAGTCCCTGCCTTAGTAGAGCCTGTTTGAATTTGCTCGCTAGTATAACCAAAACGGCGCTCGCGATTACAATAAAAAGTGAAGGCTTTATCCAATTCTTCTGAATTAAAATCTGGCCAGAAAACATCGGTGAAATAAAGTTCACTGTAGGCAAGCTGCCATAATAAAAAATTACTAATTCGTTGTTCACCACCGGTGCGGATAAACAGATCCGGCGGGGGCAAATCTGCTGTCGCTAATTTAGCTTCAATTGAGGCGGAAGAAAGCTGTTCGCTGGTCAATCGCCCTTGCTCAATATCCACCGCTATTTGGCGCATTGCTTCACAGATATCCCATTGACCGCCGTAATTGGCGGCAATGACCAATACCATGCCGGTATTCGCCGCAGTCAATTGCTCTGCTGTCGCTATATATTCTTTTAGTGTTTCATCGAAACGAGAACGATCGCCAATAAAACGTAATTTAATATTTTGTTCGTGCAATTTTTTGGTTTCTCGCTCGAGTGCGGAAACAAACAAATCCATTAAATAATTGACTTCTTGTACGGGACGGCGCCAATTTTCGCTACTAAATGCAAACAAGGTCAGCACGTCGATTTTTTTTTCAACGCACACTTTAGCCACTTGTCGAACGGCATCTACTCCTGCTTTATGGCCAGCAGCGCGTGGTAACAACCGTTGTTTGGCCCAACGACCGTTACCATCCATGATAATTGCTATATGACGCGGCAAAATTGCATTCATTAAATCGCCATTAGATCTGTTTCTTTTACAGATAATAATTGATCCACTTCCGCAATAAATTTATCGGTGAGTTTTTGGACCGTATCGATCATACGACGCTCTTCATCTTCCGCAATTTCTTTCTTCTTCAGCAATTCTTTCAAGGCATTATTAGCATCTCGACGCGCATTACGAATACTGACGCGCGCATTTTCTGCTTCATTACGCAAGACCTTGATTAAATCTTTACGACGTTCTTCGGTTAAAGCAGGTAAAGGTACGCGAATAATTTCTCCCGCTGCCGCTGGATTCAATCCAAGACCGGAAGTCATAATGGCTTTTTCAATGAGAGGTGTCATTTTCTTTTCCCACGGCGTCACGACGAGAGTGCGTGCATCCCCTACCGTAATATTGGCAACTTGATTTAAGGGAGTGTCGTTACCGTAATAATCCACACGAATATGTTCCAATAAACTAGGATGAGCACGTCCTGTACGCAGCTTTGACATTTCATGCTTAAAGGCTTCTATACTTTTTTGCATGCGGGTTTCTGAATCTTTTAAGACTTTTAGCATAGTTTTTCTCCTTCACCTTTTACTAATGTTCCCACATCCTCACCCAGAAGAATGCGCTGCAACGCATCTTGCTTATTCATATTAAACACCCGCACAGGTAACTGATTATCTTTGCACAACAAAATTGCATTCAAATCCATCACACCCAAACGCTGCTCTAATACTTCATCATAAGTCAGTGAAGTATAGCGCTTTGCCTTTGGATTTTTGATGGGATCCGCAGCAAATACACCATCGACTTTCGTTGCTTTGATCACAATATCAGCACCCACTTCAATGCCGCGTAAAGCCGCTGCGGAATCGGTGGTGACGAGGGGGTTTCCTGTACCGCCGACAAAAATAACAACTTGTCCTTTATCCAACGCTTTTTTTGCTTTGTTGCGATCATAACAGTCCACTAATCCAGGAACGGATATAGCTGACATGACTTTAACCGGAATGGATTTTTTTTCAAATGCGTCTCGCAATGCCAGACCATTAATGATGGTAGCCATCATGCCCATTTGATCTGCTGTCACACGATCAAATCCAGTCAATTCGGCACCGCGAATTAAATTACCGCCACCAATCACCAAGGCAACTTGTACGTCTAATTTAATTATGTTTAGGATTTCAGTGCTAATACGATTAAGTTTGCTGGGATCAATACCAAAAAGATGATCGCCTTGTAAGGCTTCTCCGCTTAATTTAAGCAGAATTCGACGATAAATTGGCTGTGCCTGATTAGACGTTAAAGATACATTGCTCATGTTCATTTCCCTAGTTGAGAGCGCTGGTGGACACGCTGCGCTTTGTCCACCCTACATTTTCAGCGCAGCGTGCCCACCAAGTGCTAACTAACTCCCATGCACTTGTGCCATTACCGCTTCAACAAAATCTTCCGCTTCTTTTTCAATACCTTCACCCACTTCAAAACGAGTAAAGCTAATGACTTTAGCGCGATGTTTGTTAAGTAAATTGGCAACTAATACATCAGGATCTTTAATAAAAGGCTGACCTACTAAGCTAATTTCATCCAGATATTTTTTCAACTTGCCGGCCACCATTTTTTCAATAATATCTTGTGGCTTACCACTACCTGCTGCTTGAGCCATATAAATGGTTTTTTCTTTCGCAATAATATCGGCTGAAACTTCTTCTGGGAAAATAACCACGGGCTTGCTCGCGGCCACATGCATAGCAATATCTTTTGCTAATTCTAGATTTTCACTATCTAACTCAACTAACACACCAATGCGGCTGCCATGCAAATAAGTGCCGATGGTGGTGCTTGCATCTTTGAATACGATTCTTCTTATGTTGATGTTTTCGCCGACTTTAGCAATCAAGGTTTGACGTGCTTCATTGACTGTCATGCTGGTTCCAACCAGAGTTGCATTTCCAATAACCTCAACATCATCGATTTTTTCAGCAAGCGCTGTTTTCGCAACGGCATCTGCAAACGCAAGGAAGTTTTCATCGCGTGCGACAAAGTCTGTTTCACTGTTAATTTCTAACATAACCACTTGTTTGCCATCCGCAGACGCTTTGATTAACACAATACCTTCTGCTGCTACACGGCTTGCTTTTTTGTCTGCTTTCGCGCGACCTCTTTTACGCAATTCTTCAATCGCGCTCTCCATGTCACCCTGGGTCACCTCTAAGGCGTTTTTGCATTCCATCATACCGGCACCGGTACGTTCTCGTAATTCTTTAACTTGTGCTGCAGTGACTGCCATACGAAATCACTCCTAAAATTTTATTATCGGGGATCAATAGAAAAGGCGGTGAATCACTCACCGCTTATTTAGGGGCTATTGACAATGGCTTTGGAACACACCAAACCAATTATCAACAGACCCTAGAGATTTAAAAATTAGTCTTGGCCGGATTCGCTTTCTGAGCTCATTTTAACAGACTCATCGATTTCAACGAATTCCTCAACCATCGTTTGATTGATGTCTGGATTGCTTGCACGTCCGTCCAAAATCGCATTTGCAACAGTTTGTGCATACAGTTGGATAGAACGAATAGAATCGTCGTTACCAGGAATAACATAATCAACTCCAGCTGGGCTATTGTTGGTATCAACAATACCAATGACTGGAATGCCTAAACGATTCGCTTCTGCGATCGCAATTTTTTCATGGCCTACGTCAATAATAAATAAGGCATCTGGTAAACCGCCCATATTTTTAATACCGCCTAAGCTGCGTTCTAATTTATCTCTTTCACGGGTCAATTGCAGAATTTCTTTCTTATTTAAACGACCAAAATTATTCTTTTCAAACATGCTTTCCAGTTCTTTCAACCGACGAATCGACTGACGAATGGTTTTATAATTCGTTAACATTCCACCCAACCAGCGATGGTTAACATAAGGCATAAAGCAACGGCTTGCTTCTTCTTTCATAATTTCTTGTGCAGCAGGTTTTGTGCCGACAAACAAAATTTTACCTTTCTTAGCTGCAATGGTGCCCATGAAATTCAGAGCATCTTTCAACATAAGAACGGTTTTTTCTAAATTGATGATATGGATTTTGTTACGTGCACCGAAAATATATTCGCCCATTTTGGGGTTCCAATGGCACGTTTGGTGACCAAAGTGGACACCGGCTTTTAACATTTCACTCATACTAACTGACATTTTTTATTCCTCTTTCATTGGGTTAGGCCTCCACATATCGCATCTGCCAACCTGATTAAAGGCACCCGGCAAATGATAAAGATATGTGTGTGGGTTTTTCTCTGTCTGCTGCCTGCTTTTAGCTGACATCCAAGCAACTTCGATTAGGGGTGGATACCAGCTAAGAACACGCTGGCATGCATGAACACTAATATTTTGATTGCTAATCAGAGCCCGCCTTTATAACATAGTTGTTCATTTTCAACAATAACTTAATAACCATGACTATCACGATCAAAACACCTGAAGAAATTGAAAAAATGCGCGTCTCTGGCCGCCTTGCCGCTGAAGTACTTGAAATGATTGGTCCTTTCGTACGTCCTGGCGCGACGACGGATGAACTTAATCAAATTTGCCACGATTATATTACAAACGTCCAAAAAGCCATTCCAGCCCCCCTGAATTATAATGGCTTTCCCAAATCCATTTGCACTTCCGTTAATCATCAAGTTTGTCACGGCATTCCAGGTGAACGTGTCTTAAAAGAAGGCGACATTGTCAACATCGATGTAACCGTTCTCAAAGATGAATACCACGGCGATACCAGCAAAATGTTTATTCTCGGCAATAAACCCAGCATCCTCGCCGACCGACTAGTGAAAACCACATTAGAATGCCTCTACCTCGGCATTCAACAAGTTAAGCCAGGCGCGCGCTTAGGTGATATTGGCGCCGTCATTCAGGAACATGCAGAAAAAAGTCGCTTTTCTGTCGTGCGCGAATATTGCGGCCACGGCATCGGGCGCATTTTCCACGAACCCCCTAACATTCTGCATTATGGCAAAGCAGGCACGGGCGAAGAATTAAAAGAAGGCATGATTTTTACGATTGAACCCATGATTAATGCAGGCAAACGTTTCGTTAAATTATTGCCTGACGCGTGGACCGTTGTAACCAAAGATCACAGCCTTTCTGCACAGTGGGAACACACCATTTTGGTGACACCCACTGGATATGAAGTATTAACGAAACGCTCGGATGAAACATTCTAATGCTTTTGTAGGGGCCGGACATGCAGGTCCGCGCCTACAAAAGGCGTGATTCATAAAGAATAAAAAATTTTATCGTGTACGGAGAGGACAGTTGCTTTGCAGGGGACACAATTTTTTTGCAAAGCCCAGGGCATGGCACGCCATGCCCTTGCGATATTGCTAGAATTTTTGTCCCCTGCGGAGCATATCATTACCCACAAGTTTTTTAACAGCAAAGAAACGTAGGGTGGATTAGGCGTTTTTTGCCGTAATCCACCAAAATCTAAACGCTTTTTATTTTAATGCAGGTGGATTACGATGCAAAAAACGCATCTAATCCACCCTACAGTTTATCTTTTTATTGTCATTAAAGCCTACAGTCGCAGCGCTTTTATGACTTATGGGTAATGATATGCTGCGGAGGGGACGGTTCTCTGTGCACGACAAAATTCGCAATCGTCGTCCCGCGACTTGTTCGGCGTTGTTGAATAAATAGAAAA
>CAZTDR010000038.1:0-25841 GCA_964612855.1 uncultured Coxiellaceae bacterium
ATTTATTGAAGGCGCAATAGGATGGTGTGGAATCCCAATAATCATTGCAAAAATACGCCAACTTTTTTCAAAAAAGTGAAAGAAAAATTTTTTAATAAACAGTATTTGAAGATTTAATTATTCAAATTGGAATAACATGAAAAACTACACAAAACCTATCCAAGCGATTTTTCGTTATATAAAAAATCATTATATAATTTTTAGCATAGCCATTGTGGGGTTGATGATTTATTCTTTTTATATTATTCCATTACAAAAAAATTACTATGCTCATCATGTAAGTATTAAGGGGGTATATTTACTTAAGCCAATACAGATCGAAAAGATTGAAATGATCGATCATCAGGGACGTGCATTTACAAATAATCATTTAAAAGGTCACTGGAGTTTACTATTTTTTGGATTCGCACATTGTCAAATAATATGCCCAATGACACTAAGTTCTCTTAATACATTTTATCAAGAAATAGAAAAGAAGCTTCCGAAAAAAGATTTACCCCAAGTTATTTTTATTACAATTGATCCAGAGAGAGATACTATAGATAAGTTGGGATCTTATATAGGTCAGTTTAATAAAAAATTCATTGCTGCAAGAGCGTCAATAGAGCAGACGATTTCTATAGCAAATGAATTTCATATAACATTTAACAAAATTCAAACAGATGGAAAAGATAATGCTTCTTATCAATTAAATCACAGTCCTGAAGTCGTGCTCATTAATCCCTCGGCTGAAATTCAAGCTTATTTTTCATTCCCTCTAAAGCCCTCACAATTAGCAAAAGATTATCTTGCTATTATAAAAATGCCCAAGAATGAGACACTTGCTAGCTAAAAATTTTCTATTTAAACATGTTATTATAGAAGATGAGATCAAGAAAATTTGCGCATTTTGTACGTAGGTTTGGAGGCGCTAATGAGCCATGAGATTTATCCATCCCATTTTAAGATCTTAATAATAGATGATAATCCTTCTATTCATCTGGATTTTATTAAAATATTAAAAGCAGAACAGCAAATTGATCTCGATACTGCTCGTCAAGAATTATTTGGTGCGCCTGAAGTTGAAGATTCTTCGTTACCTTCATTTGAAATTGATACGGCTTCCCAAGGGCAGGAGGGTGTTGAAAAAATTAAAGAAGCAAACCAAATGGGTCATCCGTATGCATTAGCATTCGTCGATATACGTATGCCACCCGGTTGGGATGGTATCGAAACAATAAAACATATTTGGGAAGTGGATAAAAATATCCAAGTTGTCATTTGCACAGCTTATTCAGATTATTCATGGGAAGAAACCATTGCGCATTTAGGAAAATCAGACAATTTGCTCATCTTGAAAAAACCATTTGATAATATATCGGTCAGACAGCTCGCTTTTGCTTTGACAACAAAATGGAAGTTGGCGGCAGAAACCAGGCATCATACAGCCAGTCTGCAAAAGCAAATTACCGAACGCACTTCCTCGTTACAAAAATCACTTTCCATCGTAAAGTCAACGTTTGAATCTTCTAATAATGGAATTATTGTTATCGATAACGATGGAAGCATTGTTGATTATAATAATAAATTATCCAGCATGTTAGACATTCCGCCCTCGGTGTTTTATGCAAAAAGAGAGGAAGATTTACTGGTGTATATTCAAAATCAATTAGAAAACCCCTCCAGTTTTCAAATGATGGTAGAAAAGCTTCATCAGAATCCGGAACAAATCAGTATAGAGATTATTAAATTTAAAAATGGAAATGTATTTGAATGTTATGCGCAACCACATAAACTTGATACTAAAATAATAGGCTATGTCATGGATTTTCGGGACATAACTCGTCGTGCCCATCTTGAAGACGAGCTAAAATTTCAGGCGACTCACGATGTTTTAACTGGATTGGCCAATAGAGTCGAATTACTTGAGAAAATGAAGTCGGCAATTAAAACAGCTAATTTGAATAAGTCCAATTTTGCAGTGCTTTTTTTAGACCTGGATAGATTTAAATTAATTAATGATAGTCTTAGTCATCAGGTAGGTGATGAATTATTAAAGTTAGTGGCAGAACGCTTACATAATTCCATACGATTTGAAGATTCGCTAGCCAGATTAGGTGGAGATGAATTCGTTATTATTTTGATGAATATAAAAGATGAAAATGATGTTGGAGAAAAAGTCAAAAAAATTATTAACAATTTTCAGGAACCTTTTGATATAGCAAATAGAAAAGTTACCACTACAATCAGTATTGGTGCCTGCTTGTATCCTATAAGCGGAAACACCGTCGATAGCTTGCTACGTAATGCAGACGCCGCGATGTATCGTAGCAAAGCACTGAAGGGCAATACATACAATTTTTATACGGAAGAAATGAATGCGGAAAGTCTTGCAGCATTAGATAGAGAGACAGAATTACGTAATGCGATTATAAATAATGAATTCTTCTTAGTGTATCAACCGCAATTTGACTTAACAAAACAAAAAATAGTCGTGGTAGAGGCGTTATTACGTTGGAAACATCCTAAAAAAGGAGTTCTATTGCCGATAGATTTTGTTCCCTTGGCAGAAGAAACCGGATTAATTGTGCCTATAGGCGAGTGGGTATTAAGACAAGCCTGTATACAAAATAAAGAATGGCAAAATTCAGGATTATTGCCTATACGTGTTGCTGTGAATGTCACATCACAGCAATTCAAACAACCCGATTTAATAGAAAGAATTAGTCAGATTTTACAGGAGTCAAAATTAGAACCAAAATATCTTGAAATCGAATTAACAGAAAATGTTATTTTAAGTAATCCAGAAGTGATTAAAGCGGTGAATGAATTAAAAGAATTGGGTGTGGTTATAGCCATTGATGATTTTGGAACGGGCTGTTCGAGTTTGAGTTATTTGCATAAAATACCCTTGGATAGATTAAAAATCGACAGCTCTTTTATTAAGGATGTTAATTCAGCTGAAAATGATGAAGTAATTATTCGTGCCATTATTGCCATGGCAAAAAATTTGAATTTGGAAGTTTTAGCTGAAGGTGTTGAAACAAAAGATCAATTAAATTTTTTAAAAAAATATGAATGTGATGATATTCAAGGATTTTATTTTAGTACGCCATTGAATTCTGAAAAAATAAAAGAATATTTAAGTAATCCTGAGCAGTCAAAAATAACAAAGGATTTTATTTCAAAATAGAGGATCTATCGAATGATCACAGAATTCTTTCAATTAGATGCTTTGCCTAGTGATCAATATATTGGATCTTATAATATCAGCTTGGTTTTCCTTTCCTGTATGATTTCGGTGGCAGCTTCTTATATTGCGCTAGATGTGACAGGAAGATTAAGGGATATTAACAATACGCAGAAAAGCAGTTTAAGTTGGTTGATTGGCGGTGCGGTAGCCATGGGAGCAGGTATATGGTCCATGCATTTTATCGGTATGCTGTCTTTTACCATTCCCGGTCTTTCATTGCGCTATGATTTATTTTGGACTGGATTATCGCTGGCGGTTGCAATTCTAGCGTCAGGTTTTGCACTTTATTTATTGCGATCAAAAAAAGTTCGCTTGGAGCATTATATCGCAGGTGGCATTATACTAGGATTGGCAATTGCTTCTATGCATTACACCGGCATGGAAGGCATGTTAATTACGCTCAATATTCGTTATCTTCCTCTTTTATTTTTTATTTCCATTTTAATCGCAATCATAGCCTCTGAGGCCGCACTTTGGCTTGCTCTTAAAAGTAATCAAGTGATATTTAGATTGCGCAATCAAGTTAAATTAGGTAGTGCGGTTATTATGGGAGTGGCAATTTGCGGAATGCATTATACAGGTATGGCCGCATCCGTATTTACACCACTTTGTGAACCCACTTTATTGACCAAATCAACGGCACTGGACCCGACTTTTTTAGCTATTGGTATTGCAGCCGTTACTTTTATCCTTCTGGGTATTGCTTTTTTGGCCTCAATTTACAAAGAAGCTATTAATCAGCAGCAATTTGAAAAGGCGCGGCAGTTAGGAATGGCGGAAATATCAGCGAATGTGCTGCATAATGTAGGTAATGTATTAAATAGCGTGAATGTATCGGCAAACATTATTTCAGACAAAATTGCAACTTCCAAGTTATCAGATCTTAAAAAGTTAGCCGATTTATTTGCAGAGAATAAACAAAATCTTGCTGAATTTATTGCGCAGGATGCAAAAGGAGCAAAATCATTGGCTTATGTTAATGTGCTCGCTGAGTATTGGCAAAATCAACAAAAAGATATTTTAGCTGAATTAGCTCTGCTTGCAACCAATATGCAATTAATAAAAAATATTATATCTACTCAACAAAGTTTAAGTAAAACGACTGAGTTTGAAGAAGTTATATCCATAAATGAGTTGCTCGATGAAGCTATATTGATTACGGGTTTAAATATCACAGCAGAAATCACTGTTAATAAGCAATATGGTTCTCTTAAAGCGATTAAAATAGACAAGGTGAAGTTGCTGCAAGTCTTTGTCAATATACTGCGTAATGCGAAAGATTCGGTGCTTGCATCCGATAAGAAAAATAAAATGATTACAATAAAAACCTTATTTTCTTCAAAAAAATGCACGATTGAAATTGCAGATAACGGTGGTGGTATTTTAGAAAAAAATATCAAGCGTATATTCAATTATGGATTTACTACAAAAGAACAAGGTCATGGTTTTGGATTACATGGCAGTGCGCTGGCCATCAATCTTTTAGGTGGGACAATAGAAGCTCAAAGTGAGGGGCTTAATCAAGGAGCAACCTTTGTTATTGAGCTTTTCTATTCATGACAGTCAATATCAAGAACCAGGTAATCCAAATGTTTTTGTTATAAAGTTATCTCCAGTTGCCGCGGTTATAGTAACCACGATTATAATAGTTTCTATTATAATATCCGCGATTGTAGTAGCTACCGCGATAATATTGGCCGCGATAATAATAGCCATTATTGTAATAATAAGGATGGTTATAATAATAAGGATTATTATAATAGTATCTTGCAGGATAATTTGGCTGAACTGTCGCAACACAGCCTGTCAGTGTGCCAAAAGCAACGCACGCCGTGGCACATAATGTGATTAATTTCATATTGCGAACCTCCCCAATACACTATTCTATTATACCCCTTTTAGGCGATATAAATTTGTTCTGTAGGGGGCGAATTTTAATGCTAATATATTGATTAATCAAGAAGATAAAATATAAATATGTAAATGTTCAAGATAAGCTTAAGTAACTATTTTTTACTTGCCAAAGCGGATCAACAAAATAATTTTTAGAATCTAAAAAATGATAGTATAACTGTTGCCTATATTGTAATAATGCGAATTAAATATGGAAATTACGGATGAAATAATTGATAATTTGGCTGTTTGGCAATCAAAAAAAGTTTCAAAAAACCAAGAGCTAAATGCCATTTTGAGGGCTTACATTCGCGATGCTTTGGATAGCATGATCTTCAATTTCTAAAAGCGCACACAACTTTTTGTGACATGACGACTCGTTTGATAAGTGTCCATTAACTGATCCTTAATAAGATAAACGCCTTATTCATTATTTTTCTAAGGGGCGTGATTAAGAGTAATTATAAAATGAAAAAAAATACCGTTTCATACTTGGTTATTACAACTTTCAAACAATGGAGTCAAGATAATGTCTCCCATTTAGCGGCTGCACTTTCCTATTATACTATTTTTTCTCTAGCTCCCGTACTCGTCATTTGTATTGCTGTAGCAGGCATTGTCTTTGGTGAGGATATGGTTTCTAACAGAATTATTGACCAGATAAGCGGGACATTAGGCAATGAAAGTGCTTTAGAAATTAAAATGTTAATGGAGAATATTCGCAAACCGTCGACTAATATTCTTGCAAGCGTATTAGGCGGTTTAATCTTAATCTGGGGCAGTCTAGGATTATTTAGCGAGTTACAAAATTGTTTTAATGTTATTTGGAATGTAAAGCCTAAGCCTGGCAGGACATGGCGAGATATTTTAAAAGATAGGTTTTTTTCTTTTGCCATCGTATTGGGGGTTGGCTTTCTTTTATTGGCTTCTTTATTGTTTAGTGCCTTTTTAAAAGTGATCATTGATCATGTCTATTATTTTATGCCTTTTGCGGCCAATTTTTGGTTAGTAGTGGATTTCTTTTTTTCTATAGCGGGTATTACTATTTTATTTGCGCTTATTTTTAAGATATTACCCGATGTTATTTTGAAATGGCATGATGTATTTTTAGGCGCTTTTGTAACAGCATTACTTTTTACGTTAGGAAAATCGCTTCTAAGCATTTATTTAGCCAAAAGCAATATTGCTACGTCATACGGCGCTGCTGCCTCTTTAGTTATCATTCTTGTTTGGGTGTATTATTCTGCGCAAATATTATTATTCGGCGCTGAGTTTACTAAAGTTTATACGCATGCATTTGGTTCTCGAGGGCGAATCAAAAAAATAGCGGAACCTGTAAAATAGACTAACTCATCTTAATCCGGGTAAATAAAACCAATAAATCCAAATCAGAGGATGCGGATTTAAATTTAGTTACACGACTCTGGCGTCGTACAGGTGTTTGGGAAAATTTTTTCAAGCATTAGCAGAAGATGCTGACAATGAATATGTGATGATTGATTCAACAATTGTACGAGCACATGAGCTCTGCTTTTAGGCAGGTTAAAAGTTTTGGGAGTAAGGGGTCAGAACCACATCCACCATCCATTATATTTATATTGTTATACACTTTATCATTTTGGTAATCGTTGAAAATGCAAAAAAAAACCTCAGCTAGCTGAGGTTTTTAAAAATTATTATCCGATTATGAAATCGTGTCTTTTTCTATTAAAACATCCTGTTTACAACTTATGCCACAATGACCTCCTAAACAACTAGCTAAGGCGCCAATAAAGAATAAGAAAAAAGTCGCAAATGCGGCAACACCCAAAGCGGTAGTTGCTTTTTCTGCATTGACTGTCACTTGTGCGTTATTTCCGGCTTTGTTTGTTTTGGTAATCATAGGCATTGATTGAGTTGAGCTATTATCTACAACACGGACACTCGTTACACTTGGATTCAAAGAATTAGTGTACTGCGCAACAAATTGAGTAAGCTGCGCTGCAAATAAGACCATGAAAATAAGTGCTATACACCAGGTTAAAAATCCATATAAAGAACCGAGTAAATAGGATTTAACGCGTGTGTTTCTAGCCAAGTACCCTGCCACAAAACCTCCTAAAAACATTGATACAACAGTAACAATAATGACGCCAATGAAACCACCGATTGCCAGAGTTGTCGCTCCTTCCGTTGATGTTGTAAAAGCAGAGAGTCCAATGGCCACGCCAAACAAATTTAATAAAAAACTGACCCCTACACCGACTAAAGCACCTGCGATGATCGCTCGAAAAGAAATACATCGACCGTGATGAATAACAGTGCATTCATTCGATGTTACTGATGGCGTAAGTTTATTCATAAAACCTCCTATGGCAGTTTGGATCTGCCAATTAAGACCATGATCAAACTAACGATAAGCAATATTAAGAAGATGAAGAATATAATTCTGGCAATTTCCGCAGCGGCTACAGCTACTCCGCTAAAACCAAAAAAGCCAGCGATGATAGCAACAATGAGAAAAATTAGGGCCCAGCGCAACATAGTAGATCTCCTTTAAAATTAAAATAAATGAGAAACTAACCAAATGAGCAGTAATACACTGAAAGGGACGCCTATTAACCATAAAATGAAATACTTCATGCGCAACCTCCTTTTTCTTAGGTGCTAACTCTATTATACGACTGATCAAATGAAATTTTTTGAAGAGGGAAGGGGTTAGGTGGTAAGAAATTGATTTTTTTGCTTATTTTTATAATAATTTTATTTGATTGTATAAGAATTTTTAAACTTCTGTAAAAAATAATGACCTGCCCGTCTTACATCCTCAACTGCATTATCGAGGATGTAAGAAAAGTTATTGTTACATTCGTTCCAATACCTTAATTCCTAATAAATCTAACCCTAATTGCAGCGTGCGAGCAGTTATATCAGATAACAATAAACGACTATCCCGTAGCGGTTTATCTTCCTGGGATAAAATAGGGCAATTTTCATAAAATTTATGATAACCAGCTGCTAGTTCATGCAAATAATCACATAAGATATGCAACGATAAATTATCAGCAACCGAATAAATGACATCAGGAAAATTTAAAATTTTAATGGCGAGTGCATGCTCAACTTCTGTCGTGAGATGAATTTGAGTGTCTTGTAAATCCGTCATAGCAATTGCACCTTTGCGAAAAATAGCACGAATTCGCACATACGCATTTTGCAAATAAGGTGCTGTATTGCCTTCGAACGATAATAATTTTTCCCAATCAAAAACATAATCTTTCACTTTATCCGCGCGTAAATCGGCATATTTGAGTGCCCCAATTCCAATAGCATGGGCAATTTCTTTAATTTTTGCAGCTTCTAGTGCGGGATTTTTTTCTTGGGCGATAGCTTGCGCTCGGCTTTCAGCTTCTTCTAGCAGAGATATTAATCGAATAGATTCACCGCTACGTGTTTTAAACGGTTTATTGTCTTTTCCTAAAATAGCGCCGAATGCAATATGTTCAAGACGTACCGTATCTGAAACCCATTTAGCTTTGCGAAGTGTTGCAAACAACATAGCAAAATGTTGTTTCTGTCGAGCATCTGTTAAGTAAATAATTCGATTGGCTTTTAATGTTTCGACACGAAATTTCGCAGCTGCTAAATCAGTTGTCGCATACAAATAGCCGCCATCTTTTTTGCGAATCAAAAATGGAATTTCAAATTCTTCTAAAAATACGACGGTGGCATCCTCGCTCATGTGCGCTAAACCGGATTGAATTAATTGATTGACCGCATCGTTCAACATGGTGTTATAAAAACTTTCACCGCGCGCATCTTCTTCAAGCAATAATACATCTAATTTTTCATAAATTTTTTGAAAATACTGCAAGCTTTCACTCACGAGCTGTTGCCAAATTCCCAAGGTAACTGCATCACCCTGTTGTAAAGCGACGACACGTCGACGTGCGCGATCCGCAAATTCTGGATCTTCATCGAATTTAGCTTTCGATTTTTTATAAAGAGGATCGAGATCGCTGACGGAATGCGACTTTTCGTGTTCACCGTTTTCAAATAAATATTCAATTAACATGCCAAATTGAGTGCCCCAATCCCCTAAATGACTTTGGCGAATCACTTGATGACCCAGAATATCCAATATCCGAACGATCGCATCACCAATCACAATGGAGCGGATATGACCCACATGCATTTCTTTGGCAACATTGGCATTGGCGTAATCTACGACCACGGTTTCGGGTTGCTTGTCTTTCATTATGCCTAACCGTTTGTCTTTTACTAAAGGTTGCAAGCAGCGGGCTAAAAAATTATCGTTCAGGAAAATATTAATGAATCCCGGGCCAGAGGGTTCAAGCGCTTTAAAGGTGGCGTTGCTTTTTAATTTTTCGACCACGGCTGTTGCAATGTCGATGGGCTTTTGTTGAAGTTGTTTAGCCAAACGCATCGCAAAATTGGCTTGATAGTCACCAAATTCTTTGCGTGCGGACAATTGAATCATCGGATCGCAATGCGTTGCAACGGCATCTCCAAATGCTTCTGCAATAGCGGTCTTAAAAAGCTGGGTCAATAGTTGCTTCACAATTACCTCTTGTGGTTAGTGCAGTCGAAAGCGCCCCGATCGGCGCAGTGAGATATGCATAAATTATGATCAGTTTCAACAAAAAATGCTCGAAATAGCGAGCTATTCCTCCGCTTTTTCATTAAAATTGAATGACAATATCTTGCAATCTGATATTTTAAAACCCGCGATCTCAAGTGCGGCGAGTATATATTCTACGAACCTGCATAATAGGGAAAAATGATAGGTTAATGCAATGGGTAAATTACAATTTTGCCCCAACCCTACAAAGGCATTTCGAGATAAAAATAATAGAAGGAATTTTGAGCCAGTATGAGCCTTGAAAAAATCCTCCAAGGTTATCAAACCTTCCGTGAAAAATATGTGTTAGGCGATCAAGACATCATGCGCTACCTTTCTTATTACGGCCAGCAGCCGCAAATTATGGTAGTTGCCTGTTGCGATTCCCGTGTGGATCCGGCTTTAATATTGCAGTGCGATCCGGGTGATTTATTTGTCGTGCGTAATGTTGCCAATATTGTGCCACCTTATGAAAAAGATGAAGCGCATCATGGTACCAGTGCCGCATTGGAATTTGGTATACGATTTCTGGAAGTAGAGCATTTGATTTTGTTGGGCCATAGTCAGTGTGGTGGCATTCAGGCTTTATTAAATCATTCGACTGCGCATGCTAATGATTTCATCACTAATTGGGTTTCGTTAATGCAAACTGAAACCGCGTGCTCACATACTGATGCCGATGGGTATGCAAAATTAGCATTGCATCGTTCTTATCAAAACTGCCTGACTTTTCCTTGGATTCAAGAAAAAATTGCGCAGAAAAAATTAATTATTCATTTATGGTTTTTTGATATTCAATCCGGCCAAATTTTTACTTACTCGGAAACACAAAAAAAATATCAACCGCTTGATGGGGCTTAGGTCTGTTGACAATTGGTTTGGCCGCTTTTAAAACCGACCAAACCAATTGTCAACAGACCCTAAAGTTTCAACCTAAATTAAAAGAGTTATTTCGATGAAAAAAATAATAGTCAATCTACTTATTAGTGTCACTTTATTATTTTCTTCCCATTCTTTTGCTGATAAACAATTTTCAACCGGCAAAGAATTACTGGAATACTGTGAAATAGCGACCGATGTGATGGACCGTGAATATGGAAGGCCACAAACCCAGCCCGACTATATTTTGGGCACGAAAGCCGGAATGTGCGCGGGGTATTTAATGAGTGCAACGGAATTACATCGCTACTGTTTTCCGCCGAATTATAATTTATTATTAGGTGCGGCGGTTGTCGTTAAGTATTTGAAAAAACATCCAGAACAGCAAACATTAATGGCGGCGTTGATCACAATGAAAGCATATGCGGCGTATTTTCCTTGCGTTCGTCTGTAATTTATTTTAGGTTTTAAATGGGATTATTTGCTAATAAGGATGTAATGATGAATAGTTCATTTGGAATGTCACCTAGAAATATAGCTTTAATTGGTGGTCATTGGGGATGGTTTTTCTTCTTTGGCCTAGTTTTGATGGTTTTAGGGTTAGTCGCGATTAGTGCTGCTACGTTCACAACGATGCTTTCCATCCTGTTGCTTGGTACGTTATTGATGATAGGCGGCATTGTCATGTTAGTGGATACGTTTCGTTCATGGTGGAAAAGATGGGGTATTTTTACATTTCATTTATTATTGAGCGTCTTGTATATTGTGGCGGGTTTTTATTTAATCAATAGTCCACTGATGGGTTCCATTTCAATTACGCTATTACTCGGGGTGGTTTATACTGTTATTGGTATTGTTCGTTTAATATCAGTCGCAGTTTGGAGAACGCCACGTTGGGGATGGGCATTGTTTAGCGGCCTTATTTCATTCTTGTTAGGTATTTTAATTTTAAATAATTGGCCAGCATCGAGTTTGTTTATTATTGGGTTGTTTGTTGGTGTGGATCTATTCATTGCGGGCTGGACGTATTTGATGGTTAGTCTGGCAGCGAAGAGTTTAGTCACACCGTAGGGCAGGCTGGTGAGCACGCTGCGCTTAGCCCACCCTACATTAATAGTAGGGTGGGCTAAGCGCAGCGTGCTCACCAGACCCACGAGAGAAAAGAGGAGTTTCATTAATTGGGTTTGCAAGATGTTTTTACGTATCATTATAGTCAACCAAAAGAATACCGTTTTAGTTTAGACTCCATTCATTTAGCCGCTTTCGTAGCCAAAGAATTCGAATCTCAGCCTCATCTTGACACATTGCGTGTGCTTGATCTTTGCGCAGGTTGCGGTGTGATTGGCTTTGAATTGCTATGGCATCTTCGCACCATTAAACAAATGGATTTTGTCGAAGTGCAAGACATTTACACGGATTTTTTTTATCAAAATGTCAGCATTGTAAATCGTCCTGAATTGCAATTGCGTTGGCATCTTTTAAATTATAATGCGCTACTCACGCCAGAATGGGAAAATAAATTCGAGTTAATTCTCAGCAATCCACCTTATTTTCAACCTGAGCATGGTACACTTTCGCCATCTACATTTAAAAATCGCTGCCGTTTTTTTCTCGACGGTTCTTTTGCACAGTTTATTTTATCGCTCGTGAATATGCTTATTCCGGGAGGGAAGGCGTATTTTTTACTGCGTCCGAGTTTGCAGCATGGCTATGATTTGTTTGGTGAGTTAACGGATTTGTTGCAGGGGATGTGCGCGACAAGTAAAAAAATAGCCCAAGTGCGTGGTACGGATATTATTTTGTTGAGCAAACTTTAAGGTAAAAAGGTATAAAGGAGATAATCAAATGAGCAAAATCGCGGTAATTGTCGGTAGCTTAAGAAAAGAATCATGGAATCGTAAGTTAGCATTAGCACTCATGAAGCTTGCACCTAGCTCATTAGACATGGAAATCGTCGAAATTGGGCAGCTGCCTCTATATAACCAAGATGGAGATGATGAAGGACATCCTCCGAAAGAATGGGTGGCATTTAGAGAACAGATGAAAAAATTTGCAGGCGTGTTGTTTATTACACCGGAATATAATCGTTCTGTGCCAGGCGTGTTAAAAAATGCAATTGACGTGGGCTCAAGACCTTACGGCAAAAGTATTTGGGACGGCAAAGTAACAGCCGTCATCAGCTCTTCGCCCGGGGCGATAGGAGGATTTGGTGCGAATCAACATTTAAGACAATCATTTGTCTTCTTAAATATGCCTTGTTTGCAACAAGAAGCGTATTTAGGTGATATCAGCCATGCATTGGATGAAAAAGGCGGCTTCACAAGAGGCGATACTCGCGAATTTTTACGTAAATACCTAGAGGCATATACCAAGTGGGTGGATGTATTAGTTAAATAGATTTCAATTTTAGTCGCCATTTTTTTTTGTTAGGATGATTTGCTGTTTAAATTTTTTATTAATTATCGCGCTTTTTATAAAAAGGAATTTTGTATGAAGAAAAAAATAGCAAGTGTACTAGCAACTGCTGCTGCCGTAGCGTTTTCGATGGCACCGATTACCTCCAGCATCGCACTCGCTGATCACGGAAGTAACATGGCTCCCTGTTATGGCGTAAATGGCTGCAAAGGCAAGAGTGAATGTAAAACAGCCGCGAATACTTGCAAAGGCGAAAATGGTTGCAAGGGCAAAGGCGTTTTGATGATGACTGCAAAAAAATGCAAAAAATCCGGTGGTTCTACAGACGAACCTAAAGGTTAAGTTTACGCAAGAGTGTGCCCTGATCTCAACACACTCTTGTTTTCTGTCTTTACTCGGCATGCCCTGTAGGCCGATTAGTCTGAGACAATGCTGTCGGTGCAAGATGAGCGCTTTTGCGTAAAAACCGCAAAGTCAATAAAACGCCTGCAGCAAAAATTCCAATCGTCAAGCCATACCATACTCCGGGTGCCCCAATCGGGGTATAAAAAGCTAAAAATACGGCACTACCCATGCCTAAGATCCAGTAGCAAAATAAACAAATAAGCATGGGAATGAAGGTATCCTTTAAGCCTCGGAGCGCACCATTCATGATGGTTTGAGCCGCATCAAAGCATTGAAATAAAGCCCCGCCAATAAGAAATAATGTGACTAACTGGATTATTTCATCATGATGAATATCGCTTGGTTTCAAAAAGAAGCGGGCTAATTGTTCGGGCATAAAAATAAAAAATAAGGCGAGCACGCCAGAAATAACTAATCCTAAGCCTAATCCAATGAACGCATAGCGTTTTGCGAGCAGAACATGATGAGCTGCCGCTGCATGTCCTACCTGTAAAGCGGTTGCCATGCCTAATCCAAATGGAAGAGCATAAGACAAGCTAACACATTGAAATGCGATTTGATAAGCGGCTAAGGCAACTACGCCAAATTGGCCTAACAGAATTGCTGCGCAAGAAAACATACCCATATCTAACATTAAGATCAAGCCGCTGGGAGAGCCAAGCTTGAAGAGCGCAAGGATTTTTTGGTAATCAAATGATGAGTGAAAAAGGACCTTCAGATATTTTTTCAATTGCGTCTGTTTTTTACTATAAAAAAACAGACAAAAAAACATAAACCACATGACGATTGCGCTTGCATAGCCAATTCCAGCCACGCCTAATCGCGGCAAACCGAATTTGCCATAAATAAAAATAAAGTTGAAAGCGATGGTCAATGGAATGGATAAAATACAAACTAACATAATGACGCGTGTGAGAGAAAAGGCTGATACAAATTCACGGAATACCAAAAATAATAAAAGACCGGGAAATCCCCAAACAAGGCCATGTAAAAAAGCGGTGGATTGTTGAACGATGGAAACAGTAATACCTATTTTTAATAAAAGAGGCGATATGAACCAAAGTAATAAGGTACAGGGTACACACAATAAGAACACAAATAAAATGCCATGCAATAAGGTATGTGATATATCTTCTTCGTATTCTGCGCCCCGTGCCCGGACTATGAAAATGCCCACTGCACTCAGGCAACCCATACAAAAGCACATCATGGTGATAAAAAGAGACGTGGAAAGAGCGCCCGCTGCCAAGGCGTCAGGGCCTATCCAGCCCATCATGAAGGTGTCGACGAATTGCATGCCTTTTTGCGCCAGAAATGCCGCCATGAGTGGGATGGAAATAGCCAGAATATTGCTAATTTCTCGTATGTTCATGGCGCAAATTGTAAATCAGCTTGGAAGGACTGCCAAATTATAATTTACATAATTTGGCATCTGCTCCAATATAACGACTGCATAAGGGTTCAATGGAATCATCATCTTCCAAAAATAAAATGGCATCATTCACTTTTGCGAGTAGTGGGCTATTTTTTTGGACGATAATGGCGTATTGGTCGTTCGATAAGGTGAGCGAACTAAAATGTAAGTTAGGATAAGTGACTTTATTTAAATATTCTTTTGCAAGAATATAATCTTCCGCAACAGCCGCTACACGTTTTTGATCTAACCAAGCAGTCGCTTCTTTAATATTTTCTGCAACAATAACGTGAGCGCCGGCTTTTTTTGCTTCTGTATAAGCGTGAGTGCCTTTGACTGCAGCGACAAATTGATCTCTTAATTCTGTCACATGGGTGAAGTGTTCTGGTTTGCTGACTAATGCTAAAGTCAACTTAGATGTCACGGTCGCCAAGATGGCTGTGACGAAAACCGCGGCTGCTAATACCCAACCTAGCGAAACAATCCTTCCGGGTAAAGTATGTGGAATTTCTTTGTAGCCTTTTTGTAGCAGATGCGTCCATAAAATATGGCTCATTCCTTGAAAATAACGCAAATGAAAATTTTGGATACGGCCTCTTTCTAGCCACCAGAGTATGTGAATATAGATAAAGAAGGATAAAATAAATCCGATAAATAATGGCGATTTTAAGACATCAGTGAACACCTGCATCAGACGTAAAAAATCCGTATTGTCAGCATTTTCGATAATACCGACTGAATTTAAAAAGTAGGGGTAAGAAAAATCAGCTTCACTATATCGTTGTGAAGAGACAGAAATAGGGCCAATTAATACATCGACTTCACCTTTTTGTAATTTTTTTAAGGCATCATCGGCATTGCCTTCGAGGGTAACATATTTATATTTCATGTTTTCACGTGTTGCGACAAATTGCCAAACATCAATGGAAATGCCACTATACGCGCCATTAAGAGGAATAATAAAAGGCGCAACAGGCTCAACAATACCAACACGTAAAACCTTTTCATCCGTATCGGCCATGCTGGCGTGGGTAAAAGAAAAACCAATGAGATAGATCAAGCTAACTAAAATTTTTTGCAAAAATTTACAGGAACTTATCTTTTCCATTTAATAACCACCTCGTAATATTGAGGTCAAATTGTAGCATGTTGCTCATTTTATTGCCATATTTAAATAAGAAGCTCAACCAATAACTTAGATAAAGGAAATAGATGTGTCCGATAAGGCATTAGAAAGAAAAATTAAAAAAAATCTATACGGTCGGCCACAAAGCGTATTAGCGATTTTCCCGGCAGGATTTGGCGTGGTTGCGCTCGCAGAATGCAAAGCGATTTTGGCCGATCCGTGGTTACCTACGCAATTTACACCTGAGCTCACCTTGTTAAAAAATGAAATTCGTATCGACAATATTCATGTTGCTCAAGTGATGGAATTATTGATACGCAGCCAACTCCTTGCGGATCTTCGTCTCATTATTGTTGAAGGAAAGGCGTCTGGGAAAAAAGCATTTGAAAAAAAATGTCGAGAAATTCCCTGGGAATTCTATGTCACTCCCACTTTATCTGTGAAAATAAAAGCAGACTCTGTTGCAAGCAGGGCATTTCATGAAACAGGCCTTAAAACTATTTTAAGTGAAATACTGGCCAACTATGTAGATGAAATTGTCAGTGGTGAGTGTGCGCAGCCAGATTGTATGCTCTATGCGTATCTTTATCGCGATAAACTCACGCTGAGTCTTTCGTTGGCGGGCGATTTTTTATATAAACGCGGTTATCGTGGCGTATTAAGCGCGAGTGCTCCCTTACGAGAAGATGCCGCCGCCTGTTGTATTCAACGCAGTTTAGACTTTGCAAGACAGTGTGATGTTCAATTTTTACCAAAAACTTTACTGATTCCTTTTTCTGGCACAGGCACTTTTGCATTTGAATATCTGCAAATGCAATATCATTTTGTATCCGGATTAGTTGGTCGGGCCTATGCTATTCAGAAAATGCCTTTCTTTCGCCAGAGCAGTTTTGATTTTTTATTAAAAAAAGCGAAAGAGAATTGCGAATGGGGTAAAGAAAACTCGCTTGCGCATTTAATTTGTATCGATCATTCACCCACAGCAAATGCTGCACTGATAAATAATCGTCAACTTTTTGCCGATGCTGTGGAAAAACAGGGGTTTATTTTTCCGACAGAAATTTTTCCCGCGGAATTAAAAGAAGAAGATTTTTTTTCACAAGCTTGTCTTACGTCTATTCAAAGTGGTGATATATTTATGCCATTAAATCCACCTTATGGAATAAGGCTCGGGAAAAATACCGATTCGGTTATTTTTTATAAAAAAATAGCAGCTAAAATAAATGCTATTTCGCAGAGTAAAAAGGGGAGGCTAGCGGGATTTATATTATGTCCTAGTCAAGAAACATGGGAGGCATTTCGTAAAAATTTAATTCGTCAATATGATGAAACCTATCATTTTACGCAAGGGGGAATGGATATTCGGGTTTGTCAGTTTTTTGTGGGTTGACCATCGTCAGGCCAGCGCCCTACATAGGAAAAATTGTAGGGTGGATTAGGTGCGTGCTTTTCGCACCGTAATCCACCACAGCGACATATACCTCCTCTCAGAGTTAGCGTATCATAGACACATCACACTCCAAGATACGAACAAGCCGCCATGCTCCCATCCTTTTTACATAAAAATATTATTCTATTCGTTATCGCTCTAGCGCTATTCATGGAATCCGTAGATGCCTCGATTATTAATACGGCCATCCCGGTCATGGCGCAGAGCCTAAATGTCAATGCAGTCGATTTAAAAATTGCGTTAATCAGTTACCTGCTTAGCTTAGCCGTATTTATTCCGATCAGCGGCTGGATTGCCGATAAATTCGGTGCAAAAAATGTTTTTATCATTGCCTTAATCGTTTTTACATTGAGTTCGTTAGGATGTGGTTTTTCACGTACTTTATCCGAGCTCATTGTTGCGCGTTGTATTCAAGGATTAGGCGGTTCATTGATGCTGCCTATTGGACGTTTAATTATTTTGCGCTCTTATGAACGTCATCAAATGGTCAATGCCATGAGCCGTGTCATTATGGTGGTTTCATTTGCTTTAATGATAGGCCCTGTTTTGGGCGGCATGATCACGCATTATTTTTCTTGGCCGTGGATTTTTTGGGTCAATGTTCCAGTCGGTTTTTTTGCTGTATTGGCAGCCGCGCGTTGGTTAGAAAAAATGCCAAAAAGGGCTGTCCCTCCGCTAGATAGAGTGGGGTTTTTATTGTTCGGCGTTGGATTGGCCATGTTTACTTTTGGACTGTCTGCGCTAAGTGAATCAGCTATTGCTGATTCGACAGCATTGCTTATTATTTTTGTTGCGGTTTTATTATTTATCTTTTATCTCGTCCATTCACGAAAAGTTATCCATCCTGTTATTAATACAGCATTATTTCATTCAAGAACTTTTTCTATTGCCGTATTAGGGAATTTATTTTCGCGTTTAAGTTTCGGTGGGTTACCTTTTTTGATGCCGCTGTTATTACAAATTGGACTCGGTTATTCACCGCAAACATCGGGATTGCTTATGGCGCCCATGGCGATAGGCGTTTTGCTCGTTAAATTATTTACCCTACGTTTACTGAAATTTTTTGGATTTAGACGACTGTTAATGTTAAATACCACATTAGTTGCTTGTTGCTTATGGAGTTTTATTTTTGTGAATTCCACGACATCAATATATTTGATTGGTATGCTCACATTTTGTTTTGGATTAATTATCGCTGTCCAATACAGTGGAATGAACGCGCTTGCATTCGCGGAAATTTCTACAGAAAATTTAAGCTCAGCGACTAGCGTGATGGGAACATTACAACAAATAGCCCAAAGTTTTGGTGTTGCCCTAGGCGCCTTACTTTTACGATATTATTCAATAAACTCTAATTTTTTATTTAATTTAATTCCCCCGGTATTTCATCACGTTTTTTTTACTATGGGTGTAATCACCTTGTTTTCAACCGTGATTTTTTTGCAACTAAAAATGACAGATGGTCATGAACTGTTGGAAATTCCGCAAGAGAGTAAGTAAAAAAAGTTGATCATTTGTTTTAGTGTTTTTAATGTCATACCCATAGAAACCCGGAGAAATAAAGCTTTTTCCGTAATAAAATTAAGGTGAGGACGGATACTTTGCAAGCAGCCTTTTTTCAAAAGGGGTATAATATATGTTGTTGCTTGATATAAAGTTAGATGGAGGGTTTATGAAATCTAATCCAAAAGATTTGAGTGATAAATCGAAACATGCTCCGGGCAAAGGATCAGATAAACAACATCCGGAAACACCAACTGATGCCAATGATCGATTTAAAAAAGAAAAAAAGAATATTCAAGAAAATCCCGGTAATCAAAATACCGGCTAAACTTCTTGCTACGCATAAGCAACTAGTTTTTAAGGAGGAATTTATATGTATTTATTTGATTTGGTAAAAGTGGGTGTTCTCGCAGGATTGTTAACGATGTCTGGACAAATTGTGGCGCAATCTCATGCTGATACAGCAACCGAAAATACGTCAGTGTCAACCAATGCCATAATAATGACTGAAAAAACCGTTGCGCAAACGCCCGCTGAAGATGCTCTTGTAACAGAGGCCGTTAAAAAGCAAATTGCTCATAGTAAAATGTTGTCTGGTTTCAATATAGATGTGAGTACAAAAGACGGTGTTGTTTCCTACACAGGAACGGTTGAATCTGATACGCAGGCTAGCCTATTAATTCAATTAGCCGAATCCGTTATCGGTGTAGCAAATGTTGATACATCAAAATTAGTTATCAAATCAGGGCAGTCCCCTGTAGGTGATGCATTAATTACTGCAAAAATTAAAGGCATATTAATTAGAGAAAAATTATTTGGAGAAAAAAATATTTCAGCTGTGAATACAAGTGTTGAAACAAAAGATGGCGTAGTCTATTTATCCGGCGTTGTTAGCAATAAACAGCAAATTGATAATGCAATAAACGTCATTCGCTTAAATGTTCCAGAAGTCAAGAAAGTAGTTTACAGCGTAAACAAACAAGACACTAAAATGTAATTAAATAATCCGTAGGGTGGGCACACTGCGCTTTGCCCACCCTATAAAAACAAAATCCATGACCTAAATAAAATCCGCATGCGCCGACTGCAATTTGAAAAATTCAGCGTATATTCCCTGTGGCTTGCGAATTAAATCCTCATGTTTACCTTCCTCGACTATCTTACCGTGTTCAAAAACAAAAATACGATCCGCATCTAAAATCGTGGAAAGACGATGTGCCACCATGATAGAAGTACGGCTGTGAGTCAACGTATGCAGCGCTTCTTGGATCGCGCTTTCACTGGCTGAATCCAGTGAACTTGTTGCTTCATCTAAAATAAGAATAGGACGATTCGCTAAAATAGCACGCGCAATCGCAATACGCTGACGCTCGCCCCCCGACAATTTAATGCCTCGTTCACCCACTAATGTTTTATATTGCTCTGGCAAGTGAGCAATAAACTCAGCTATATGAGCTTGGTTAGTAGCGCTTTTTATATCTTCTAGACTGGCTTCTGATTTTCCATACGCAATATTTTCTTGCAAGGAACGATGAAAAAGAATGGGATCTTGCGGTACCAAGGCAATGGCGCTGCGTAAAGAAAAACGCGAGCCTTGCGCAATATCTTGACCATCAATTAAAATCCGGCCGCTTTGAATAGAATAAAGACCTTGCAATAATCGCACAAAACTTGTTTTGCCACTCCCGGAATGCCCAACCAACGCCACCCGCTCGCCTGCACGAATGGTCACCGAAAAATTTTCAAAGATAGGCATAGTTTTTCCAGGATAAGTAAATGTCACATTTTCAAACACAATTTCACCACGCTGAATATATAATGCGGGTAATTGAGCATTTTTTGAGACTTCAGGATCTTCTTGTAATAACGCAATGACGCCATGTAAATCATAAGAAGAAGTTAAAATATTTTTAATATTTTCTCCCACTTCACGAATATAAGATTGCATAATGGTGTAAGCAAATACTAGATAGGCCATGTTTTCGATAGTCGCTTTGCCATGAAATAGATACCAAGTACCGCCGCCCAGTAATATGCTCAACATGCCAAGCAACATCAATCGTTGAAATAATCCTGCTGTATTGCCTAATAAATAAGCCCGAAGATTTTTAGATTTTAAACGGTGTGTCATTTTATAAAAACGTGCAAATTCCGTTTTTTCTTGGGCATACGCTTTTGTGGTTGCAATGCCACTGACATTATCTGCAAGATGTGCGCCAAAGATATCTTGTTGTTTAGCGTAAGCTGCTTGGGCAGGGCCTGACATTTTAAAAACTAAGAAAGCAGTTACTGTAATAAAAAAAATAAGATAAATAAATAATAGTAGGGCTAATAAAGGAAAGTACCAAGCAAGAAAAGCAATGCTTCCTAGGAGCACTAAAAAAGTAGGCAAGATACGAATAAGTATTTGATCTTCGAATACTTCAATTTGTTGTCGAGCACGATTGATTTTGGAAATAATACTGCCAGCAAAGGTGTTAACGAAAAATTTTTCCGGTAAGCTAAGTACATGTAAAAATGTATCATCGAGTAAGGTTTTAAAGATACGGGTTTCAAAAACATTATAAATAAAATAGGTGATGCTAAATAATATCACTTGAACTGCATAGACACCGATAAAAATAAGCAACTGAGAAACAATAATGACTTCACTTTTTTGCTCGCGAATGACTTTTAAAAACTGCGCGAGCGCAGTGGGTAAATACGTTTCTGCTAAAGAAGCCGTCACAATTAAACTAATAATCAGAGCGAGTCTTCTTGGCTGACGAAACCAATAATTCGCGGCAAAACGAATCACGTCAAAAAACGTCAACGGCTTTTTTATCGAGGCGGAAATTGGCATAACTATCTCTCTTCACATGTAGGGTGGATTAGACGCGCTTTCTGCGTCGTAATCCACCATTGGCAATGGCTAAGGCGGATCGATACACAAAAACATACCAATCTATATTTTTAGAACAGAAAATTCACCCTATACTAAGATCTGTTTACAATGGGTGTGGCCGGTTTAAAAAGCGGTAGAATCAGCTAACCAGCCAAGCTCATTGTAAACAGACCTTATTATAATGCTAACTTCAGGATGAAACCCGATGGTTATAATCACTTCAACTATTCATATAAACGATGCTGAACTGCAATTCAGCTTTATTCGCGCGCCCGGACCCGGCGGCCAAAATGTTAATAAAGTCGCGACAGCCGTTTTGTTGAGATTTAACGTGATACAATCAACTTCCTTGCCAGCCGAAGTTCGTGCACGCATGTTGACGTTGTTTCATAACAAATTAACATCGACAGGCGAAATTCTCATTAAAGCGACTCGATTTAGAACTCAGGAACGGAATAAACTGGATGCAATCGAGCGATTCAGTGAGATGATTAAGCGGGCAGCGAGCCCGCCTAAAAAACGTCGTAAAACAAAACCGTCATTTTCTTCTAAGTTACGCAGATTATCCGCCAAAAAATTACATTCGAAGACAAAATCATTGCGGCGGAAAAATTCAGAAAAAGATTAAGAAAATCCCCCTCCACCTCAATCCTTTTTCAATGAGTGATCATGTGCTTTACTAACAGAATCATCTGTCAGCGTTTTTTGCGGTGCGGGTTTAAACATGCCAATAGGGAAAAAACGACTGGTTGAAATTCCTGATATACGTGACGCAAACGTCATGTCGGGATTAACTAAAATGCTAGCAGCATGCAGCGCAGGCCCGCATAAAAAACCGCCGCGCAAGCGTGGATTCATAAATTGAGAAGCAGCTTCACGTTCATCTTTTGCTACGGAAATAGCTTTGGCACTACCTAGCACATGTTCGCTTGCATCTTTTGCTTCATTATTATTCATAACGGACAGCATGAAATCAGCATCTTCTTGTAATGGGATAGGAGTCACAAATTCAATTGACGGCGTTTCTTTAACTCCGACAAAATCACAAAAAGAAAGACTGGCAAGCATGGGCAATGCTTCAAATTCCAGTCTTTTGCGTCCCTTGTGATCTAAAACAAATTCTTCATTCGCCTCTTTTAAAGCGGTTGTGGTAATTAAATCCGATAAAGGATGAGACATGCCCTGATCACACTCTAAAAAACCCGCAGTGACGGATTCTAATTTCCAAGGATCATTTCGAGTCATAATACCGATTTTATCATCTTTGGAAATAAAAGGTGCCAATACACCGGTTCTAAAAAAATCTCGATTATAAAGATGACCTTTTTCAATTTTCTGAGCTTTCATCTCTTGCAATGCACGAATAAACACATAATCAACGCGGGCAGCTTCTAAATAAAGTTGGTTGCTGGATGTGTCATAAACGGCGCCTGTTATTAAAAGTTGGTTGCCATTATGAAATTTTTTATCTTTATTATTTTGGTCTTTGAGAAGTTTTTCTTGTGTTTCATTATAAATTTTTTGCTCTTCAGGTTCTAATGGAATGGTAGGAAGATCGCCATAATACACTGCTTCCGTGCGTGTTTTAATGTGACTAACAAAAATGACTTGTGGAGGCGTTGTGAATTGAAAGCTGCTTTGCGGAGCAAATAGCTTGGCTTCTTTATTTTCATTTTTGATATCAGGTAAAATGTTGCCTTTCCAAGCATGGATTAAATCAATAAGCGGCATATTTTCTCCTGTATAATTAATTTTTAGTTAATTGTTTACGTTATTTATGAGCGTCTATATAAAAACTGATCCAACGCATTTGCAAAAAGTTGAATGTCTTTTTTGCTTATTTCGGAAGGACCTCTTATTAATACACCACTGCTACGCAAGCTGTCGTTTAAGTTGCGAAAGGCGAGGCTCTCTTTAATGTTGTTTTTAGTATATAAATGGCCGCGAGGATTCAGTGCAATACCCTCTTTGGTAATCACCGCATCAGCTAACGGAATGTCCGCTGTAATAACTAAATCACCTTTTTCCATAGATTGAATAATATAATTGTCAGCGACATCAAAACCTGCAGAAACTTTTATTATTTTTATAAATGAAGAGGGCGGTATGTGTAGCAGTTGATTAGCAACTAGCGTTACCCTAATTTGAGTGCGATTCGCTGCACGAAATAAAATTTCTTTAATTATTTTTGGACAAGCATCCGCGTCCACCCATATTTGCATAAAAGTCTCGCTAACAAACACTTACGTAAATTTTTTTTGTTTTCTGGATGTGTTTGATTTTAAGCCTTATTATAGTCCTTAAGATAATTATTTTGAATTTTAACGTGCCATCTTACCGCCATCTCAAGGTGTTTTTCAATCACAAAAACTTGAAATAGCTCTGCTATTCCTGCTTTTTTGTTCAATCAAAACACCTTGATCTGACAGTAATCTGTCATGTTAAAATTCAAAATAATTATCTGAAGGACTATAGTAGAAAGCATCTCGCTTATTTGTAAGTGAAACTAATAAATTCGCTTTTAAATAAAGAAATAGTCATCTTGTCTAGAAACCTAGCACAATAAATAAAAAAGTACAATATTTAAATATACTAAAATTCGCATTTTGAGGGGCATTGGGTGTATATTTTTGCATCAAGTTGTATTACTTGAATTTTAACCGGTTTAAATATCATAATTTGCCTTTCTTTTCAGGCAGATTTGAAATTGCATATCAGGTAGTATAAGCGAGCGGGCTCATCGGATGATAAAAAGTACGAAAGGAAAAGCTCGACTTTTTGCGAGTCATTGAGCAGCATCAAAATTAAAAAAATAATTCAGTAAATTAAGAGATTATGATCATGAATCAAGATAACGCTCATATTCAGCAGATAAAGAATAATTCAATTATTGCAGATATTGCAATAGATTTTCTGCCAGAAATTGAAATAGCTAGCATGTGGGAAGTGCTTGAGCGTTATCATCATTCAGGATTTCATTTTCTTAATATTGCGCTTGCTGGTGATATGACTAGCGTCGAGACAGCAGTCCGTTATATTTCCAGACAGCAAAGAAAAATTAAAAATTTAGATAATAAGTTTATTATAGTAAAAAAGTGTGAAGATATTTTAAAAGCAAAACAAGAAAAGAAACTTGCGTTAGGTTTTTGGTTTCAAGGGTCAACTCCGTTGGCAAATGATATTAATCTTATTGAAACCTATTATGCTCTTGGAGTTCGTCAAATTTTACTAACGTATAATAATAGAAATGCTATTGGTGATGGAATCCTTGAAAAAAATGACGCTGGTTTAAGTATTTTTGGTTACAAAGTCATTGAAGAAATGAACCGTGTTGGAATGTTAATTGATATGTCTCATGGTGGTATTAAAACATCATTAGATGTTATTGAAGCATCCAAAGATCCTATTGTATTCTCTCATTCCAATGCGTATGGCGTTAATCCTCATGTTCGTAATTTGACTGACGAGCAAATTAAAGCAATTGCAAATAAACAGGGTGTAATTGGTATAAATGGCGCCGGCCTTATTTTGGGAGTTGAAGAGCCAACCACTGAAAAATATATCGAGCATATCAATTATATTTCCAATTTGGTTGGCTCTGTAGATAATATTGCTATGGGGTTAGATTTAATTTATTTTAATGAAATGCTTCCGATTTTTTTCGAAAAATCAGGGTTAAGTTACCCTCAGGGATATTTAGGTTCAATGAAAGGACTTCAACCAGAGCAACTTGGTAAAATAATTGAAACTCTTATAAGTTCTCATTATTCAGATGAGGATATTAAAAAGATTTTAGGTGAAAACTTTTTACGCGTGGCCTCCAAAGTGTGGAAATAATTTAAAGAAGCTTGATTATGAATATTATCAAGATGAAAAAAATCATAGCAGTCTCGATTTCTTTGCTCTCTTATCGGGTTGTGCAGCCTATGTTCCTCCTGAAGCTTATATAGTCCTTCAGATAATCATTTTGAATTTTAACACGCCATCTTACCGCCATCTCAAGGTGTTTTTCAATCACA
>CAZTDR010000039.1:0-25799 GCA_964612855.1 uncultured Coxiellaceae bacterium
TTTAATACCGATTTACCGGACAGCAGTGCGGCACGCCGTGCCCCTACAAAAATAGGCGACCGCTCCCTCAAGATGACAAGCCTAAGAATCTGTGTATAATCTGGAGCCTTCTTAAGCTAAAGGAAGACTATGCAAGACATTTTATCTTTTATTCACAATCACTTAGCCCTTACTAGTTTATTGGCAGTCGTTTTGATTGGCTTAATCATTGTCGAATTTATCAAATTACGACGTGGCACCCATCAACTATCGCCTGCGCGAGCTGTTCAATTAATGAATCATAATAAAGCCGTCGTTCTTGATATACGCGGCTCCGAAACCTTTCTAGCAGGACATATTGTCGGGGCAATTTCATTGCCTCTTAGCGAGATAAATACTAAGCTTAAAAAAATCGAAAAATTTAAATCTCAACCGATAGTCATTACCTGTGCCACCGGTATGGATTCACAAAAAGCAGCTGCCTTGCTGAACCAACAAGGCTTTCAAACGTACATTCTCGCTGGCGGCATGCGAGCATGGCGGGATGCTGAGATGCCTATTGTAAAAGGATAACCTATGCAATCGAAAGTCGTTATTTACTCCAAAGCCAATTGTCCTTATTGTGATTGGGCAAAGCAGTTATTAGATAATAAAAAAATCCGTTATGAAGAAGTGAGAGTGGATCTCGATGAATCTCAACGCGTTTTGATGGAACAAAAAAGTGGTCGACGCACTGTCCCCCAAATTTTTATAAATGATCAGCCCATCGGCGGCTTTGATGATCTTTCTACTCTCGATAAAGCAGGCAAATTGGACACTTTACTATTCAATGAGGACAACTAATTATGCAAAATAAAGAAAACACCACGCAAAACCACAATCCCCACTTTGAAATTCAGCGCGTTTATGTGAAAGACTTATCTTTTGAAGCACCTAACACGCCTCATACTTTTGTGGAAGAATGGAAACCTGAAGTTCAATTGAATCTCGAAACGAAAAGCAACCGCATTCAAGATAACGTTCATGAAGTGGTTTTATCCGTGACTGCCAATGTGATGACTAACAAAAAACCGGCATTTATTGTCGAAGTGCATTTAGCCGGTGTATTTTTAATGAGCAGCATTCCTCAGGATCAAATGCGACAAATGTTGGGTAGCTTTTGTCCTAACATTTTATTTCCTTATGCACGCGAAGTTATTTCAGATATCGTTGTACGCGGTGGATTTCCTCAATTGATTTTAGCACCGGTGAACTTCGATGCTTTATATGCACAGCATTTAGAAGATCAGCAGAAAGGTGGTGAAAAGAGTGATGGGGAAAATAAGGTTCATTAGGCGGGAATAGCGCATCCATGAAAAAAACCCTCCACTCACCTATTGCTATCTTAGGTGCCGGTTCATGGGGAACCGCTCTAGCACTTTATTTATCACGACGCGGACAACAGGTTCGTCTTTGGACGCACGATCCCGATGCCGCTTTGTTAATGCAACAAACCCGTATTAATAAAGCGTATTTACCGGATTATCCCTTCCCGGATACATTGCAACCTGTCGCCACTTTACAGGATGCCTTAGCCGGAAATGTAGAAGACGTTATGATTGCGGTGCCTTCCTCTGCTTTTCGTGATGTGCTTACCCAATTGCAATCTTTGTTACTTCCCTCAACCCGCGTTTTATGGGCAACCAAAGGTCTCGATCCTACAGGCCAATTGCTGCATGAGGTCGCTGCTAATTTGTTAGGAACAAAACGTGCATACGCCGTGATTTCTGGCCCCTCCTTTGCTAAAGAGGTTGCCGCTGGCATGCCAACTGCCGTCGTAATTGCAAGCCCAGACCCTCTTTTTACCCACGCTTTGGTTGAGCGCTTTAACAGTACTTTATTTCGAATTTACTCCAGCACCGATATGGTGGGCGTAGAAATGGGCGGCATCATGAAAAATGTTTTAGCGATTGCAACGGGTATTTCGGATGGCATGAAATTTGGTGCAAATGCTCGCAGTGCGTTAATCACGCGCGGCTTGGCGGAAATGATACGGCTGGGCAAAGCGCTAGGCGGACGAGAAGAAACTTTTGTTGGTTTAAGCGGTGTGGGCGACTTGGTCTTAACCTGCACCGATAATCAATCACGTAATCGACGCTTTGGATTAGCATTAGGCGAGGGTCAATCGCTCTCCGCAGCTGCACACGCCATCGGCCAAGTTGTGGAGGGCAAACACAATGCTGAGCTTGTGATGCAATTAGCCAATAAACATCACGTCGAGGTTCCTATTATTGCAGCCGTGTGGGGAATTTTAAGCGAGCAGTTAACGCCCTTGCAAGCGATGCAGCAATTGCTCTCCCGTGAACCGACGATAGAATAAGTTACGCACTGACAGTAACAGTCCGATAAGGAAAAGGAGAATATCTTAGTTAATCATACATTAACTGATCTAACGGCGTCATATCACCCTTCGGTGTAGACTGCGTTAATTCATAGACTACGTCTGTCAAACACAACATACGTAAAATATTGGGAGTGATATCGTCAAACACGGCTCTCACGCCAAGAACCGAACCTTCCGCTTCTTCGAATGTGACACCAATTCCATAGCCTAAGCACAAGGAACACAGTTGGTCTGCGCGACGCGCAATGGCAGGCATGAGACCGGCTGGCGCAAATACCTCATCAATTGTCATGGGACGGCCATTTAAACTAAAACGCGCACCCATTACCCGCACGATTTTGCCAATTTGTTGGGTCATATCCATTTTTTATCGCCTCCACCAAGGTTGCGCGATTTTACGTGGACCCGCAATGTACGAACGCAGCCAGCGTAAAAAGACAGCGACCGAAAATCCGTAGCGTTCCAGGCCCGCAAAAAAAGCGGTGGTGAATAATGCTAAAATAAACGTCCAAATTTTTATATGAAATAATAAAATAAGCAAGGGGAAGCAAGCTCGGAAATCGATAAACCACAACCTCACGTTTCGTGCGGAGTCACGCCAATGTGCCATGTGATTTCCCCTTAATACTTATCGTCATCCCCGAATGCGCTAGTCGGGGACCCGTTTGTCTTTGATGTGCCCCGATTAAAACACTCAGGATGCCGCTTTCAAGTATATACCATTTAGACTTGACTGCTATTATCATTCTTGTTTCAATCTCTTAGGCGCTGCAAAAAGGGACCGTTACCTACTATGAAAATTAAATTTGCCATTATTGCTTCACTGCCGTTTATTTTCAGTGCCTGCACAACCACTCAACCGGCTCCCGGCACGATTGACCGCTCCGAAGCATCGCTCTCGGAAGCATCTTACTCGGTCAGCCGCGCCATTTCGAGCTTGTCTGAAACGGCACAAGCAACACGCCCACTGCCGCAACTGGATCCGCCGCCCAATCCAGCGAGTTATGGCATGGCAGGACTCACTTCAGTGGATTGGTCTGGCCCTATTGAGCCCCTGCTTAAACAAATTGCGCGCGCAACAAATTATCGTTTGCGCGTATTGGGCAATGCACCGGCCATTCCCGTACTCGTTACTGTTTATGCCAAAAATACCATGATCGCCGATATTGTGCGGGATGTGGGTTTTCAAGGTGGACGTCGCGCAGCCGTCGTCGTCTTTCCAGATAGCCGCGTGATTGAGTTGCGTTATGCAAAAAACTAAGAGCATGAGGCTTTACACTCTTATCGTTATTTTGGTTGCGAGCTTGCTCAGCGCGTGCGCGCATAATCCGCCAAAAATAGATCCGACTAATATTAACGACTTAGAAAACATGTCGGCGGATACGACCACTGCATCTGAGTCTTCACAAATAGGTCAAATTCGTATCAAAGCACTGGAAGATACCGCGCTGAGTCTCGGCGCTCAAGGCGGACTTGCCTGGGCTTCCCAGCAAATCAATAAACGAACCGACAAAGATAAATGGTATTTAGAAAGCATCTATAATTTTAATGGCATGATGTTAAGTCATGGCGTTTTACCGCCCGTTTTGACAGAGGCAAATAATAGCTTAAATTTAGCCGACTCCAGTACGATTCGTATTGCCGATAAAACCTATCAAATTGTACAACAGGCACGTTTTGCAACAACACCGCCCAACTGGCGTGAGTATATCTGGCTGCCTTTCAACAAACCGGAATTGCCCAATAAAGTGTTGTTACCACGCACGAGCGAAGAGCGCGCTGTTTGGAGTAAAAATATTCGCATTGGTTGGCAAAAAGGCATTGAACAAGCGTACAGTATTTTTCAACAAAATCTCGCGCGATTAAAACGGGATTATAATGGCATGATTTTGTACCGTAAATTATTACAAGAAAAAATGGTCAGTGCGCCTTATGTTTCTAAAACTGAATTGGGCGTCACGGGTGACGGAACGGACATGCGCATTAACGATCAAGTATTACGCATTACGGAGATGCCAAAATTGCAAACAGACAGTAGCGGTTGGAATGCTATCGTCGTAAAAGAAGATACGTCGCCATGAGTGATTATTTATTTCCGCAAGAACCCATTCGTCTCTCCATTGATGCCGTCAATGAAGTATTGATCCATTGCGTCAAACTCGGGGCATCGGATGTCACGTTTCAAACCAATGAGCCCGTTTTTGCTGAAATTTATGGGCGCTTGTGCAAAGTAACACGACGCAAATTGTCGAATACCGAGTTGGGTGAAATTATTAATGCAATGTATGGCCCGAATGCTATGGCGCAAATTATGGCGGGCAAAGATATTGACACGCATTATGAAATTCGTCCCAATCGCTCAGACCGTTATCGTTTCCGTATCAATGGCACAGGGTGTCAAGTTGAAGGACATGATGGGGTACAAATTACAGCGCGTACGATTCCGAGTGATCCACCCAAATTAGCCAGCATGAATTTGCCAGACGCTATCTTAAATGCCATCGAACCAGAGCAAGGTGTGGTTTACATTACGGGTGCCACCGGTTCGGGTAAAAGTACGCTGTTAGCAGCGATTATTCGCGATATTACGGAAGGCAGTGATAGCAATCGTAAGGTATTAACTTACGAATCGCCGATTGAATTCGTTTATGACAATGTAGTAAAAATTTCAAGCATTGTGAGCCAATCTGAAATTCCACGGCATTTACCCAGTTTTGCAGCGGGGGTACGTAATGCCTTGCGCCGCAAACCCCGTTTGATTTTGGTAGGTGAAGCACGTGACGCTGAAACGATTAGCGCTGTGATGGAAGCGGCTATGACAGGCCATCCCGTTTATACCACGTTACATAGCAATAGTGTCGCTGAAACCTTGCGACGTTTAGTTATCACTTTCCCGCCAGAAGAAAGACAAGGGCGCACGATCGATATTATTGAAACTATCCGTCTCGTCGTTTCTCAACGATTAGTTCCAACGGTTGATGGCAAGCGTGTGGCACTGCGAGAATATTTAGTCTTTGATGAAAAAGTACGTGACATTTTGCTTGCAACAGATACGAATGAAATTACCGCCACTGTACGGCGGCTGGTTAAAGAATTTGGTAAACCTATCGTGGTGGATGCCAAAGACAAATTGGCTGAAGGATTAATTACAGAGCGTCAGTATAATATTATTGCGGAGCAAAGTGTGCGGGAAGATAAGGATGTGGGAATAAAATAGGATTTTTTGGTGCGAAATATCCTATGCAGGGACAAAAATTTTTTGCAATGCCCCGGGCATGGCACGCCATGCCCCTACACTCTTTATCTTCCGTACGTGCCCTACCCCATCGCTTGATTTGCCTTCCCAGCAGGGGAAGGCGACCAAGTGAATGTTTGCTCAAACAGGATTGATTATTCGATCTTAGGACCCCCAGGAGGACCGCCTCCTTTTGAAGCATCGCTACTTCCGCTACCACCCTTTTCGGCTTGCTGTTTTAATAAAGCTTTTGCTTCCGCTTTTTCTGCTCTATCTTTGGCCGCCATCCCTGCTTGTTTCATCGCAGTTCCGGCGCCCTGAGCACTCGCAGCCGATTCTTTCGCAGCACCTGTCGTCGCCCCAGCCGCACTTTCCACCGCTTGCTTGGTTGCATGCAATGCTTCTTGTTCACCGTATTGAACAGCGGGACCACCAATCCAGGTGAGCACTCTTTCCGGTACCACATAAATAAGTGAAAACGCTTTGTTGAGGGCGGTAATTATAAAAGAGGTATAAGCCGCAATAAAAATAATTTGCTCCACCAAACCTGGGCCTGACATCGCATCTAATAGTTGACTGCTGACCGCAAGAAAACCGGCATTAACCAGCTTCACAACGACAACAGACAACAACATCGAAATCATCAAACCTAAAATCATCAAGCTGGGACGTAAAAACAAATTAAATAATTGCATTAACGCAGGCTCTGCTCGGCCTAAAATATCGTGCTGCCCGCCGGGGCTTAAAATGCCTAACGCAATAATAGGTCCGGCCACCATCGCTTCGATTGTTGCAATCAGCCAGCCAATGGCGCCTATGGTGAAGATCATATACGGAATCAAGGGCACATAAATGCCAAGAATCGCGCCCAAAGAGAAGAGTGCGCCGATCAACATGACAAAGAAGGGGCCGAGAAAACCGACTAACGCTTTTACACCCTCCCCAAATGGGTTCATGGTAATACCAGTACCCAAAACCATCGGATTAATGGTCGCAAGCGAAGTGGCGATAACCACCGCCGCCGTCACCACGATAAAGAGAATTTGGGTCACCAACATTAAAGAACTGCCAAAGGAAGCCATAGCCACTAACGGATTAGTACTATTTCCGCCCAAGAATCCCTTCCACATCGACAGCAATCCACTCGTCGTCGTACCTAATGCACTAGAGATGTCGCTTGTAAGACCTGGGGTGTTTGCAAAGCCAACGGATGAAGTAGAAGACAACATCATATTGAGCATCCCACCTGCCGCCTGATAATTATTTCGATAATTATTCATGCCACTGTCGGTAGACATTGGCGCGGCGGAAAACACAGGTTTTGCAGCCATTTGGTTACTGCTATTCATGCTGGCGATTTTATAAAAAAATCCGCCCGCTAAAATCCAACCATTATCATTTGCTGCTTTTTGCCAATCCGTTAATGTTGTTTTTTCCATTTGTCCTTCAATGTCTTTTGCCACCGCATTCACGATCGAAGTTGTATATTCGCGCATGGATGCTTCCATAAAATTGGCATCCGGATCGTCTAAAAATTTTGCGATGGGATATTTCAAATAAAGTTCAACGGCTGTTCTCTCGGCTTGCGTAGGTGGCTTTTGTTGGGAATCAGGGCTCGAGGCATCGCCATCACTGCTTTTACTGGAGTCGGGCGGAAATTTAGGCGCACAGCCTTCCCCTTTTGCCGTTGCTGACATCTGACTAAAAAGCTCCATCGGTGATGTCGGCTTGGGCATGACGCCGCAACAACGGTCAGAGCCAATATCATTCGCCGTACAAAAATCCTGTATCCACACGGGAGCAGGAGAACCCTCGCTAACAGGAAAATTTTTAAACTGGAGGTACTGATAATCAATATCAACGAACTTGGTCGCGATAGCGCCTAAGGTTGGCACAATGGTAGTGAGCGCTGCTTGTTGCGCTTTGCAGACCAAACAAGCTGCGTTGGATTCAGGTTTTGTACCACCCGATGCCAGCGTAGCCGGGGAAGATTTACACGCTGCGTTAACGTCACAATAAGTTAAAGATCCACATCCTGACGTTCCACCGGGTCCCATATTGTACATCGAAGCCGTCGCATTGGCTTGCGGACCCTCGATCGGGTTCAACATATCGGAATCGCCGCGTAAGCAAAAAGGATCCAGTTTATTCGCTGGATTACCGCAATAATACCGAAACGTTTTTTCCCCTTGACCATTATCGGGCGTATTTAAATCAGGATAAGTGGCTTTAGCACTGGCCTGACAGATCAGGGATTGAAAAAGACCTTTCATGTTCTGTTGCACATCGGCCATAGGCAACGTGTCTGCACTGATCGACGCATAAGGCGATCCCGCTACCGTAATATATTCTAATGCCTTGCCCCATAAGGTATCGGCAGCCCCGACCCCTTGCAAAATAACCCACATGATAATCACTTGAATTGCCGAATAGCCTGTTGCTGTGGGAAATAATGCGGCGATACCCAACACAGTCCGGATAGGAACCCATAACGAATTCCACTGCCGTCCTAAAAATTCTCCTTCTTGAGCAGTTTTAAGCAAGCCAACGACGGTGACATAGACCACCATAAATGCGCCGATGGTTAACGCAGTGGTATTTAATGTTTTAAATAAAATACCCACGAGTAAACTTGGATTGTCCGCTGGCAAAACATTTCCAACATAGCCAAATATTTGGCCTAGGTAATAGACGGATTGGTCAGATCGAGCAATTTGGAATAGATCTATCATTTAGGCAAACCCTCGTCATGGGTGGAGGGTTTACCACTCAACCATTCTTGAAATGTGCAGCCTAACTTACGGTGTTTAATCTGAAATCGCCAAAAACTAAACCGAAAGGCATAAGCCCCAAAGACGGCGGTGGTGGCTAAACCCAACACAAAGCCAGCAAATGTGGCATGATGCACGAGTAAATAGATGGAAAAAATAACCGTAATGACAGCACAAACCACAAAAATACTAGAATAAATTAAGAAATTAAATGCGGTTTTGCTCAGTTGTTCGTCAGAGAGTTTAAAGCGTTCCGCGGCTTGCTCAAATGTTTCCGCCTGAGTAACGGGTGTAGTCCCGGGCACCGTATAAAGATTTTTTAAAACAGCCCAACTGGTTGTAAATTGGGTTTTGAGCATATCATAGCCAAGCCATCCGCTTGGATTAAAAAACGTTTTGCGCGAAACTTTTACCACATCTTTTAATGGCATAGAGTGATGACCTTAACTAGAAATTTAACATTATCATCCACATAGCAAAAAAACAATACTTCCTAATTTTTGCCTACTGAACGCAACACCTTTTCCGACAAAAAACAGACGAAAGGTGACTGCTCCAATAAAATCAACGACAATCTCCTTAACTGTGGCTATACTTTAATACTAAGTATAGTGTAATTTTTAAAAAATCCTTGTTATTTTTGCCTATTGGAAAACGCTATGCCATCACTGGATTTAAACGCTTCGCATGATTTTTGGAAAAACTATGAAGACCCGATGATTTATCGTGTTATCGCCTTCATGGAAAGTGTTGAAGGTTGGACTCTCGATGGCGATCCTCAGCTTGAAGAGGCGGTAACTGCCATTGGCGATAATCTCGAAAAACTAACGCGCTTTGAATTAAGCAAAGAAGAACAATTTATTACGCTATGTGCGCATATTAAAACATCCCGTATTCTGCGCTTGCTGCAAGCCATTGATACCATTGATCCGGGCTCCGCCTCCAAAGTGTTAATGTATGCAGAAGAAAACAATACTCCGGATAACCCATTGGCAGGATTATTTTTAAGGCGCAATATTGTATTTGAACGCTTACGCTTACTCGCTCGTGTATTTGCGTCAGAACGGTTTGACCTTATCTTAAAAGCACTGGAGCAAGAACATGTCTAAGGTACAATTAACTAAATTAATTTTTTCGATGGCAGCAGCGCTGGCGGCCTCTAGCGTTTTCGCACTTCCGTTTGGCGTATCAGGAGCGCAGCCTGTCAATCCACAAAATAAAGCGACTCCCATGACGGCCTTATCGCCTGATCAGTTCGATGCACAAGTGACCCAAAAAAATAAACAAGCTCAGCAAGACTTTTTGAAGCAAGCTCAAAGCAATCTTCAGCAACTAAAAAGTCAACTGTCTTTTTCTCAATCACCGTCACCCAGATTAAAAAATCAACCGACTAACAATCCAGCGCCGCTGCCAATGGCAGATAATCCCATGGCAACGCCCACACAACCCACATCGCCCGCCGTTAATTCTTCAGCCCCTGCTACGGCAGGTGAAACAACGCCTGCTGAACCCACGCAAGATCAGCCTTATACGGGATTCGGCTCGGGGAGCACGACTCAGCAACCAAAGTCTGCCGCCCCCTCTTCTCAATCCAGCGGTGGCTGGAGCATTAAGTATTAGGAGGCTTTGACCATGTTTAAATTTAAAACCCGCCTAAAAAAATGGCTCGTACTCAGTTCCGCGGCATTGGGTGTTGGCTTGCTCAGCACTTTATCTATGAATGTCAATGCGCAAGAAGAAAGCCTGAGTAGTTCGACACTCCTTGCAGAAATTGTTGTACATACTCGTCATACAGCTGAGGGCGTTTATACCCTCTTAAGTTTTTTAAATAATTGGATGTTGCTAGCCGACAAATCCGATTTAACGAAACAAGTCCAATCGCAATTTACCACATTGACCAGTGATGTCATTAAAAACGCAAGCACACAAAATGCGACTCAATTAAAATTGACGCAGGATTTCCTCCAAAATGTCCCACTGCTGGAAATCAACGACATTACTTACGAAAGTTTACTCGGCCAATTATATATCTCACCGGATCCACGAGGTGAAAAAACCGATGTAGCCTATAATTATATTAAAAATGCAGCGGGATTGAATATTAGGCACGTCACGCCGGATGAGCGGTGGGAAGGGGAAGAGTCAGATAAAAAAGCTTACAAAAATTTTTACACAACCATTTCGTCCATTCAAACTTATAGCGCTTATCTTTTAGGTCAAATGTATGCAGACGTTGCCAATGGCACCAATTTAACAGAGCAACAAAATAAGCTGATGCAGCAAGCGAGCAGCCCGGCCTGGCTTACTGATATTGCTAGCGAAAACATTGCGTTGGTGTTGCGGCAAATACTGATGTACAACTCACAAATTTATGTGACGTTGACGCAATTATTGCAAACTCAGAAACAATCTCTCGCTGCACAAGCGATGACGAATACATTAATTGTATTAGGTAATCAATTTACTGAAACACAATTAGTGTCTAAGGCGCGTAAGAAACAACCAAGAGGGTAATTACAGAAGGAGATGGCGTTGTTGCGTAATTCACTGATTCTTCACGCCCGTGTGCGTGCCCGCGCCCGTCTTTTCTTAGCGGAAAACACTAAACTTTTTCTTTAACCATCTTAGTCAGCATGGCAACAATTCTAGTTAACAATTCTCTGCCCTGTAAATAATAAGATTCTGAATAAAATGGTTCATCTTGATATGCTAAAAGTTGGATGCTTAGTCGGTTTGTAGAGGAAAAGACGGGCGCGGGCACGCACACGGGCTCGGGCACGAAAAATCAGTGGATTACGCAACAATGCCGATCCATCCACTCTATTTTAAGGGTTTTTTTCCAGCACAACAGCCGTGCCATAACATAATACTTCTGTTGCTGAAAAACGTCCTGATACGTCTGACGCATCATAACGCATGCCTACAATAGCATTGGCACCGGCGTCTGCTGCATGCTGAACCATCAAATCATAGGCTTGTTTACGCGCGGTTTCACACATGTCCGTGTAAGCGCCAATATTTCCGCCGATAATATTTTTTAAGCTCGCGGAAAAACCTTGCATGATCGTCGGTGAGCGCACCACGATGCCGCGAGCGACACCTTTGTACTCCGCAATCCGGTATCCAGCTACATCAAATGTTGTCATCACTAGCATCGCTATTACTCCACGTTTTGCACTTGTTCACGCATTTGTTCGATTAATACTTTTAATTCAACGGAAGCACGCGTCGTATCGACATCAATCGATTTTGCGCCTAATGTGTTTGCTTCACGATTGAGTTCTTGCATTAAAAAATCTAAGCGTCGGCCCACTACTCCCCCTTGCTTCAAATTACGGCGCACTTCAGAAATATGCGCATCTAAGCGATCTAACTCTTCCGCCACATCAATTTTTTGCGCGAACAATACAACTTCTTGTTCAAAACGTCCGGAATCCAATTCTAATTTGGCATCATTAAAACGTGCAATTAAACGAGAACGTTGTTGGTTATGAATTTCAGGAAGCCGATGTCGTACTTTGGCTAGTTCCGTTTTCATCGTCTCTAAGCGCTGTAAAAATAATTGTTTGAGTTCATTCCCTTCGCGCATACGCGCATCCACTAAATCTTGCAACCCTTTTTCCAATAATTTGATTAATTCATCTTGAATCATTTCCAAATCCACTTCCGCGATTTGCAAAATACCCGGCCAACGTAACACATCCATGGGATTGACAGGTGCGGCGTGGGTTAGCATTTTGCCAATTACCTCATTGGCTTTGCATAACTCTTCTGCTAGATGCTGATTAATAATAATTCCCGCGCCTGATATATCACCAGGTTGAAAACGTATATTACATTCGATTTTACCGCGACGAATATAATGCCGAATACGCTCACGCATTTGTACTTCTAATGCGTGCAATGCTTCTGGCATTCGCACACTAATTTCAAGATAGCGATGGTTAATTGAACGTAATTCACAAACTGCATTACCCCAGGTTCCTTGACCTTGTGCGCGCGCAAACGCTGTCATACTTTGAATCATTTTTGTTCTTCCATTTTTAGAATATGACGGTATAGTAACACATCAAAAATGTGAAGAAGAGAATAGTATGCGCCCCAGTAAACGTAGCAATACACAATTACGCGACATTTTAATTACCCGTCATTTTACGAAACATGCAGAGGGTTCGGTGTTGGTAGAATTTGGTGATACCAAAGTGATTTGCACCGCCAGTGTTAACTATGGCGTACCTCCTTTTTTAAAAGATTCCGGTAAAGGTTGGATTACCGCAGAATATGGAATGTTGCCCCGTTCAACACATGATCGTATGCCACGTGAAGCAGCCCGAGGCAAGCAAACAGGACGCACGCAAGAAATTCAGCGTTTGATTGGTCGCTCATTACGAGCTGCGGTCAATTTAGAAGCGCTCGGTGAATTCACCATCGCCATCGATTGTGATGTCATTCAAGCAGATGGTGGTACGCGTACCGCGGCTATTACCGGTGGTTGTGTTGCGCTCTATGATGCGATCGAGTCACTCCGACAACAACGCAAAATTGTGTCGAATCCTTTTCGTCAATTTATCGCGGCGATTTCGCTGGGTATTTATAAGGGTGAAGTGATCATTGATTTGGATTATGCAGAAGATTCGAATGCTGAAACCGATATGAATGTTGTCATGACCGAGCACGGCGGTTTTATTGAAATTCAAGGGACGGCTGAAAAAGAGACGTTTGCAGAAGATAAGTTGGATGAAATGTTGGTGGTGGCGAAAGCGGGTATTCAAGAGTTGCTTCAAAAACAAAAGGTTGCGGTGGGAAAATAACTTCGGTCGAAACCGTTTCTACCGACAAAAGCATTCAGAGATGACGGCATATTATTACCCGCAAATTCTTATGGCTTTAAAAACGTAGGGTGGATTAGGCGCTTTTTGACGTAATCCACCAAACTATAATTAAATTGCAGCATTGTTTGGATTACGACGCGAAGAAGGCGTCGTGCCACCCTACATTGAGAATTAGGGGTATATAGCCTCTTTTGCTATTTGTTTAAGGAAGCATAGATCGGGTGGATTTTTTTTTCTTGCGCCTTGTTGTTGTGTTCTGTTGCTGATTAGGACGATGAGCAAAGGTTGTCGCTCCGCTTGCGTTAGAAAAGTAAGAGGCATTCGTATTCTTGTGGGCTGAGGGTACTTTATTCACAGGCATGGGTTTTTTTTTGCTCTCAGGAGGAGCAGAAAACGTCGCGTTTAAGCGCTTAAGTATATTGGAAGTATAGGTGTTGTCGGGCTCTTTGGCCGGAATAATTTTATTTTGGTCTTCTTCGTCTGGGAAAAAAGTCCTTGCTAGGAGATACCCGGGATCGAAAGAATGAAAGAAATTACTGCATTTTGTGAGCATACTTTTTTTATCATTTGACGATTCTTTAGGTTGCGAAAAAACGCCGTTAGGAGATGCATTTTCCATTTGTCTTTCAGACGGTTCGTCAATAATACTGAGTGTAGTCGCATTGGCAAAAGAAGAAGATGCTGTGCTATAAGAAGCATTTTGCGCTATCGGTCTGAGAATGGTTTGTATCTCGCTAGCTAAAAAAACTTGTTGATCAGTTTCATCTCCTTTTGCAAAAGTACCTACGGGTTCTTGAGATGCCGAACTGCAAACCAGTGTTAAACTATCTGAAAAATCCGGCTCTAGGGGCAAGGGTGCAGTCAGCGTTGGTAAGGTTGGAGATGATAAAACAGATTCGGAGCCCATGTCGGCATTATTATCGCTCGAATCAGGAGAGGCACTTTCTGTGACTGGGGGCAGAATGATAGGCGTTGGTAATGGATCGCCTGTTTTTTGTTGGGATTCTTGTGGTTGAGAGGCGACAAGATTCGTTATTGGCGGATTAAGATCCATTGAAGTGGGGCTTAATAAGGATGTAGTCGCTTCCGCATTGACATCGCTATCTTCTGGATATTCGCTACTCATAAATGGTGGAGTTTCGTCAATGAAAGCTTCGGCAGAGACTGAGCTTTGCGGCGATGCACTCGGCAACATGGGGCTAGATGATGGAGCAGGTGCTTGAGCTTGTTCATTATTATTAGCCAATGGAGCAAGGCTTTCTGATATAATTGGCAGCTCAATCGAGTTTAGCGCTTTATCTGGGAGCGGGGTTTGTTTATTTTCGGCTGCTACGGGTTGGTTTTCTGGTGGATTGGTTGGCACGATAGAACCTACCATTACAAAGTCTTCATCTTTATCCCAGACTTCAGAAATATTTTCAGCTGAACCCTTTTTATTTTTTTGACCTTGCCCAATACCAAAATACCTCAGCATATCTACTCTTCCCTAAGTTATTTAAAATAATTATCGTTGCGCAAATTGTAGGGGACAAAATTTTTAGCAAAGCCGTAGGCATGGCGTGCCGTGCCCTGGCAGCGTTGCTAAAAATTTTGTCTCCTACAGAGATTTGTTGATTCTAGCGACAGAGTCTTAACGTAAGCTTAAGAATAATAAAAGTTTTTGGAGTGTTTTTTTGCAAAGAGTAGGAAAAAAGTAAGTATTGGATCAGGTATATTCGAACCTGCAACATGGGATCATCCACGATGTTGTTTTTCTTAATTGACAAAAAAAATCTGACTCAGTAAAGTGCTCTACTCGCCGGGATGGTGGAATTGGTAGACACGCAAGTTTCAGGTACTTGTAGGGGAAACCCTGTGGAGGTTCGAGTCCTCTTCTCGGCATAGGTTTTTGGGTTATTCGTGGGATGCTTTATTGAGGGGGAGTAGACAGGTCCCCGACAAAAGCATTCGGGGATGACTGGGGGCGATTAAACTGCTGCGTTGACGGCTTGGTCATTCAAAGAAACCGCCAATGGGTGGCGCAAAATAATCGTTTCATTGCGATCGGGGCCTGTTGAAATAATATCAATTGGTACCCCCGCTAATTTCTCAATGCGTAACAAATAATTTTGTGCATTTTTCGGTAGCGCTGCGAACGTTTTCACACCGAATGTGGATTCTTTCCAACCAGGAAATTCTTCATAAATCGGTTCGCATGCAGCAAGATCGGCAGCTTCTGTCGGCATATCTACAATTTCTTGGCCGCGTAAACGATAATGCGTACAGACACGCACTGTCTCTAATCCATCCAAGACATCTAATTTAGTAATGCATAATCCAGAAAAACTATTCAATTGCATCGAGCGACGCAAAATCACCATATCCAACCAACCACAACGTCGCGGACGACCCGTTACCGAACCAAATTCATTACCGCGCTCGGCCAGACGCTTGCCGGTCTCATCTTGCAATTCAGTCGGGAAAGGACCTGCGCCAACACGTGTCGTATAGGCTTTCATAATCCCTAACACATAATCAAAATAACGGGGACCAAAACCACTGCCTACACTGGCCGCTCCTGCCACCGTGTTAGAGGACGTGACATACGGATAGGTACCATGATCAATATCCAATAACGTTCCTTGCGCGCCTTCAAAAATAATATTGCTGCCTTTTAGGCGATGTTGCGCCAACAAAGCCGAAACATCCGCACGCATGGGACGCAATTGCGGCACCAGTGCTAAGGTTGAATCGCGTACTTGTTGAAAATCAACAGGGTCTTGATGATGATAATGTTGTAAAACAAAATTGTGATAATCGAGCACTTCTTCTAATTTCGCGCTAAATTGTTTTTCATCAAACAAATCACCAAAACGTAAAGCTCGACGCGCGATTTTATCTTCGTAAGCCGGACCAATACCGCGCCCTGTCGTCCCAATTGCGGCTTTACCTTTGGCTTTTTCTCGCGCCTGATCGAGTGCAACGTGATAAGGTAAAATCAATACGCAGGCTTCGCTAATACGTAATCGTTCTGTGACTTTAACGCCTCTACGTTCTAATTCGCTGATTTCTTGCAACAAGGCTGTAGGCGATAACACCACACCATTACCAATCAAACATGCCACATTGGGATGCAAAATACCGGAAGGGATTAAGCGTAAAATCGTTTTTTCACCGTTAATTACTAAGGTGTGGCCAGCATTATGGCCACCTTGAAAACGGGTGACAACCGATGCTTGATCCATTAGCAAATCAACTACTTTACCTTTTCCTTCGTCGCCCCACTGAGCGCCGAGAATAATAATACTTTTGCCCATGTTAATGTCTCGTATTGGTGTTAACGCTATTTTGTGCGCTATGGAAATAATTAAAGAATTGTCCTTCTGGTTTTAAAACCAAGAGATCCGTTTTGTGTGCAAAACTATTTTCATATGCTTGTAAGCTGCGATAAAAAGCATAAAAATTCGGATTTGCATTATAAGCTTGTGCATAAATTTGCGCAGCATCTAAATCACCTTTCGCTCGAATAGAAGCGCCTTGCATTAAAGCTTGTGCTTTGATGACGGTCACACGCTGATCCGCCAACGCACGAACTTCTTCAGATTTTTCAATCCCTTCTGCCCGTTTAGCTTCCGCAAATTGCTTACGCTCTGTTTCCATGCGCTTGAACACAGATCCCATCACATCCGGCGGTAATGTAATTTGCTGGATGCGAACATCGACCACATTGATGCCTTGATCTTTACCAATGTTATCGGCTTGCTCGCGTATAGCTGCCATTAGAGAAGCACGGCCCGAGGAGATCACTTGATCACTCGTGCGTCTGCCATATTCGGCGCGGACGATATCATTCAATCGCTGCTCAAGCAATGTTTCGGCCCAACCAATGCTGCCGCCGGTGCTCGTATAAAAGCGCGAAAGATTGTTAATATGCCATTTTGCAAAATATTCAACGACGAGATACGTCTGCTCTTTCGTCACGACCGTTAAGGATTTGCTCGAGGTAGCGGCCAATTCTTGCATGCGCATATCAAATACCCGAACCGTATCAATAAACGGAATTTTAGCGTGGAACCCTGGACGTAACACATCAGGCTCACCCGCTTTGCCGATGGTGACAATTTTACCTAAACGTAAAATTAATGCCGCTGAGCCCTCTTGGACAGTAAAAAAGCTTAAACTGCAGATAAATAAAACCACCGCTGCCACAACCGCCGCATATACTCTAGTTGGAGTCATTTTGTATCTCCTTGTTCGCACCCGCTAGAGATTGTTTGAATAATTTATCTAACGGTAAGTACACTAAATTATTGCCCGCGTTCACATCGACCAATACTTTCGTCGTGTTTTGCAAGATGGTCTGCATGGTATCTAAATACATTCTTTCTCGAGTCACCTCAGGGGAGGTCGAATACACTTTTAATATTGCTTGATAACGAGCGACATTGGCTTGTGCTGTCAACACGACCTGCTGCTGATAACCATTCGCATCAGCTAGGGTGCGGGCTGCATTCCCTTGTGCAATAGGAACAACTTTACTAGCATAGGCTTGGGCTTGTTGAATGTAAGTAGCGCGATCTTGATCCGCACGATTGACATCGTTAAACGCTGCACGGACTTGATCAGGTGCTTGAACTTTACGTAACGTGACAGCCAATATTTCTAAACCTGAGTTATAACTTTGTAAGACTTGTCGAGAGCGCTCTAACACAGCGGAACTTAAAAATTCACGACCTGTTGTTAACACTTCATCGAGCTTCATGGTACCCACCACATCCGATAAAGAGCCTGATGCGACTTGTTGGATAGTATCGTCAGGGTTCACAATATTAAACAAATAGGCTTGCGGATTGCTAATACGGTACTGAACGTTCAACTCAACATTGACCAAGTTTTTGGATTGGTCAGCCGGGGTTGCCAATTTCTTTGATGGATCTAACGTGACAACTTGACTTGGTAAATCACTTTGATCAGAGGATTTAGTCAGAAAATCGCCTTGCAAAGAAAAAGAAAAAATCTTTTGCACATCGACTGTATATTTACTTTCAATGAAACGTGCGAACCAATGCAATCCGGGTTGTAAGGTTTGGGCATATTTGCCTAACCGCAAAATAACGGTTTCTTCCGCTGGGTTCACAATAAAAAATCCGGATAAAAACCAAAGCATTATGACAACAGCTGCGCCGAGTCCGATGCTATAATTTAACCCTTTAGAATTTGAGGGTTGCGAACGATTATCACCGCCCCCCATACTTTTTTTCTGCGTCAAAAAACCCTTTAATTTACGCAGCGCATCCCCGACCAATTTATCTAAATCAGGGGGAGTTTGGTCGCGCTTGCCATTCCAAGGGTCTTGATTTTTATTGTTGTCACCGGGCTCATTCCACGGCATAGCTCGCTCCCGTTTTAAATACTAAAGATGAAAAGTGAATTTTAGAGGGGTATGAGGGGATTCGCAACTCATTACTCCATATTTCCTCAATAGCTGGTGGGGCACGCTACGCTTTGCCCACCCTACGATGGCCGCGGCATCCCCGAAATGTTTTTATCGGGGATAATGGTTTGTGTGGCTTTAAGCCAACCCCATCCTCTCCCACTCTTTCTTGGCCAATCGAACCAGCAAATGATAACACCCTTCTTCATCGATTTGCTCAGAGATAACCGCGGCTAATCGATATAATTCTGCACGTAATTTCGCTTGCGCTGGCATTAAAATCACCGTTTGCTGCAGGATATCTTTACTTAATGATTTCGTGATTGCTTGATGCAACTCATTAATACCTAAGCCTTCTTGTGCCGAAACACGGATGCGCTTCACTTTATTTTTGTCGTCGTAATCCAAACCGGGCAATACGTTTGGACAAAGATCGATTTTGTTATAAACCATCACTTGGGGAACGCTTGCAGCGCCTATGCTATCTAATACTGTCTGCACTTGGGTGATATGCACCAATTTGTTTTCATTGCTCGCATCCACAACATGTAACAAGAGATCCGCTTCACAGACTTCTTGTAATGTTGCGCGAAAGGCATCGACTAAATCATGCGGTAAATGCCGAATAAATCCGACCGTATCGGCTAAAATCACGGGGCCTAATTCCGGCAACTCCATTCGTCGCAATGTCGGATCCAATGTCGCAAATAACCGATCAGCAGAATAAACTTCAGCCCCTGTCAATCGATTAAATAATGTGGATTTACCTGCGTTCGTATAGCCGACTAAGGCAACGGTTGGAATAGTTGCGCGCTTACGAGCGCGACGCCCTTGCTCACGTTGCTGGCGCACTCGAATTAAACGCTGCAAAATAAATTTAATACGTGTTCGAATCAAACGGCGGTCGGTTTCTAATTGGGTTTCTCCCGGACCTCGCAAGCCAATTCCTCCACGCTGTCGCTCCAAATGCGTCCAGCCCCGCACTAAACGAGTCGATAAATGTCGCAACATAGCCAACTCTACCTGCAATTTACCTTCAAAACTGCGGGCACGTTGTGCAAAAATATCCAAAATTAAACCGGTGCGATCAATCACCCTGCATTCGAAAAATTTTTCTAAATTGCGTTCTTGTGCGGGCGATAATACATGATTAACAATGATTAATTCAGCTTGATGTAATTGAGCGGAACGCCGAATTTCTTCTGCCTTTCCGCTTCCTACAAAATATTTAGGGTCAGGTGAGGGACGCGAACCTGTAATGATGTCGACAGGTATTGCTCCTGCAGATTCTGCAAGCTCTTGTAATTCGAGCAAGTCTTCTTGCATACCATCTGCAGGAAAATCAATATGAACGAGTACGGCGCGCTCTCCGCCTTCGGGGCGGTCAATCAATTCAATACTCTCTTATTTTTATTCTTCTTTTTCAGTAATGGATTGTTCATTCGTGCTATGACTATTTGCTGCTCCACTGGTGTTGCTATAGTCCATGGGCGAAGAAACATTACGCGCTGGAACAACGGTGGATATTGCATGTTTATATACCATTTGACTCACTGTATTCTTGAGCAATACAACAAATTGATCAAATGACTCAATCAACCCTTGCAACTTGATGCCATTAACCAAATAAATTGAAACAGGAACCTTTTCTTTTCGTAAGGTATTTAAGAAAGGATCTTGTAATGATGGCCCTTTTGTCATTATATTATTCTCCATATAATCTGATACATCCCAAAGATACACATTTTTTCATAAAATTAAAGCCCGTTGAGAATACTCTACTCACCGGCAAATTAGCAAGAATTTCATTCTGCCGATAAAACAATCCTGCAATAAAACCCCTAAAAATAGCTATAAAACCCTTTACTCTGACATAGAATAGGGCGAATGTCTTACACGACAGAAACGCTTTAGGCATTTGCTTGTACTTTCATTTTTATTTACTATACTTTTGGTATTAATACATGATTTCCTTTATCCCACTTTTAGATAGCTAATTACTTAATCCCAACACTATGAAAAAACATAAACTGTTAACTCGCAGTTGCGTCGTTTGCGGCCTTGAAAAGCCATTGTCTGCATTTTTGCAGCTCGGCAATAAAAAAGGCGCAATTTACGGCACAATTTGTGGGGCTTGCCGGGGTTCGGGCTTAAAAGAAAAAGTGGCCCATGAGGATGATGCGAGCTCGACTTCCGCAGGTATGCGAATCCGGGCAAAAGAGCGTGTTGATATCATAAAACAGCAAAAAAGTGATTTCCAAGAACAGCAAATTCAACACAAAGAAGGCACCAAAAAACGTGACCAAATTTCTTTTGAGAAGACCGAAACGCGAGATGAAAAAGATTTAGCTTTAAAACGTCGCGACCAAAAACAAAGTTTTCTCAATTATCAAACCAAAATTCAACAATCTTTAAGTGCTCAATCGGTACTTAATCAGAAAAAAGATGACCGTTTATTTACTTCTGTACCGACTGAGAAACAACAGGCTACAGAAGCGGTTAGAAAAGCAGAAACCATTAAGCAAGAACAAAAAAAGACAACAGGCAATCTAACGGGGTCACCCATCTTAGATCAACAGCATTTACTCAACCGCGATAAATTGCGAGCGTGGTTAGGCGCTGATGCGCCATTGATGAAAACATTGTCTCGCCTTTACACGACTGTAAATCCATCGCAAAAATCCGCGACAGAAAGAACGGAAATAAACAAAAAAGAAACGGCGCGAGAATTTATGGAAAGAACGCTGGGACCGGCTTCAAAAAAACGTTAACAGCCCCAACATGCGCTTATTTTTTTACAAAATCACCTTGCGCACTTAACCCATAATCCTGGCCATTGTGAGTAAACATCACCAAGTTTTCAAAGCGCAGCGATCCTTCGCGGATCTTAATGATAGGATTCTCTTCATCGTCTTTAGATTTATCTATTGCTGTGAGAATATCGTGTTGCTCTATTTTTACTGTTAAATAAGCATGTTGATGCTTGTTAGATTTGGCTTTTAGCAGAGATTCAACCTGACTTTTTTCGCGATAGATAGGACGGTTTACGCTATATTCATAAAAAACCCGCGGGGTTAATAAGGTTAACCAACTACGTAAAATCGCGCCCTGGGCATTATAAAGATAAACGTATACAACTACTTTATTGGAACTTTCTTCGATTTGCTCTATCTTTTTTTCTTCTTTTTTTAAGGCTTGTTGCTGCTCTTCCAGATGCGTCAATACAGCTTGCAAGCGATCGCGGACAAAACGGAATTTTTCGACTACACCGTATTTTTCTCTTAAATTCGCATCTTGTAGCAGCGCCTCACGGATAAGCTGGATAAGCTTTTCATATTCTTGAATTTCTAGGTCAATAGACATCGTTACGTTAGGCTCATAAAGTTTTTTTTGAGGATTCTATTAATGCAAGCTCTTCTATCGCTTTACTCACCTTATTGATTTGCAAAGAAGTTTCCAGAAGATATTGCACCGATTTAGGCGGTCCATTCACCTGAGCTTGTGCGGGTGCTGCGTTTTGCAACCCCATGGCCAATCCATAAGCCTGATTGGCTATCTCATACAAAGCATTTTTAGCCGCGCTCATTTCGGATTGGATGGGCATATCTTTCGCAAAGTCGACAAATAATGATTTTAGCATAACATACTGAACCCTTGCTGTCTTAACGCTTCATAAAGGATAACTGCGACAGCGTTGGACAGATTCAGACTACGGGAACTTGCTAACATCGGAATTCGAATCAGCTGGGCAGGAGCAACTTGTGCCAAGATTGCTTGAGGCAATCCTCGGCTCTCAGGGCCAAATAACAGCACATCATCGGCATGGTATTCCACATCGGTATAAAAAACGCTTCCCTTTGTAGAACAAGCGAATAATCGTCTGGGAGGCATCGCTGCGCTAAAAGCATCATAATTTTGATGATGGGAAACGCGCGCCCATTCATGGTAATCTAGCCCGGCACGACGCAACTGCTTATCATCCGGTGCAAAACCCAAGGGATGGATGAGATGCAATCCCGCGCCTGTGTTGGCACATAATCGAATAATATTGCCCGTATTCGGTGGAATTTCGGGTTCAAATAATGCAACTTGTAACACTAGACCACGCCTCGCGTTTCTTAAGAACTTATTTCATGTTTATTTTTTTCTAGATACGGATCACCTAATTCTTTATTGCGTTGAATTAGATACGCACGACGCTGTAAATAAGCATCGCGCAGAAACACATATTTATCGACAGCCGCTTGCTCCATCACATTTTGGAAACTCAGCAAATCAGCGCGGCGCGCCACAATGCCCAATCCATACAATGCATAGCGATCGCGGAGAGGATGTATATGAGGATAAATCGAAAACGCATAATAATCCACGGGTAAACCAATCGTATCACGTGGGGTGCTGGGACCAAAAAATGGTAATACCAAGTAACTCGAATTCGTATAACCCCATTGAGCCAAGGTTAAACCGAAATCTTCTTTATTTGGCTCTAGCCCCATACTGGTCGCAGGATCAAAAAAACCCACAATGCCAATCGTTGAATTAATGACTAAACGCCAGCCATCACTGGTTGCTTGATAAAAATTCCCTTGTAACACATCGTTAGCTACTGTTGGAATGGTATCAATATTACTAAAAAAATTTTTGATTCCTTTGTTTAACGGTTTAGGGACGATGTTGTTATAAAAAGTTGCGATGGGCTTTAAAATCGCTCTATCCAAAAAATCATTGAAATGATACATAATCCGATTAAACCCTTCATACGGATCTTGCTTCGTATTTAACTCAGAAAGGTCAGTTTGAACCAGGTCATCGGCTGCATAGCCATTCCCTACCAAAGTCAATGCGACCATCATCGCACCCAACTTTGTTAACAGACTTTTTCTTCTTTGATTTGGATTCATATTGCGCGCACCAGCGTTTTTACTTGTTGTGTATAGTGTAACTGCAGCGTGTCCCTGTGTCATCCTCGAATGCTTTATCTAAGATCGTTCATGGGACAAATTCTCTGGAGGAGACAAATTTTTTTTTGCGATGCCGGGCATGGCACGCCATGCCCCTACACCTTTATTTTTGAATGTAGGAGCACGCTCAGGGATGACGAGGAAAAGCCGTATGCGATACAATCGTGCGAGTTTAATGATAGGAAAACCACATGCAACGACCCAGGCCTTTTGCACTTATTATCCTGGATGGCTGGGGCCATCGAGATGACCGAGAAGCTAATGCTATTGCGCAAGCACATAAACCCCACTGGAATCAATTATTGGCCACCTACCCCCATGGCTTAATTTCGGGTAGCGGTCGTTGTGTCGGGTTACCTGACGGACAAATGGGGAATTCGGAAGTGGGTCATCTCAATATGGGCGCTGGACGCATCGTACATCAAGATCTTACACGGATTGATCTGGCTATCGCCGAGGGCAGTTTTTTTACCAACCCTACCCTGACCACCGCAATTGATCGTGCAGTCCAACAAAAAAAAAACGTTCACATAGTCGGGTTACTTTCGCCAGGGGGCGTTCATAGTCATGAACAACATATTCAAGCGATGATCAAGCTCGCTTATGAACGGGGTGCCACCCGAATTTATATTCATGCTTTTTTAGATGGCCGTGATACTCCACCACAAAGTGCAAAATCGTCTTTGCTTGCACTTGAAAAATATTGCACCGAATTAAAAGCAGGCAAAATTGCGTCACTCATAGGCCGCTATTTTGCCATGGATCGTGATAAGCGTTGGGAGCGCGTGGAAAAAGCCTACGATTTATTGACGCAAGGCGAAGCGGCATTTCATGTAACTGATGCAATTACCGGTTTAGAGCTTGCTTATCAGCGCGGTGAAACGGATGAATTTGTGCAAGCAACCGCCATTCATCCTGCCAATGCCCAGCCCGTCACCATCAAAAATGATGACACGGTCATCTTCATGAATTTTCGCGCTGACCGTGCGCGCGAAATCACGCGTGCTTTTATTGAACAAGATTTCCAAGGATTTTGGCGCAAAGTATGGCCGCAAGTGGATTTTGTGACACTAACGGAATACGATGCGACGTTCACCACCCCGATTGCTTATCCCTCTGAACGTCTCGACAATATGTTAGGCAACTATTTAAGCTCGCTTGGCTTAAAACAATTACGCATCGCTGAAACAGAAAAATATGCGCATGTCACTTTTTTCTTTAATGGCGGCATTGAAGAGCCTGCTCCAGGCGAAGATCGCATTCTGGTTCCTTCGCCGAAAGTAGCCACCTATGATTTGAAACCCGAAATGAGCGCGCCGGAAGTCACGGAAGAATTAATTAACGCGATTCACAGCCAAAAATACGATGTGATTATTTGTAATTTTGCCAATCCGGATATGGTAGGACACACAGGCAATTTACCTGCAGCGATTCAAGCCATTGAAACCATCGATAACTGCCTAGGAAAAATTACAGCAGCATTAAAAAGTGTCGGTGGTGAAGCGCTCATTACCGCTGATCACGGCAATGCTGAACTGATGTTTGATGAAAAAACGGGACAAGCGCATACCGCCCATACGCAAGAATTAGTCCCTCTTATTTATGTGGGCAGACCCGCTGAAATGAGTAAAACCAAAGGCATATTATCGGACATTGCACCGACTTTATTATATTTACTCGGCCTACCTCAACCTAAAGAAATGACAGGTAAAACTTTATTTAAGTTAACTTGAAAAAGCTTAGAGTCTATTGACTTTGCAGGGGACAAAATTTTTTTGCAAAGCCCAGGGCATGGCACGCCATGCCCCTACATTGATTACCTAACTCTAACAGGAGACCTTAAAGCAATAAAATTTTGAATTTGGGTTTCATTCAACAAAGCAGCTTGTGTACCAAATAATTCATACACCTTTTCTTTCTGACGTGAGGAGAAAAAACCTTTTTTAGCAACTCCCATTTTCTCAACCAAATCATTATAGGTGATGGCCGAGGTGCCTTTATTGGGAAATAAACATTGACGTAATTCATAATAGCTTTGTGTATTTAAAAGCTTTTCAATTTGCTGTCCTGACGATGTTTCTTGTCCCAGACCAAATTTATTTCGCTGCAACGAGAGCATGAGAAGGTTTTTTGCAGCCGTATTGACTTCAGCCTCCGTTTTAAAAGTAGCGCACGAATTCAAATGCGAAGTGCAACACGATAAAAAAGAGCGGTCAAATGGTATA
>CAZTDR010000040.1:0-25256 GCA_964612855.1 uncultured Coxiellaceae bacterium
CGTCATCCCCGAATGCTTCTATCGGGGATCTCCTTATTAGTAGACAGATCCCCGACAGAAGCATTCGGGGATGACGAAGTTCGCATCTTGAAGTGCGGCGAGTACATTAATGTTCTGAATTTTTTTCTTTAAATTTGGTAATTTGCGTAACTAATTTATCAATCATTTCTTCAATTGCTGCATACAGGTCGGTAGATTCTGCTGACGCATGAATTTCAGTACCATTAAAATGCGCAGTTGCCTCAGCGATTTGCATGACTTTTTCGACATGAAAAGTAATATGAACTTGTGAAATCTGAGTGTGGCGACGTTCTAAGCGTTGAAATTTTTCCTGAGTAAAGGATTTCAAAGCAGGGGTGACATCGATATTGCGTCCTGTAAAATGAAGCTGCATAGCTTATACCTCGTAATTATAAATTAAAATCTTCACCTAAATAAACAGCTCTGACCTGTTTGTTGTTTAAAATATCTTGCGGCGTGCCTTGATGCAACACTTCCCCTTGATTCACAATGTATGCACGCTGGCAAATATCCAGCGTTTCCCGTACGTTATGATCGGTGATTAATACGCCAATATGACGATCACGCAAATGGGTAATGATGCGTTTAACATCCACGACAGAAATGGGATCAATACCAGCAAACGGTTCATCTAATAAAATAAATTTCGGTTCAGTTGCCAGCGCTCGAGCAATTTCTACGCGCCGACGTTCCCCCCCTGATAAACTAATTCCTAAGGTATCGCGAATGCCAGTGATGTGAAACTCTTCCAGCAATTGATTCAATCTTTCTTCGCGCTCTAAGGCACTTAATTCTTTCCGTAATTCAAGGATTGCCATGATATTATCTGCGGCGGTTAATTTACGAAAAATAGAGGCTTCCTGCGGCAGATAACTAATGCCTAAATGCGCACGGTCATGCACCGGCATGGTCGTGATATCTCGATCATTTAAAAAAATATGTCCGCTATCACAGCTAATTAATCCAACGACCATATAAAATGAAGTAGTTTTGCCTGCACCATTGGGGCCGAGTAAACCCACCACTTCACCACAATTAATGTGAAATGAAACGTTTTTTACCGCTTGGCGGGCTTTATATTTTTTACTGATTTTTTCGATGCGTAAAGTTGTCATGATTTTAATTGATTAGGGTCAATAATAATGGTTGCACGGCCGGTTTTTGATGGAGGTGCAGTTACAATTTGGTCTTTCATGTTATAAATAATCACCGGGCCTTGAAAACTATTTTTTCCTTGCGTCACCACCACATCATCTTCCAAAAAGACGATCGATTTTGCCGGGAAAAATTTAATTACGCGAGCTTTGGCATGTAAGAGCGGATCACCCGGTTTGGGCAAAGTGGTATATTCTGCTAATTCATTAAAGCCAAATGCAACCGCTTGTTCTATTTTATGCTTATTGTTATTCATGGTGACAACACGATCGGCTGTGAGATGTGTGCTGCCTTGATCAATTTTGACATGGCCCTCATAGATATGAGTGCCGGTTTTATAATTGAACGTCGAGCTATCTGAAACAATATGCATAATTTGCTGATCATCGTTCTGGAGCGCGAAAAGGCTCGCAGAGGCAAGAGCAGTCAACATAAACAGTTTAAGACGCTGGGACATAATCACCTTTAGCTTCTGACAGTAATTTTACGGTGCCATTGTTTAGGTCAGCTAACATACCGATTGCATGAATAGTCGTATCGGGTTGCATAATGGTGACAGGATTATGGGTCTCTGCCTGTTGTTTATCAGGAAATACTGTAAGTGATAGTGTTTCCATTGTTGTGTTAGGGTTTGCTATATCCGCTGGATGATGGATGACGACATTATCTGAAAAGATAATTTCTTGCGTTCCCTTTGATGCATCGGCGTAATCGGAATGAATAAACCAAGGCTGCGGGGAGTGGCGATAGACAGTCACGCGAGGATGAAGAATGTGGGTAGTATCATCTTCAGCATAATGCGTCATTTTTGGCGCTTCAATTTTGAGCGATGGGCTGCCTTGCTTATTCATAATCGTTGCCACGATATTTTCCATGAAAGCATCGGGTTCGTTTGCATGTTTGACTAGCAAAGGGCGCGCATGTTTTGTCAATAAAATTGACCATGCACTGAGCAAAAAGGCAATTAAAAGTAAAAATGTCATGGTCGAATTTTTAAAAGAAAAAATAGTCATAACTACCTTTGTAAATAAGACTCTATTGCAGCATGATAGGTCCCTTGTGCTTTCATAATAATTTCACACAATTCCCGCATGGCACCTTTACCACCGTGTGCACGGGTGATGAGTGCCACATGTTCTTGAACAATTTTAGGCGCATTGGGGACAGAGACCGGAAGGCCCACCCGTATTAATAAAGGTAAATCCGGTAAGTCATCGGCAATATAGGCAATTTCCGCATCTTCTATACCCAGTTTCTGCTTTAATTCTTCGTAGGCTACTAGTTTATCTGACTGACCTTGATAAACATGCTCAATATTTAAATCTTGCATGCGCTGGGAAACAGCATGCGATTTTTTAGCAGTAATGATCGCAATCTGGACACCAGATTGTTGTAAGATACGCATGCCAATGCCGTCATGTACATTGAAATCTTTCATTTCAGAGCCACTTGGACCATAAAATAATGTCCCTGACGTTAAGACACCATCGACATCAGAAATAACAAGACGCACATTTTTCGCTTTTTCAGCCAGCGTTGTCATTTTTATACGACTCCCGCGCGTAAAATATCGTGTAAATGAACCACGCCAACGGGTTGTTTTTGTTCGTTAGTAACAATTAGGGCAGTGATCTTGTGCGATTCCATCATATGTAATGCTTCCGCTGCAAGTAGGTTAGGGTGAATAACTTTCGGATTTTTTGTCATCAGGTGTTGAATGACAGTTTGATGAATATCGGTGTGGCTATCAAAAGCGCGGCGTACATCGCCATCGGTAAAAATACCGGCTAATTCATTGTTTTGATCAACTACGGTTGTCATACCCAATTTTTTTTGGGTCATTTCAACAAGCGCTGTTTTAAGTAAGGCATTCGAGTCCACTTTCGGCATGGCGTCGCCCTTATGCATGATGTCATCCACACGTAGCAATAAACGTCCCAATGTGCCGCCAGGATGGGATAAAGCAAAATCTTCTGCTGTAAAACCACGACATTCCAATAGCGTAATGGCCAGAGCATCTCCCATCACTAATGCTGCTGTCGTGCTGCAGGTGGGTGCCAAGCCCAGAGGGCAGGCTTCTTTTTCGATGCTGACATCTAAATTAATACTGGCTGTTTTAGCCAGCGTAGAATTGGGGTTGCCGGTTAACGTGATTAATGCCAGATCGAGACGTTTAATAAATGGTAGAATCGCGAGGATCTCTTCGGTTTCACCAGAATTTGAAATCATTAAAACCACATCTTTTGCGGTAATCATGCCAAAATCACCATGTTTGGCTTCACCTGGGTGAATGAAGAAGGCAGGACTGCCCGTGCTCGCAAAGGTGGCTGCAATTTTCCGCCCAATATGCCCTGATTTACCCATACCCATCACAATAATGCGTCCCTCGCAATGGAGTAAATAATCACACGCTTTAGCAAAGCTCGCATTAATGCGCGAACGTAGCGAAAGAATGCTTGCGGCTTCAGCTTCTATCACCGCAAGGCCTAATTGACATGTTTTTTCAACGTGTTGCATAACTTTTCTCATTGGTCGCATGAACGCTTGCTATTTTACCCGATTTGAGGGTTAAAGGACAAAATTTTTTCTAATTCAGGTTTTTTTCTTGGCTTATGGTAGAATAGGGCAAATTATAATCACTCGTAGCCTCTTGTTTGTATTAGAGCAGGACGGAGGCCATACAAAAAGAGGAAAATTAACATGAGTAGTGTTAAGAATGCGTTTAAAGAATTTGCCCGAGAAATGTCCTTAAGTAGTTTTAATTTGCCTGAAATTCAAGAAAATATAATGGAGCTGGGCGAGATAGCCAACTGGATTATTAGTGAGGAGAGGGCTGAAGAACAAGTTCTTGAAAAATTTAATGCTATTTATGAACGTTATAAAAGTGCTCATGGCCGTCTAAAAGAAAGCAAAGTGCGCTCGTTGGCGGATGAAAACCAAGCGCGCTTATTGGAAGAATACCTTAAAGGTTTTTTGCTGGCTATCGATGAAGCTTTTCATAAGTTTCCCAATTTGATTAAAGTACTTAAAGAAAAAATGCCCGCAATAAACGCTATCTCTAAAGGTCCTATACAAAGAAAGGGCCCCACAAAAATCGACTCTCCCAAAAAAGGTCCCCTCGTAAAAAAAGGTCCGGCGCAGGAAGAGGATATCTCTCAAGAAGATAAAAAGTTAATTGAAGATTTTATGAGTAGCTATGTTGCTGGTTCTTACGCAGAAGAAATATCTGAATATAGCTATCGGAAACAAGGTGACTGTTTGTTGATTGAAGCGAGCTTTTCTTCTGGGGCTTTCCATGCTTTCCCTACCTTGCCGATTACTTATAGAGCTGAGGTGCAGCTTTCACATAGCGGGCATGTTGCTACTGTCAATTATGTTAAATTTATAGCAGCTCTTAAAAGCAAAAAAAATGCGGACTTTCCTGCTATTAGGGGGGAGAAGTATGCCGACTTAAGCGCCGCAAATCTTTATACCCCAGAAAATCATGAGTTTTTACTACAGGAACCTTCCTCTTTTTCAATGCGGTGTAGCCTGCTGCTTTCATTAAACCAAAAAGGGGTTGTTATAAATAATGGGATACGAAATTTCTTAAACAAGCATCCTGAATATATCCGCGCCATTGATGAGTACATGAGTGGTTTGCAATCTAACTTATGTAAGACATCTCCAGAGCATATTTATGCATATTTTCTATTTGCAGCAGCATTAGAGAGTTATGAAAATGAATCTGTACAACATAGATCTACAATTTATAAGACTCTAATAGATATTGAGCGGATCATCTTAACTGAATATCCACAATATGATGTTAAGATTAGGTCAGAAATAAAAAATTTATGCAAGGCTTATTCTGTTCCACATAGTTTCTCAACATCATCTGAAGCGGAAGCATCTAAGCACTATCTCGACTATATTAAATTATTAGAAACATATATAAATCCTGAGATGGCATTAGCCGTAGCAAAATTAAAACAGCAGAAACTTGATGGGGATCCTGGCCTCCTCCAAATTTTAAGGAAATACCCCAAGCACGCGTTTAGTTTAGCTTCAGGAATAGTAACGTTATATGAAGCTAAGCTATTGGCTTTTGGCGCTCCGTATCTCGATTACTTAACGAAAAATCCTGAGTATGCTTCTATTATGGCGTCAGGAATCGCTAAATTAGACGAGTTACGCGTGCCTTTAACACCGGAAAATCTCGCCTACTTGGCTCAATATCCTAAAGATGCAGTTAATCGTGCTCAGTTGCTCGGCAAGCTGCATAAGTATCGCTTGTTAAATGATGTTAATCGAAAACAATTGATGCAATATTCAAATCGTAACTATGCGAATAATATTTGGCGAGCATTGCTTGACATGAAGAGAAATGGCCGAGTCATTAATCAGGAAGATTTTGCGTTTTTAATGGAACATCCTGCCCATGCTCTAGATATGGCTTTGGCGTTGATAAAGTTAAAGGGTGTTCCCTTTGCTTTTCTTGACGATACATCAAGCTTAAGCAACGATAAATCCACGAAACGAGATACCGCTATAAAAATGTATTTAAGGAAAAATTATCAGTACGCTGCTCGTATTTATTCTGGGTTTGATCAATTAGGTCCAGAGAATATGGACCAAGCCACTGTTTCTTTTTTACTGGATCATCCTGGGCACGCTGATCATATTGCTACTGTGGTTAAGAATATTCCTCGTCATATAGAAAGAGAGCGTTTGTTAGCTGATTTAAGAAACAATCTTAAACATATTTATTCACTTGCATTAGGGTTAGACTCAGCTAAAGCCAAATTGACGGCAATGCATTCGTATCAAGAACAAAGTGAGCGCCTCTATTCTCTCGTAATTAAATATCCAGAGCATGCGCCTGAGATAGTAAGTGTGATTACATGTTTACTGCCTAATGGGGAAGGGTTAGTTAAAGCTTTACATTTCTTAAGTGAGAGCTTATCTGTTTTCCAGCCTCAACATATTAGCGACTTTCTCTTGGGATTTTGGCGGTTAACATCTCGCGGCATGGTGATAAACGAGAAGCAGGATGGGGGAATCTCTCTTTCCGTTCAAAGAATTAATGCACAAATGGATAAATCCAACAAGATTTTCTTAATGAAGTATCCTGGATACGCTTTCAATATTGCCATGGGTTTTGATCTATGCAGACTTTATAACGTGGCTACTCCGGCAAATCTAAAAACTATTATTCAGTATCGAGCATTTATTCCAGAAATTAAATTTGCATTTGAAACTGCATTTGAAAGAAATCAAAAAACATTTAATGAAATTATAAAAACTTTTGAAGACCGTTTTGTTACTTTTATGATGGCCGAGAAGGAGTCAAAAACGGAACCCAATAGTCGCTGTGCATTACACCATGCTTTTTTTAAGAGCTCTCTCTACGAAAAGTTTCTTTTATCAGAGATTTTTGGATATGTTGCTCCTCAACAGGCTCCTAGGCCGAAAACTTAAATAAAAAATAATCCAGGTGGTGATGCTCTGCAGGGGAAAAATTTTTAGCAATGTTGCAGGGCATGGCGTGCCACACTGCTGTTCGGTAAATCGGTATTAAATTTTCACAACCGGTTTCTAATAAAAAATGTAGGGTGGCACGGTGCGTTTTTTGCACCGTAATCCACCAATCTGCCGCTGAAAAGGTGGATTACGACGCAAAAAACGCGTCGTGCCACCCTACATGTTACAAAAATTCTTTCATGCGTAGGCCCTGCCTTTCTTTCCAATTGCTTCTAATACCTCCCGTTTTGCAGTATCATGCAGACATTATTTTGTTTACTTAAAAGAGGCTACCATGGATAACTCTCCAAAACGCTTATATCGTTCACGGACCCAGCGCGTGATTGCGGGTGTGTGCGGCGGTTTAGGAGATTATTTCAATCTTGATCCCACTTGGATAAGGCTTACTTTTATATTATTGGCTTTATTGGGATTGGGTACTTTTGTGATTGTCTACATCATTTTTTGGCTGATTGTACCACTTGCGCCATCGGGAACATCAGTGAATGGATAATTTGGTCGAAATTAACAATCTGCACTTTAAGCGCAATCAGCGCCGCATTTTTGCCGGAGTGGATCTTGTGATTCCACGAGGTAAAGTGGTTGCCATCATGGGCCCAAGTGGAACGGGTAAAACCACATTGTTGCGTTTAATTGGCGGACAATTACAGCCAGAGCAGGGCCAAATCAAAATGGCAGGCCAAGACATTCATCGCCTTTCCCAATCGGCACTTTATAAATTGCGCAAAAAAATGGGCATGCTTTTTCAAAGTGGGGGCTTGTTTACTCACTTAAACGTATTTGAAAATGTGGCCTTTCCTTTACGCGAACATACGCAGTTATCTGATGAGATGATACGCAGTTTAGTCTTAATCAAATTACAAATGGTTGGGTTGCGCGGCGCAAAAAATTTAATGCCGAGTGAACTTTCAGGCGGTATGGCGCGACGCGTTGCTTTAGCACGTGCGATTGCTCTCGATCCCGCTTTAATCATGTATGATGAGCCGCTTTCTGGTCAAGATCCTATCTCGATGGGTGTTTTAATTAAGTTGATTCGCACGGTGAATGACGCGTTGGGTTTAACGAGCATTATTGTTTCGCATGATGTGCAAGAAACATTAAGCATTGCTGATTATGCGTATGTCATTTCAGATGGTAAACTCATCGGCCAAGGTACCCCACAAGCAATTAAAGAAGATTCTTCCCCCAAATTGCAGCAATTTTTGCGTGGTTTGCCCGATGGTCCCGTACCATTTCATTACCCGGGGGCTAACTTTGCTGATGATTTATTGAAGGAGGGTGAATTGTGTTGAACCAAGTCGCCTCATTAGGTCGCGCGGGAAGAGAATTCGTCCGTGATTACGGTAAAGCTGGCCAGTTGCTTTTTCACGTCATCTTTCGAAAGCCGCATATTCGTAAAGGGCTACCCTTGATTTTGCAGCAAGTGTATGCCGAAGGCGTGTTGTCTCTCGTTATTATTCTGGTTTCAAGTTTGTTTATTGGGATGGTAGTTGCGTTACAAGGTTATCATACTTTAGCCAAGTTTGGTGCATCGGCTGAATTAGGGCCGTTGGTCGCATTAAGTGTTGCGCGTGAATTAGGCCCTGTGGTCACGGCACTCTTGTTCGCTGGGCGGGCTGGTTCTGCTGTGACGGCCGAAATCGGATTGATGAAAGCGACTGAGCAACTTTCCAGTATGGAAATGATGGCAGTCAATCCTATTCATCGCGTTATCGCACCGCGTTTGTGGGGTGGTTTTATTTCGATGCCTTTATTGACGATCATTTTTAATGTGACAGCGATTTATGGTGCTTATTTAGTCGGTGTGAAATGGTTAGGGTTAGATGCTGGCGTGTTTTGGTCAAATATGCAATCGTCGGTGGCTTTTCACGCAGATATTTTAAACGGCATCCTGAAAAGCGTCGTTTTTGGTTTTGTAGTTGCTTGGATTTCAGTGTATCAAGGTTATTTTGCTGAACCCACTTCTGCAGGCATTGCGGGTGCCACGACTCGCACTGTTGTTTATTCTTCGTTGGCAATTTTGGGGTTAGATTTTGTATTAACCGCGATGATGATAGGGGGATGGTGATGTTATCGCAGCGGACAATTGATAGTATTGTCGGTTTATTTTTATTAGCCGCATTGGGTGCGTTGTTAGTGCTCGCATTTAAAGTCAGCGGTTTGACGAGTTTTTATAAAAGTGAAGGATATGATGTCACGGCAGCATTTGATGATATTGGTCAACTTAAAGTGCGCGCTGCCGTTAAAATTAGCGGTGTATCTATTGGTGAAGTGAGCGCCATTCGCTTAGATCCAATCACATATAAAGCGATTGTGACATTGCATATTAATGCCAATGTAAAAGATATCCCAGATGATTCTTCGGCGTCTATTTTGACAGCGGGATTGCTCGGCGATAACTATATTGAAATTGCACCTATGTACAGCCAAACTTTTTTGAAAAACGGCAGCGAAATTCAAGATACACATGCCGCGATGATTTTGGAAAAATTGATCGGTCAGTTTTTATTTAAAATTGGTAATAATTCCAGCGCAAGTGCGACAGAAAAAACAACAACTGAAACAAAAGGGAGATAACAAATGAAAAAATATCTATTCGTCATCTGTTCGTGGCTAATGTGTTTAGGATTATCTACTTTGCCTATGACTGCGTCAGCAGCCGGTGATCCTGTCACTATGTTGCAATCCGTTGCTGATCAAATGATTTCCAGTTTGAAAGCTAAGCAAATGACCTTAAAAAGTAATCCTTCGCAAGTTTATTCACTGGCCTATCGCATTATTGTGCCGCATGCGGATTTAGATGAAATGTCTAAACGCGTTTTACCTCCTCAAACATGGAACAGTGCCACCAGCAGTCAGCGCCAGCAGTTTAAGAAAGAATTTACGTCGTTATTAGTTAGAACATACGCTTCAGCATTGGCTGAATATAAGGATCAAACGGTACGTTTCTTTCCAGTACGTGGCGGTTATGCTGGAAAATCGACAGTGACGGTGAATAGTCAAATTGAGCGTTCGGATGGTCCTTCTATTTCAGTTAATTATAATTTAGTGGCATCTGCATCGGGTTGGCGCTTGTATGATATGACAGTGGAAGGTGTGAGCATGTTACAAAGTTTTCGCTCTCAGTTTGCCGATCAATTATCACGAAGTGACATGGCAGCGTTAATTCAAACGCTGCAGCAGCATAATTCGGGCGGAGGTTAGTGGGGTGAGTAATACAGAAGCCGCGTCTATTGTTGCCGTACAAGATCGCCTGATGGTTTCAGGCGATTTGAATTTTTCGACGGTTCCATTATTGTGGCAACAAAGTTTGCCTTTGCTTGCTGTTTCTCCCGCGCTGTATTTTGATTTCACTAAAATTACTTCGTCAAATAGTGCTGGTCTGGCTTTATTGATTGAGTGGTTAAAGTATGCTAAAAAATCGCAAAAAAACGTTAAGTTTAATAATATGCCTGCGCAATTGAAATCGATTATTGAGGCGGCGGGTGTACATGATTTTTTAGACGCGTTTCTGGTGGCGTAATATTGTATTTGCAGCGCCGTTTGGTGGATTACGGTGCAAAGAACGCACCTAATCCACCCTACGTTTTTATTATTTGCTGTATGTAGCATGTGTAGGGTGGATTAGACGCGCTTTTTGCGTCGTAATCCACCGTGCTGGTAGTGACGATGGGATAGAGTTTCTATTCCATAATTTCTCGCAAATAACGAAACAATTCCGTTTCTCCCCCCGTCTTTTTTTGCTTAGCGACGTCTTGTTGGGCTTTTCGAATCAACTGACGAATATGTTGTCGATCAATATTGGGATAAAGCTCTAATAGTTTTTCTAATTCACTATCGCCTGTCGCAATCAAACGATCGCGCCAGCGTTCAATTTGATGGAATTCGGCTATGCTATGTTGGTTTTTATGTTGGATTTTTTCCAGAGCCACTTCAATCGGAGCAGAATCAATCTGACGCATCAGTTTACCGATATATTGCAGTTGGCGACGTTTTGCCTCGTGGCTTTTGAGTGAACGCGCTGTGTAGATGGCATCTCGTAAAGGATTTTCCAGTGGAATTTTTTTTAATTGTGCATCCGGTAAGGCAACCAGTATTTCCCCCATTTTTTGTAGGGCGGTCATTTGTCGTTTGAGAGCGGATTTAGTAGGGCGTTCAGGATGATTGTTGTCTTGTGAATCATCGATCATTTGCGTTTTTCCAGGAAGCTCAAAAAGCGGTCTCATAAAAAATGAGACCGCTATCTTGATTAGTTTGTAGCAGGAGCTGCTGCTGCGTCAGATGCTGGAGCTGTTGCGTCTGTTGCAGGAGCGGTTGCTTTTTTAGCGTGGTGATGTGTGTGTCTGACATGCTTGGTTGCTTTTTTAGCAGGAGCAGCCGCTTGATCTTGAGCGGAAGCTGTTGCATCTGTCGCAGCGCCGTTTACGGAGCTGTTGTCAGCAAGTTGTTGCATAACAGCATCTGATTTGCTGGGAGCAGCTTGGTCAGCACTTTCAGCAGCAAAAGCACCTGTGCTAATAACGGAAGCACCAATCAATAAAGCGATAAGTTTTTTCATTTTTATTTCTCCATGTTAAAGTTTCGGGGTATAAGATACTATAAATTTCATGGAATGAATATCACATTAGAGAGAAAATTTATGCTTGAAGCTTGGAATAATCCCGAACACTTAAAAAACATCGTAGCTGATATTTTGCAAGAAGCACAAAAGCTGGGGGCAAGTGCTGCAGAAGTGGATGTAGGTTTAAATAAAGGGTTTTCTGTCACCTCGCGGATGGGTGATGTTGAATCCGTTGAGTATAACCAGGATAAAATTGTGGAGATTACGGTTTATTTTGGCCAACGCACCGGTTCTTCTAGTCTATCCGATTTACGCATGGATGCGATTCGCTCCGCCGTTCAAGCGGCTTGTAATATCGCGCGTTTTGGCGATAAAGATGATTATGCAGGTTTAGCTGAAAAAGAGTTATTGGCTTTTCAGTACCCCGATTTGGATTTATGGTTTCCTTGGGATATCAGTGTTGAGCAAGCAATCACTTTAACCAAAGAGTGTGAAGCGATTGCGCTCGGTAAAGATAAGCGCATTACCAACTCGGAAGGCGCTAGCTTGTCTACCACAGCTGGGTGGCATGCTTATGGTAATTCGCATGGATTTATTGGTCTATACGGCGCTTCTCGGCATGATTTGGGTTGTTCATTGATTGCTCAAGAAGGTGATGAAATGCAACGGGATTATAATTACACCCTGTCGTGTGATCCGCAATTGCTTGAATCGATCGATTGGGTAGCGAGCATTGCTGCTGAAAAAACCTTGCGCCGTTTAGGCGCTCAACAATTAACAACACGCAAAGCCCCTGTCATTTTTGCAGCCGAAGAAGCGCGTGGATTTTTGGGGCATTTTGTAGCAGCCATTTCAGGCGGTAATCTTTATCGAAAATCCTCTTTTTTGCTTGATTATTTAGGTAAATCCGTTTTTCCTTCCCATATTAAAATCGATGAACGTCCCCATTTATTAAAATCACTCGGTAGCGCGCCGTTTGATGAAAATGGAGTGGTCACACGCCCTAATGTATTTATTGAAAATGGCATTTTGCAACGTTATTGCTTAGGCGTTTATTCTGCACGCAAATTAGGTATGCAAACGACAGGGAATGCAGGCGGGGTGCATAATTTATTTATTAACACGGGGAAAAAAGATTTATCTGCTTTATTAAAAACCATGGATACCGGCTTGCTGGTGACGGATTTATTAGGAAATGGCGTTAATTTAGTAACGGGTGATTATTCGCGAGGAGCCATTGGTTTTTGGGTGGAAGGCGGAGAAATTCAATATCCGGTTGAAGAAATTACCATCGCGGGGAATTTGCGGGATATGTATGCGAATTTGATTGAGGTTGGAGCCGATGTGGATAAGCGTGGGAATATTCAGACGGGCTCGATTTTGATTGAAAGTATGACGATTGCTGGGAATTAGCAGCGTTCATTCACGGAAATGGTGGGCACGCTGCGCTTAGCCCACCATCCATCCCCCATAGGAAGTTGACCCAAATTATGCGAAAATCAGGCTAAATTTATTAAGCCGGTGCCTCCCTGTATGCGTTTTATTATTATCTTTCTATTGATTGTTTCAATCGCCCAAGCGGCGGCCGTTCCCGGAGAATCGAGTTTGCATCTCGACTGGTTGGATAAGAGTATCAATCCACAGAAAAACTTTTTTCAATATGCGAATGGCGGGTGGCAAAAGAACCATCCGATTCCTGCTGCTTATTCGAGTTGGGACAATTTTGCTATTTTACAAAAGCAAAACCTGGCGTTTATTCACCAGTTGCTGCTGGATGCAACTCACCATTCTCATCCGGATTCTATCGAGCAAAAACTCGGCGATTTTTATCAAACGGGCATGGATGTTAACGCAATTGATGCGGCAGGTATCAAGCCCTTGCAACAGGAATTGCAGCGGATTGACCAAATTCAAAATCAACACGATTTACAAACTGCTATTGCGCATCTTCATATGATTGGCGTCGGCGCCTTGTTTGATTTTGGTCAAATGCAAGATTTTAAAAATAATCAAAAAGTCATCGGTGTGGCGGCACAAGGTGGGTTAAGTTTGCCGGATCGGGATTATTATTTAAAAAGTGAAAAAAAATTCCAAGCGATGCGGCAAGCGTATTTACGCTATATCGAACAGGTTTTTCAATTGGTAGGGGACAGCCAAATCCAATCTCGCCGAGAGGCGAAGGTCATTTTGCGCATTGAAACCGCTCTGGCGCAGGTCTCCTTACCACGCACAGCCATGCGCGACCCCCATGCCGTTTATCATCCGATGAATTTAACTGAGCTTCAGAAAATTACCCCCGATTTTTCTTGGCAACACTATTTTTCAGATATAGGACATCCTGAATTAAAGACGATTAATTTAGCGACCCCCGCTTTTTTTGTAGCGATGAATGCGCAACTCAAAACGGTCACACTTGCGGATTGGAAAACCTATTTACGTTGGCATTTGATTGATTCGTTCGCGCCTTACTTATCAACCCCTTTCGTAAAAGAAAATTTTGTCATGAAGCAAGTGTTAACTGGCGTGACAGAGCAATTACCACGTTGGCAACGTGTGACAAATACGGTGAGCCAAGCGCTTGGTTTTGCCATTGGTAAATTATATGTTGAACAGAAATTTCCGCCGTCTTCCAAAAAAGTAGTTTCTTTAATGGTGGCAAATATTCATGCTGCATTAAAAAATGACTTGCAGCAGCGTGCGCAATGGATGAATACAGGGACGCGACAAGCAGCACTGGATAAACTCGATAAAATGGAAGCAAGAGTAGGGTATCCTGATAAGTGGTGGGATTATTCTCTGCTGCAAATAAAGCGTGATTCGTATGCACTCAATGTCATGCGTGCCAGCGAATTTTTGACAAAACGCGAATTGAATAAAATCGGTAAACCTGTCGATAAAGAAGAATGGGATATGACTCCGCAAACTATTAATGCATATTATGATCCTTCGATGAATCGCTTAAACCTTCCTGCTGGTATTTTACAGCCCCCGTTTTTTGATCCCAATGCTCCTCTTGCGATTAATTATGGCGCCATTGGTTTTGTCATTGGACATGAAATGACACATGGTTTTGATGATCAGGGGGCGCAGTTTGATGGAACAGGCAATTTAAAAAATTGGTGGTCAGAAAATGATTTAAAAAAATTCCAAGCTAAAACCCAAAAAATAGCCAGCCAATTTTCGCATTATACGGTCAAGAGTGGTGCGCATGTGCAAGGCAAGTTGGTAATGGGTGAGGCGACAGCAGATTTAGGTGGTTTGATTTTGGCTTATCAAGCGTTGCATGCGACAGCGAATTTTAAACAAATGCAAAACATTGCCGGTTTTACGCCTGACCAACAATTTTTTCTGAGTGCCGCGCATGCGTGGGCAAGTAATATCCGGCCTGAAGAAGCCGAGCGCCGCTTAGTCGTGGACCCGCATCCTCCGGCTATGTATCGTGTGAATGGCACGTTTGCGAATATGCCGCAATTTAAGTGGGCATTTGGAATGTTGAAAGAGAGTTCTAAGCTAAAATCTGATAGTGCAGTGATTTGGGAGTGAGATAATGTCATGCCAGGTTAAGTGCTCTGACATGACATAACCATGAAGTAGGTAGTCAAAAAGTAAGCGTTATCTAGGTTGCAGTGTCTCTTTTTTTATCTCAGCTAAAACAGATCTACAATTTATTTTAGACAAGGGCCGCCTGGAGGGCCATCATGCTTATGGTTAATAAATTTATACTCGCTGATAGTCTTATCCTGTTTTAAAACAGGCATCTCTATCAAAAAATCATAATCGGTTTTGCTGATTTCTTTCCCGGTTTTCATGTTTTCTAATATGCTTATACGTCTTTTAGTTGCCGTAATAAATTCTTCCAATTTTGGTCTATCCACGATGATGGTAGAGTTATTATCAAATGAAAAGCACCAAAAATTGTTTGCTTGTTTCTTTACTTCCGGGGCAGAGTAGTCGTCTGTTGTTACTCTTTTTACATTGCGCGCGCTTTGGTAAGCATGCAGACTATCGGTAAGCTTTTTTATATGTGTATCAAAACTACTATGCGAGAACATAAAGACTCCTCTCAAAATTTATTAAAATAATAATGAATTGTACAAAACACTTTTAGTTGTTTCAAGCTTCTCTGTGCCCCTGACACAGAGGGCATTGCTTGGTTCTAGTCTTCTTCAGGTGGAGGAGGTGTGGAGTCAACGGATTCTCCTGGAATGCGATGTGATTCATCAGCCCAGGCACCTAGGTCAATTAATTTGCATCGTGCGGAGCAAAAAGGCTTGGCTGAATTTTCTTGCGTCCAGGTATTTTTTTGACCGCAATGCGGGCAAGTGATGTCTTCTTTTTTTATTTTATGGGAAGTAATCGGTGTCATGATGTGCAATAAGATAGCCAAAAAGATAAGTTATGAGGATATTGAGCAGGTCGTTCTAAAATAGTAGGTGAATAAAAGCGAATACTTAAAAAATGCCGTCCCAAACTAATTTCAGGGTAAGCCGGGACATTGACTGGCACCATGACGCGAAGTAAACGTAAATTAGTTTGTGGATCGAGCAATTCTTGGTGAAACCCACTTGAAGCGACTTTTTGTTGTGTTTTACTTTCTTCGCGCACTAATTGCAAAATAAGCTCATTGGCGAGACGAATATTGGTAAATTCTGTTAACCATACTTTGATAATTTCGGTGCGTTTTTCAGCAGGTTGTTGTAACCAATAGTGGTAAACAGGGATATCAAAACTACAACCACCACCGGGTGTGGCTAAATGCAGCCTTAAGTTGTTGAGTAACTCAATTTCTCGCAAGGTTTGCCCAATTCGACCGCTGCTTTCAATAAAACAGCGGTTTAATTCGTCAAGTTGCTTTAAGAGCTTGCCTAATTTGGCATGATCAATTTCAGGTGTTTTTTCAAGCTTACCAAGAAGCTGCATCTGATGGCTGAGTTCTTTTGCTAATTTTGCTTTCAGATCAGGGCGCTCTAACAGCTGTAATATATTGATAATTAAAGAAATCATATTACGTGTGCCGAAGACGGAGGTGTCCTGAACTTGATGGTCTACCTGGAAAAATAATTGTTCTAATCGGAGGCAGACACGAATTAATTCATTCAACGGCTGTTCGTATATAATGACGTTTTCGATCATGTCTATTCAGGGAGTTGGGTTAAGTTCCCGAAATAATATCATGATTTCTCAAGAAAAGTCTCTAATATCACTTAGCTAACGACAAATAAAGTTCATGCAGTTTATCCACTTGAGGGATTAGATCTTCATAGAGCCCATCATTTACGATGACATCATCTGTTAATCTTAAACGTTTTTCACGATTAGCCTGGGTTTTTAAAATAGCGCTGACGTCGTCTTTAGAGCTGCGGTCACGTAGCGTGGTACGAGAGATTTGTAATTCTTCACTTGCATCAACCACTAATATGCGTTGGATGAAGGGGTTAGGAGGTGTTTCAAATAAGAGGGGAATCATCACAATACAATAAGGTGCCTCAAGTAAGGCAGCCTTAGATTTGATTTCGTCACGAATCAAGGGGTGTAAAAGGTCTTCTAGTTGTTTGCGTTTTTGTTCATTAGAAAATACCAGCTTTCTGAGTCGGGCACGGTCTAAATGTCCATCAGGAAGCAACATATTTTTGCCGAAGATTTCAACAATTTTATCTAAAGTTGGCTGGCCAGGTTGTGTTATATCACGTGCTAACATATCTGTGTCGATAATGGGTACGCTTTTTGCTGCAAACAAAGCTGCGACTGTCGATTTGCCGCTGCCGATACCACCTGTTAATCCAACAACGAGCATAGTCGAATCTCCTAAGATGAAAAAATAGGGCAGATCAGTGTATCTGCCCTTACATAATTATTCTTAAATTGTCAAAAGACCCTATATAAAGATTCAAAATCTGTGGTCCCCACATCAAGCTAATCCATCCTGCAATAGCAAGATAAGGACCGAAGGGAATGGGCACACTTTTAAATTGATTTCGGATGACCATTTGTACAGCGCCAAATAATAAACCAATGATAGAGGCTAATAAAATAATCATGGGTAATTGCTGCCAACCTAAAAAAGCACCTAACCCTGCGAGAAATTTATAATCGCCTTGCCCCATTCCAATTTTGCCCGTGGCCATTTTAAACAGCCCTTGCACAATGGCAAAAATGAGATAACCCGCGACGGCACCTATAATGGCATCATGGCTATTCGTAAAAATAGAAAATAGACTGAGTAATAAGCCTATCCAGAGGAGCAGTAACGTCAATTGATCAGGTAAAAGATGGTGATCCAAATCAATAAAAATGAGACTAACGGAAATCCACGTAAACACTAAGCCGACCGCCGTTTGCCAACTTATGCCAAAGCGCCAGGCGACATAGACAGAGGCAATACAGCAAAGTAATTCCACGAAAGGATAGCGCATGGAAATTTTTGCATCACAAAAAGCACACTTTCCACGCAAAACGAGGTAGCTGATGATAGGAATGTTATGCCAGAGTTTTAACGATTTTTTGCAATGGGTGCAGTGAGAAAAGGGGAGATAGAGATTTAATTTTTCAATATCAGAAGGTTGACCTTTTAGCCCTAAATACTCACGGCATTCTTGGCTCCATTCATTTTTCATCATCATGGGTAAACGATAAATGACAACATTTAAAAAACTACCAATAATAAGAGAAAGTGCGGCAACGAGAAAAAGAAAGAGCTCAGGATGGTCCATAATAAATTGAATCGTTTCCATTAGATGACAGCCCCTAATTTAAAAATAGGTAAATACATAGCAATAACCAAGCCTCCGATTACAACACCAAGAATCATCATAATCAAGGGTTCAAGTAACCGATTTAATTGGCTAACGAGATAATTTAAATCCCCTTCATAAAAATCAGCAGTTTGTGTGAGCATTTTTTCTAACGTCCCTGACTCTTCGCCAATCTGTACCATTTGTGTCATCAGGGTAGGAAATAAAGAATGCGTTTGCATGGCAGCATGCAATTGTTTTCCAGTGGAAATTTCCAAATGTAAATGTTGAATCGCAAGTTGATAAACCGCGTTATTTGTGGAGGTGATCAATATTTTTAATGCATCCGTAATTGGAATCCCTGCTGCAAAAAGGGTGGCTAAACTTCGTGCCCATCCGGCTAAAATAAATTTCTGTAGAGAATCACCCACTAGAGGTAATTTTAATAGGGCGCTATCCCGGTAAAATTTTGCGCGAGGATAATATTGGGTTGAATAAAGTCCAATGCCTAGTAAAACCATTGCGGAAAAAATATAAAAGCTGCTTTGTTGTAGATAGCGGGCAAGTTGAATCACGAATTGAGTGAAGATAGGTAATTTGGCATGTGTCATTTGAAAAAGTTCTGTAAAACGCGGCACCACAAACGTCAGCATAATAATAGTTACAATCGCTGCAACAATTAAAATTAGCAGTGGATAAAAAAACGCTTGTTTCAGCTTATTTTTCAATAAAAAAATAGTTTGTTTATGTTGAGTAATACGTTCTAGCATAGTATCTAATGTACCTGACTTTTCACCCGCTAAAATAAGGTTGCAGGTCATCCCATCAAAATACTTGGGAAATTTGCGCAAGCTATCCGCTAAATCATGACCTGCAATAATTTGCTCTCTTATTATTTTCAATAAGCGTAAAAATTCGGCATGTTTCACTTGCTGACTTAGAATATGAAGTGCTTGAGCAATAGGAATACCAGCGATAATGAGAGTGGCTAATTGACGAAAAAAAACCAAGATGGTAAGCGGCGGAATCTTTTGCGGGAAAAATTTTTTCTTTTTCCGCGTTATTGCGATAACGTGAATGCCTTTTTTTTGCAAATGAATTCTTGCGATATTAAGACTAAATGAGTTTATTTCGCCTGACATCTGTTGATTATGCTGATTCTTTCCTTGCCATAAATAAGTTGTATTTTCAAAAGACGTTCTAGTTGCGATTTTCGACATTTTGTACCTTCTTTGTCTGTGGGAGGATGCTGGTATAGTTCTTTAGATAATTATTTTGGTTTTTAACATGACAGATTACTGTCAGTTCAAGGTGTTTTGATTGAACAAAAAAGCAGGAATAGCAGGGCTATTTCAAGTTTTTGTGATTGAAAAACACCTTGAGATGGCGGTAAGATGGCGTGTTAAAATTCAAAATAATTATCTGAAGGACTATAAGTGGTTTCTTCTTCCTCCTGTAATTTAATCATCCGATTGATTTCAGAAAAACTAGTGATACCCTTCAATACATTTTGCATAGCAATGTCAGCTAATGAGATGAAGCCGTCGCTTTTAGCTTGTTGAGTGATGGTTTGAGCGGATGTGCGTGTAAAAATAAATTTCTTAATTTTTTCTGTGAGAGGAAGTAATTCATAAATAGCAAAACGGCCTTGGTATCCTTGTGTGCATTGAGAGCAGTTACCAGCGCGATAAATGTAATCGGGTAAAGCGACTTTAAGAAGCGATAATTTTTTATCATGAATTAGCTTTTCAGGAACTTTGCAGTGATCACATAATTTTCTAATAAGACGCTGCGCAATAATTAATGAGATTGATTCTGCAATATGATAAGAAGGAATTCCCATGGCAAGAAGCCGAGTAATCGTTTCAACCGCGTTATTTGTATGAAGCGTGGATAAAACGAGATGTCCTGTTTGGGCGGCATGAATGGCTGTTGCAGCGGTTTCTGTATCACGAATCTCTCCCACCATGATAATGTCGGGATCTTGCCGCAATAAAGCGCGTAAAATAAGTGAAAAATCCAATCCAATTTTTGTGTTAACATTCACTTGATTAATACCATTTAAACGAATTTCAACGGGATCTTCTACGGTGGAAATGTTTTTTTCAATTTGATTCAGATAATTTAAAGCAGAATACAGGGTGACCGTTTTTCCACTTCCCGTTGGCCCTGTTACTAAAATCATGCCCTGTGGTTGTGAAATTTTATTTATAAATAGTTTTTTTTGTTGAGAAACTAATCCAAGCTCATCCACCGTAAAAGAGAGTTTGTTTGAGTTTAGCAGGCGTAATACTATTTTTTCGCCCCAAAAAGTTGGGCAAGTGCTGATTCGGATATCAATATCATGAAGCTGAAACCGTCCGTCTTGCGGTAATCTTTTTTCTGCAATATTAAGATTTCCCATGACTTTTAGTCGAGTCATTATACGATTTGTTAGTGGTTCTTCTATCTCGTTTGCTAAAAGCAAAATACCATTTTGTCGATAACGAACACGGCAAAAATTTTCATGTGCTTCGAGATGAATATCTGATACTTTTTGTTGAAATGCATGCAAGATAAGGTCGTCAACAAATTGTATTAACGATTCGTCGTAATGAATTTTTTGTAAGTGAGCGGAATTAAGATTCACATAATCCTGCTTTTATGCATGTGCCACTGATTTTCCATGTGCTTCCATCTGCGTTGGGTTGAAGAATATAAGTTGTTGCTCCAGCAGCGTCAGTCGCTGTTGCTGTAATCACCCCATTTTTAACCTGAAGGGCGGCGAGATTTTTTGTGGCATTAGGTTCAGAAGGAATTCCGTAATTGTTATTGTTAAGCTCAACTAACGACGCACCTTGTTGTAGTGCGAGTGAAACAGCCGTTTTGAATGGTGCTGTAGCGGTGATGACTTCAGAAAACCGAGCGCGTTTAGCATAATTTTGATAAGAGGGAATAGCGATCGTGGATAAAATTCCAACGATCGCCACAACGATCATTAATTCGATTAAAGAAAATCCCTGGCTGTTCATTTGTTATTACTCCGTGTGCAATAAAGGAATTGTTATGATGAGATACTCATGGTTCATGGTGATTACGACGGAAAGAGTGCGTCTAAATAAGAAGTGCAGATAAGTGTATGTAGTAAGAATGGTAAAGCAGAAAAAGATGAGAAAAGCTATATTTAAATTTTTACCGTTATTTTAAAATTTTGCAAGTGATTTTTAAAATGAAGAGATTGCGATTTGTAATTCTATGAAGCACTATAAGTTGATGTTATTGTTGCTAAAAGCGTGCTTGGGAATAGGTATTTGAAAACTATTGTTGATGAGGTAATTCCCAATAATCTTTTAAGTTTGCCCGAATGTTCATAATAAAATATTAAAAGAAATATTATTAGTTGAGACTTTAATATAAAGAAGTTTTTTGTTTTAAAATAGCGTGGCGTGCGAATGCGCTAACATCCACACGCCACTGACCAGATAAGTGGCTTTGTTACAAATTTACTACAGTAGCGTTTGGAGGTAAGAGTGAGGCCTGGATTGGAGTGCCGTAACTCTTTGATTTACTCGGCTTTCAAATTTGCCGGCGAGAGGAGTCGAACCTCCGACCTACTGATTACGAATCTATTTCTTATCGGAATCAAACGATATCAAACAATTTCACATATTTCAAATTTTCATTTAAAAACAAGCGTTTTATCAATATTATCCTTCTCGATTAGTATCAATCGAATTCATTTAAGAACATAAAAAAGTGTACCCAGAAGTGTACCCTCACTGCAAAATATAGTAATATAACTAAAAATAACCTATAATAACCAAATATAAGGGATTGAATGCGTTATACATTGCTTATTAAGAAACAGGCGAAAAAGGTATTACAGAGCCTAGCTAGAACAGACCGTAATAGGATTGCTGAAAAAATTCAGTTGTTAGGAGAAAACCCCGACAATCCCGTTTTGGATATCAAGCCATTACAGGGAGAGCCCTACTACCGATTACGTGTCGGACAATGGCGCGTTATTTTCGACAAGGATGATTCGTTAAAAATTATTGCTATTGAAAAGGTAAAGCCACGCGGAGGGGCTTACAAATGAGTTTACAAATTATTAAATCAATCGATGGAAAAGCAGAATATGTTTTGCTACCCGTCAACGTCTATCATGCCTTGCGTCACGAAATTGAAGAAGCATTAAAAGAAAAACATAGCAGTAACGACTATGTACCTTTTGAGCTAACAGATTATGTTGATAACCCTGTCGCGCTTGCTCGTATTAACGCAGGCATTACACAAGAAGTATTAGCAAAGCGCATGGATGTAACCCAAGCATATATTAGCAAGCTTGAAGCACAGAGTAAGGTTACAGCAAAGGTTTTGAAGAAAGTAAAAGCAGCGATTGAGAAATAAATGTTTTTTTGAAGCAACACTTTTGTCACTTTTATCACGTTATATGCGAGCAACAATGAGTAACTTTACTGATACATACATTAAAACGTTAAAAACACTGCCCAAAAGATACGAGCAATATGAAGGCGGTGGCTTCGGCATTCGTGTCGCACCGACTGGCGTCAAAACATGGATATATCGCTATAAAATTAACGGAGTAACCGACAAGCTTACTCTAGGCCATTACCCAAAGATAAGCTTGGCTAATGCTAAAAAACGCTTTATTGAATTATGCTCGGTTCGCAAAGAAGGCATTAACCCAAAAGATTACATTGAGCAAGCCAAGCTGAAAGAGAACAACACCGTTAAAGTGATCTAACCCCACTTCAGTAGACACGTAATTTTGATAAACTACGAGTCAACGAAAGAGGTGTTAGAAATGAAAAGAACAGTAAGAAAATATACAGCCGAGTTTAAACAAGAAGCAGTTAATTTAGCCTTCAAATTACCATCGATTAGCCAAGCAGCGAAAGAGCTGGGCATTCCTATGCCAACACTGCATAGCTGGATTCAGCAATTGAAATCCAAGCCAACCATTAAAGAAGTTGACCCAAATAAAGCACAAGATGTTGCGAAGTTGCTCGAGGAAAATCGGCGATTGCACAAGGAGCTTGCCATTGCTAAAGAGGAGAAAGAGATACTAAAAAAGGCGGCGGGGTACTTTGCTCAACACCAGAAGTAAAGTACAGGTTTATTAAAGAAAACGGCGACAATTTTAGTATTAAAAGGATGTGTCCCATGCTTTCAATAGAACGAAGTGGCTACTATGCGTGGCTTAAAAGGAAGCCAGGTATACGTGCGATATTGAACGAAAAATTGGATAAAAAGACCCTCGATATTTTCAATAAGCATAAAAGCCGATATGGAGCGCAGCGTATTTCTGATGAGCTGCGCGACGATGGAGAAATATGCAGCAAAAATCGAATTGCAAGAAGGATGAGACATCTTGGTCTACGTGCTAAAGCAAAGAAAAAGTTTAAAGTCACTACTGACTCTAAGCACAATTTACCTGTTGCGCCAAACTTACTGCAGCGTGATTTTACGGCACATGCGCCCAATCAGAAATGGTGTGGCGATATCAGCTATGTTTGGACAGATGAAGGGTGGATGTATTTAGCTGTTGTGGGAGGGGCATAAATTTTTAAACAGTAAACAGTGTCAAGTAACCTCATTTAGTATTTTTTAGATAGGAATGTATATAATGAGGTTACTTGACACCATTTCTTTTTCATGCTCATTTGCCTCATTATGTTCCGCCTCCACTCGGTAACATGTATTTTGAGGCAACGACTTATTTTTCATGGGTTATCCACAGGTCTTCGGTAACATTTATTTTGAGGCAATTCGGTACCACAAAATGATCTGATTTCTTAAGATAATGTTAATATTCATCTCTTAGACTGTATTTCCTGGCGAAAAGCAATACTGATGAGGTAATAACCATGCCGCTTAGAATCATTACTGAAGATATATTTGCAGCAGGATACGAAGATAACATTCCCTTCGAGACCCGCAGAAAGGAATATATAGAAAAGCATAGCAATATATCAGATATTGAGACAGAAATGGAGCTGCTCCGTTCAGCCATAAGGAGTAACGATTCTGCTAAATTGGAAAATCTTTTGAAAAAAAAGTTTGTTTATAGCTTTCTTGTAGATAACAAATCTGTAGTTCTTGCCTCGGATTGGTACTATGAGCAGTTTTATAGTGAAGTCGCGAGCAGACCGTTAATAGAAGCTATTTATGTGGACCATCCTGATTATTTTAATAATATTCTTGAATTAATGAATGAGCACGAAAGTCTTAAGAACACCTTTTTGTCACAATGGTGCGCAATCATTAAAACAGATGGCAAACTTAGTGACTTACCTTCTAATTTATTTGAATTAAAAAATGAAAAATCTATTGCCGACGCTCGCCTAGGTTTGAGAGATATGCGCTCGCATGCGTATGGGACGGATAAAAGCGGGTGTATAAATTCAACCTGTTCGCGTATTGAAAAACAGCTGAAATTGTTGGAATTAAATCGAAATAATCCGTTCAAGATTGCCCAAGCAAAACAAGCGATTTTCCATGAATTAAATAACGACGGACTAAAGAAACATCGTCATCCCGCATGGCTACACGCCGTGGGTAATGTCGCCGCTCCTCTGCTCCTCTTTATTCCGTGGATCATGAACAAGATGGTCAATGGTTATTGGTTCTTTGGAAGTAAAACAATTTCTCAGGGACATGCCCAATCCATTCAGCGTAATATCATGGATCCATCTGAGCAAAATGATACTGCAATCCAAGCAAGAAAGTAGAAAAATAGCGAAGAACAAGCTGATGAGCATGGGATAGACTGATGAGCCAAACGACGGGGTCAACATGGCATCGTTATGTGGGATTTAGGAAGGAATACCGGCATGGGGTGATTTAGGAAGGATTAATTTTATTTGTTTCAACATGAAGGGGAAGATGTATTTAGTAGAAGGTGTTCAGTGCAAGAACCCCCAAAAGTGCCGAATCTGAGTTAAGCCATCTCTCAAAATGCTGTTTTAGGGGGGCTAAGCGTAAACCCTCAAAATTACCGATTCAATTTAAATTTTGGGGCATACAGAAAGTGACTGCGATTTACTGTAATTAACGGGTACTTGACTGGCAGTATTTTCGGTCATTGGCGAAGCTCTCTCAGTAGGCGCTTTACCTGTAAAAATAGTCGGGTGTCTATATGCAGAATAGTCTTTTTGAGCAGCTGTCTTTTTTACTGCGAATGCATTCCTATGTAACTCCTGTAATCCACTGATATAAGTATCAATATGTTGCATACGTTTTTTTGGATCTTGGTCAGTCAG
>CAZTDR010000041.1:0-25039 GCA_964612855.1 uncultured Coxiellaceae bacterium
CATTTGAATTCGTGGGGTGGATTAGATGCGTTTTTTGCATCGTAATCCACCAAATGTTAAAGCTATTTTTGACATGGTGGATTACGATGCAAAAAACGCATCTAATCCACCCTACATTTTATAAATGTAAAAATTATATGTGTTGATAGATTTCAATGTTTCCTATGGGCGATTTTATCGTAGAGACAGGTGTGTACCATTTAGCAAAATCAGGTTGCATCGGATTGAGGGGGGTAAAATAAATATCGCGATAGACAATGACAAATGCGGGTTGGTTTGACGCATTCTCATAAAAAGAATGGGTGGCCGTCACGCCTTTTGCATTAACGATCGGAATCAGTGGATAAACGAACGGCATTTTTATGCTACTCGGTAAACCTAACAGAATGCCTGGGCTGCGAGAGAAAATGGCGATACTGTCGTTTTTTACTAAAGGCTTAATTTTTTCTTTGACTAAATCTAGTAAAATAATATCGTCTTCATGTGCTTTAATACCTGAAAAAAACCCTCCGGTTATTTGTTTCCTTTGTTGAGTGCTCGGTGTTTCACCGTAATAGGAAAATAATGAAGTCGAGAGCAAAACAAAAATGGCAATTATGCCAGGCAATAAATTTATTAAGTTAAACTTGCTTGTGGGGGTTGTTTGATCTGGTAAAACTGCCAAGCAAGCAGCGGGTAATGCGCCAATGCAAAAATTTAAAATAGAATGAAAAGCAGTAACACCGGTGATGCAACCGGTGACGAGAGAAGTTGTGTAAATGATAGCAATAATATGCGCGGGGTGCGCGGCTTTTTTTCTTAAATCAAATACCAACCCTAGTCCCATAAAGGTTAATAACGTAATTGCATCATGTGAGCGTGCAAATAAGGCAGGAGGGATAAAAAATAAGCTGATCAAGATGGCGCTCATACTTAACATCACCAATGTCGTATTAAGTTGTTTGCGCAGTAAGCCGAGTATCATTGAAAATAAGCATAGAGCAGAAAAAAATTTATTTTCGATGAGCAGACTAAAAATATAATGTAATTTATGGGTAAAGTTGAACGGTTCATTGACTGCCGATAAAAATTTTATACTCGCGTAAACCTTCTCAAACGATAATGCATACATCACACTGGTCCATCCTACTAAAAGTAGGACTGCTAAAAAGATTATGTACAGCCGAGGAGAGAAGGATTTTTCTGACGGTGATAGAAGTCCGAGAAGACTTAAAAAAATAACACCTATAATGAGAGGGGGATAGGCAATGGTCGCGATTGTCCAACATAAGGCAGAGGTTGCTAGCCAGTTTTTTCTAACGAGAGGAGGGCTTAACGCAGCGCATCCCAAAGTTGCTAGGGCTATTACGATGGCTTGGCTTCCTAAGCTATTGTAGGAAGGAGCTGGTAGACCGAAGGGGATAAAGGAAACGATGAAAAGACCACCTAACCACATCCCTACACCGTAACCTAAGCGTCTTAAAAAAAGCATCCAAAAGATAGCAGCGCTGATATTTTCGAGTAAAAATAAAAAACGTAAAAACAAAAAAATACCATCGGTTGAGTGAGTGATTAGATGAAAGAGGGCAATCGCAGGATAAACAATCAACGCGGCTGTTTGGTGTAAGGTGATCAATGTGCTTTTGGCAATACTACTAATTAGCCAGTCGGATACAAAAAAAGCGTAATAAGCTTCATCACCAAAATCAATGCCGTAGGGGATACGGATTGCTAATAATCCGATAACAAGAATAAATAAAATGATGCCGATGCTGTGTACTTTGTGGGTCATATTTATCTCAAAATATTCACTTAGTTCGCCTTCCCCTGCTGGGAAGGCGAACTAAGCGGTGGTTGTTTTAATCAAAATTCACTCGTTCACGTTCTATGACAAGCGGCCTGCGTCGTACTTGATTATAAATAGCTAAAATATATTCACCGAGTATGCCCACAAAAAAGAGTTGTACGCCGCCAAAGAAAAATAAGGCAACGATGACTGTCGGAACACCATGGGCCGCATCCGGCACACCACCAATTAAAACCATCAGGCTAACACACAGCGCATACAAGATACTCAAACCGGATAAGGCCAGGCCGCATAATAAAGCCAAACGTAATGGCGCACCGCTAAAACTCACGATGCCATTCATGCCTTGACCAATCATGTGCATTAAACGGTTACGTGATACACCATGTTTACGGGCGCGCCACGTGTAGGGGACGCCAATGGAAGAAAAACCACAATCAAACGTCATCAAACGCATGAAAGGTTGGGCATCATCAATGCGTTTCATTGCATTCAACACCACGCGGTCCACTAACTGAAAATCACCCGTGTCAGGCGGGTAATCGACATACGTTAATCTTGAAAGTAGGCGGTAATACGCTTTTCTAGCTGTTCGAATAAAAAAGCCTTCTTCGCGTTGGGCGCGTATGCCATACACAATTTCAAATCCCTTTTCCCATTCCGTGACGAAGGTCGGGATTAATTCTGGCGGATCTTGAAGATCCACTGGCATAAATAAGATGGCTGCATCGCCAGTGGCATTGAGTACCCCATTGTAGGTATTTTTTAAAATACCAAAATTACGCGAGTTAACAATTATCTTGATACGACGATCTTTGGCTGCCTCTTGTTTTAAAAGCTCGACAGTACGATCAGTTGAACAATTGTCACAAAAAACATGTTCGAGTTCATAGTTCGGTAACTCTTTTTCAAAAACACTGCGCACTTGTTCTATGCATTCGATAACACTCGCTTCTTCGTTGAAGCAGGGCGTAATAACGGAAATTTTTTTCATGATATACCTGTATGTGATGTCTCAATGTTGGACCAAAGTAAATTAGCTTGCCTGTACCACGGGTAATAAGCATTTTCTTTTTGAAAAAGGTCGAGTAATCCTTCAACTAAATAAGGAATTCTTTTATCCATGATGTCGTTTGTATTTTTTTGGACTTGAAATGGTTGCAAGTCAGCATAAAGAGAGCCGCTATTGTTTGCTACCAGGAAGCGTGTGTCGTCACTGTTAGTGTGAACAGAAAGTTGGCAAACAGGAAGATTAGCGCCAGTTAATTCTGCCTGCCAATTTTCAACTTCATCGGTTTGTTTTGCTTGGATGCGGGATAAATTAACATTGCAATAACCGGCTTCCGCTAACAATGCAATTAAATGAATGCCATAAAAGCGTAAAGCACCGCCACCGGTTGTATGGCTGCGCTTCCAGGTTTGAATGTTGTTGGCATAATGATGTGCACGAAAGTGCCATTGAATCCTATGAATAGGATGGGTGTTGTTTAATAGGGCTTTGCCCCAATCGGTATAGCGAAAATTAAAACCGATGCGAAATTTTTTACCGGAGGATTCAAGTTGATCTAATAATGCATGGCCCAGTTGTGGTGTACTGGCGAGTGGTTTTTCTAAAAAGAGATGGGAGATGTTTTTGTGCGCTAAGCTTTTTTGTACCCACTTAAATTGTTGTTCTGGTGGTAAAGCAAATACGACGGCATCACACAGGCTTAAAATAGTCTCTTGGTCATCTAGCCATTCAATTTTATGAGAAAGAGAACGAATATCATCTCGCGCTTTAAAATGTTCCTGGTAGCGTGTTGGAAGAATAACGGTTGCTTGGCAGGATTGAAGTAGGGCGGGCAAATAGCCATAGAGTCCAAAGCCGCCACCTAATATCGTGACTCTCATTTAATATCTTCCTTGATTCGAGGGCATCATCATAGGGAATTAATGGATATGAATCAACTCTGGTTTGGGGAAAAATGGGCGTGATTGGGTAATTAAAAATTAAAAAGTCGGGATGGATTAAAGGAGTTTTTGCGGGGTAATTTATGCGTATCTGCTGCCTAGAAGGTGGATTACGACGCAAAAAGCGCGTCTAATCCACCCTACAAAAGCGGGAGCTCAGTACACGACAAAAATTCACAATCCAGCGATCTGTGGCACGGCATCATGGATTGTGGCGAGAGCAAAGAATTTTTGTCGTGTACAGAGATGCTGGAGGCTTTAACTTGACAGTGCTACGCAAGTTTAATAAATTGCTGAAGCAATGGATCTTACGGATAAAAATAGGGAAAGTAGTCATGAAAGCAGTTATTTTAGCAGGCGGGTTTGGAACACGGATTAGTGAAGAAACAGTCACCAAGCCTAAGCCCATGATCGAGATAGGCGGTAAACCTATTCTCTGGCATATCATGAAAATTTACTCAGCTTACGGCATAAATGAATTCATCATCTGTTTAGGCTATAAGGGTTATGCCATCAAAGAATATTTTGTGAATTATTTCCTGCATATGTCAGACGTTACGATCGATATGCGAAAAAATGCGACACAAATTCATCAAAATTTTGCGGAACCTTGGAGTGTCACGTTAGTTGAAACGGGTGAAAATTCGATGACGGGCGGTCGCCTTAAGCGAGTGGCTCCTTATTTAGACGGCGAAGATTTTTGTTTTACCTATGGTGATGGTCTCTCTAACGTTGATATCAATAAAGTGGTTGGGCTTCATCAAGCTCAGAAAAATTTAGCCACACTGACTGCAATCAGGCCGCCAGCACGATTTGGCGCGATTGATGTCGAAGGAAATAAAATAACGAGTTTTCAAGAAAAACCCTTTGGTGGTAGTGGTTGGGCAAATGGCGGGTTTTTCGTTTTGTCTCCTAAGGTATTGGATTATATTGATGGCGATGATACGGTTTGGGAGCGAGAACCTTTAGAACGTTTAGCAAAAGAAGATCGTATGGGTGCTTATCAGCATGACGATTTCTGGCATGCAATGGATACACTGCGCGATAAAAACTATCTAGAGGAAATGTGGGCGGCTGGCAAGGCGCCTTGGAAACTTTGGTAATGGATAACACTTTTTGGCAAAATAAAAAAGTTCTCGTGACTGGACATACCGGTTTCAAAGGGGGCTGGTTAGCATTATGGCTGCATTCCATGGGCGCCAAGGTGGTGGGTTATGCTTTGCCTCCTAATACCGATCCTAATTTATTTGAGTTAACCCGATTAAAAGAAGATGTCATTTCCTATGAAGGGGATGTTCGTGATTTTAATGCCCTGCATGCGGTCATCAAGCAAGAAAAACCGGAGCTCGTTTTTCATTTAGCGGCTCAACCCTTAGTTCGTTACTCATATAGCAATCCCATTGATACGTATTCTACCAATGTCATGGGCACGGTTAATTTACTCGAAGCGTTGCGCCAAGTGAAGTGCGCACGCGTGGCCATCATTGTAACCAGTGATAAATGCTACGAAAATCGCGAGTGGGAATGGGGTTATCGAGAAAGCGAACCTATGGGTGGTCATGATCCTTATAGCAGCAGCAAAGGGTGCGCAGAATTGGTAACCGATGCCTATCGTCATTCTTATTTTACAACACAAACAGATCCATCCCTTTTTATTGCCTCTGTTCGAGCAGGTAATGTGATTGGCGGCGGAGATTGGGCAACGGATCGATTAGTTCCAGATTTTTTTCGCGCTATGATGATGGGAGAGCCATTAAAAATACGTAATCCGCATGCAATTCGTCCCTGGCAACATGTGCTTGAACCTTTATCCGGTTATTTATTGTTAGCAGAGCGTTTATGGCAGAAAGGAAACGATTTTATCGGCGGCTGGAATTTTGGCTGTCTTGATCAGGATGCAAAACCGGTTGAGTGGATTGCAGATTATTTAACTAAACTGTGGGGCAATGGCGCGCATTGGCAATTAGAAGTGGATCATGAAAAATTACATGAAGCCCGTTATCTTAAATTGGATATCAGTAAAGCGCGACTTAAACTGCAATGGAAACCCCGTTGGTCCATCGAAGAGGCGCTCGCCTTAACGGTAAGTTGGTATAAAGCTTACTGTGAACGAACGGACTTACGTGATGTCATGTATAAACAAATTATCAGCTACCAATCGATATAAAACCCCAATTTCTGACTAAAAGGATTTATGAACATGAGTGATACTTTCGAAATTAACGCGTGCGAAGTGTGTGGCACAAGCAAGCTTGTTCCCGTGCTTAACTTAGGATCTCATCCTATGTGCGATGATCTCGTCCCCGTTGGCGATCAGAGAGTGTGTCAGGAATATCCTATTGAAATTCTTTTTTGTGAAACATGTGCCACGGCGCATCAGCGCTTTCAAGTGCCAAAGCGCACGTTATTTCCCGCTACCTATCATTATCGCGCACGATTTACTGCCGATGTATTAAATGGCATGTCTAAATTAGTGGATGCGTGTGAAGAACGTTACGGCTCATTACAAGGCAAGAAAGTATTAGATATTGGTTGTAATGATGGAAGTTTATTGAATTTTTTTGCGGCTAAAGGGTGTCTCACATTCGGTATTGAGCCAACAGGGGCCGCGTTAGATGCGAAAAAAAATGGGCATGTGGTTTATAATACGTTTTTATCCGAAGAGACGGCGCGCACATTTTTGCAGGAGCAGGGTAAGCCCGATATTATTACGTTTACCAATGTCTTTGCACATATTGAAAACTTACCTGAAGTTGTGAATGCCTTGAAAGTATTAGCCTCACCCAATTTAATGCTGGTGATCGAAAATCATTATCTCGGATCTGTGTTGGCGCATAGCCAATTTGATACGTTTTATCATGAACACCCCAGAACTTACAGTTACTCTTCTTTTTTGCATATTGCTAAGAGTATTGGGTTGGCGTTGCAAGATGTGGAATTCCCCGCACGCTATGGCGGAAACATTCGTGTGTTCATGGGTCATTCTAGCGCACCACGCCATGCAGAAAATCATCAACACATTTTAGCGGAAGAGCAGTGTTATTTAGAAAAATTTGCAGAATTGCGCACAAAAATTCAAGAATGGAAAGCAAGTAAAGGTGAGTTATTAGAGAAAATCAAAAAAGATAATAGAAAAATACGTGGTAAAGCCTTCCCCGGCCGTGCGGCAATTTTAATAAAAATGCTCGGCATTGATGAAAGTGTTATCTCGGCTGTTTTTGAAAAACCCGGCTCGATGAAGATAGGGCATTATGTGCCCGGCACCCGCATACCTATTTTGTCAGATGATGAGCTCTTTGCTGACAATGAAAAAGCTGAAGATATCATGAATTTTTCATGGCATATCTCATCTGAAATTAAATCCTATTTGTCAGCTAATGGATATCAAGGCAAAGTAATTGATGTATTAAATGCAGAAGATTTTCAGCGTTGAGAATAGCTGTATAACAATAATTATTTTGTTCTAGGGCTGGAAAATCGTAGGGTGGATTAGGCGCTTTTTGCCGTAATCCACCAAATATCAAATTGCGACATTATTTGGTGGATTACGATGCAAAAAGTACATCTAATCCCCCCTACGTTTTATTATTTGGTTTTGATCTTTTTTCTTGAAAGATTTTTTGTTTGTAGGACGTCTGGTTTGGGTATGTTTGAATTTAGCAAAATCGCCTAACTTTCCTTGGGAAGGTGCAGCAGCGGCATAATTAAAATCAGCATAGCGATATTGTTCGAGCTTCTTGCCCATCATTCGCTCAATTGCTCTCACTTCGGAGGCATCATCAGGGGTAATTAAAGTAAAGGCTTCACCCACTTTATCAGCGCGTCCTGTACGACCAATACGATGAACATAGGTTTCAACTGTTTCAGGAATATCAAAATTAATGACATGTGAAATATTGCTGACATCAATGCCGCGTGAGGCAATATCTGTTGCTACCATAATTTGTAAACTCCCATCACGAAACCCTGTCATGGCAGCTTGGCGTCTATTTTGCGACAAATTTCCCTGCAGAGAGGTTGCGCGAAAATTAGCAGTTTCTAGTTTTTGTGCTACTTTTTTGGCGGTGTGTTTGGTGCGAGTAAATACCAATACCGAATCAATCGCTGTATTTTTTAAAATATGAATTAATAATTCGGTTTTTAAATGTTTATCAATAGGGAAAAGGGTTTGTGCCACCGATTGTTTGGGGGCGGTATGACTAATTTCAATGGTGACAGGACGATGCAACACTTCATTGGCTAATTCACGAATAGCTGGTGGCATAGTCGCTGAAAAGAGTAGGGTTTGTTTTTTCTTGGGTAATCGAGCCAGAATCTTGCGGATTGAAGGTAAAAATCCCATGTTAAACATTTGATCTGCTTCATCTAACACTAATATCTCAATATTTTTTAAATTAACCGTGCCTTGTTGTAAGTGATCCAGTAAACGTCCTGGACAAGCCACAATAATTTCCACACCTGCTTTTAGATTCTTAATTTGTGTATTGATGTTGACGCCACCGTATAATGTTACGCTGCGTAACTTTGTTTTGGCGGCCAATTGCATAATATTGTCATGAATTTGCTGGGCCAGCTCGCGGGTGGGTGCAATAATCAAACTGCGTACCACATGGCGGGGGCCGGTTAATAAATGTTGTAGCATCGGCAAAGAAAATGCTGCTGTTTTGCCGGTTCCCGTTTGCGCCAGCCCCATCACATCCTGGCCGGCCATGGCGGATGGAATGGCTTGTTTTTGAATTGGAGTAGGGGTGGTATAGCCTAGTTGTTCGGTATTGCTTAATAGCTGAGGAGCTAAGTTAAAATCTTGAAAGGTCACGGACTATTCTCTTATTATAAGGTAGCGTATCTTATCATAAAATTGAGCTCCTTGGTTGGTTTTTAATAAAGGACGTTGTGACGTAACTGACCATTAAAACGGCACTTGTAGGGCATGACGTGCCATGCCCGGCGGCTTCAACGAAATAGGCAGCACGGGCACGGCACGCCGTGCCCCTACAAAAAACACACTTACGCAACAATGCCATAGATCCCTTAATCGACTGTTTTATCAGGTAAAAAATATGCTAAAATAAAATTTAAAATGTGAGTCATATCATATAAGTAAGGAATAACAATGCGCAACGCAGCAATAATATTCATTATTGCATTCCTTTATGTCCTAACCGCACAGTTAGGTTTTTTCCTGGCAGCACCCGGTACTATCGTCTCTCCAGTTTGGCTTCCCGCGGGCATTGCTTTAGCTGCAGTATTAATATTTGGAAATGTTGCTTTATGTGGCGTTTTTATAGGGTGTTTACTTGCTAACTCTCATATGTTTTTAGCTTCGGGTATGACTTTTTTTTCTATAGTATGCATGTTAGTTCCTGCGACCGGCGGTGCTATTCAAGCTTATGTAGGAAAATTATCTTTATTAAAATTTGCCGGTTCCTATAATATTTTTCACAGTACGCGCAGTGTTCTTATTTTTATTTTAGTCACCGCATTCGGTTCTTGCTTGGTTAATACCTCTTTCAGTACGCCACTATTATTATTGATAGGCAGATTGCCTTTAGCAGACGTACCTTCTCAATGGCTAACCTGGTGGATCGCAGATGCCGTAGGAGTCGTTGTGGTTGCATCGACTATTATTGCCTGGACTGCATTCTGGAAAATAAAAATCTCGGCAAGACAGCTCTTGAGATTAACTATCACCTGGTTATGTATTTTAGTAATAGGATATATCACCATACATAGTGAAATAGAATTAGCTTACGTCTATGTTCCTTTCGCTATGTGGGCGGCATTTCAATTTGATATTCGATTATCGCTGCTAACAGGGCTATTAATATCTGCTATTTGCTTGTACGATTCTGCCCATACGAGTTATCACATCCTGAATGTTGCCTCTATAAATTCATCTATATCGCTAATGCAATTATTTATCACTATTGTTTATTTAACGATATTGCTCATTCATGCCATTTTATCCGATCGTGAAAAAGCGTACGACAATTTACAATTATTAAATATCCAATTAGAAAAACTAGTTATTGATAGAACAAGTGATCTTTTTGATTCTAACAAGCAGCTGGAAATTGAAAAAAACAAAGCCATTGAAGCGTTTGAAGCACTTAAGCAATCGCATGCTAGATTAATGCAATCTGAAAAAATGGCCTCATTAGGTATGCTAACGGCAGGCGTTGCTCATGAAATAAAACATCCACTGAATGCCACGACAGCCAATATGGATTCGATTAAAAAAATAATAGATCAATTTTCAGAGCATATTAATCAAGTACAGCTCGATGAAAATATAAAAAAAGAATTTAATCAAATTCGTGAAAATATAAAATCATTGATTGCGGCTTCTTATGTGGGAATAATCCGCACCGCAGGTGTGATTGCAGATTTATGTGCATTCGCAAGATCCGATGAACCTGAAATGGTCATGACTGATGTGAATCGACACATCGATTCTACCTTAAATTTATTGAGTTCAGAAATTAAAAGCAATATTACTATTGTTAAAGAATATGGTGATATTCCCCAGCTACTCTGCCATCCCGGAAAGATAAATCAAGTCATCATGAATATTTTAGTCAATGCAATATATGCTTTGCAAACCACGCGTGATAGTCACATTATTATAAAAACGGAAAAAAGCCATGATTCAATCAAAATAAGTATTAAGGACAATGGTCCGGGCATGAAGCAAGAAGTGCTAGAAAAACTCTTTACGCCATTCATGACGACTAAAATAGAAGGAATGGGGTCTGGGCTGGGTTTGTTTATATCAAATAATATTATTAAAGAACATCATGGTAAAATTAACGTGCTGAGTGAATTAGGTGAGGGTACTGAATTTATTATTACAGTGCCAATCAGAGAGGGGTAAATTCTATGTCAAGCTCAGATAACAATACCTTTCATTTCCTTGTTGTGGACGATGATAAGTCCACAGCGGAATTGAGCAAAGCATTGTTAGAAAAAGCGGGAAATAAAGTCACTCTTTTTACTTCCTCTAAAGAAGCATTGAAACAGGTGGCGACTCTTGCGCCTGATTGTATCGTCTCAGATCTAATGATGCCTGATTTAGATGGGCTAGACTTGTATCAAAGCGTTCGAAAATTAGAATTATCAAAACAACCTACGTTTGTCATTTTAACGAGTAAAGTATTTGAATACGATCGTCGTCGTGCTTTTGAGATGGGAGTAGATGGTTATCTCAATAAACCTGCTCGTCCTGAAACATTTGTCAGCGATCTTTTGGAAATTATTAATAAAGAAATGATAATTGAATTTTGGGGTGTAAGAGGTACCTTGCCTGTTCCCGGCGAACATACTATACAGTACGGTGGCAATACCAATTGTGTCACCTTGAGTTTATCAAAAAAACATTATTTTATATTTGATGCGGGCTCAGGCATTAAACGCTTATCGAATCATTTGATTAAGCAAAAACGTTTTCCTTTGTCAGCAAAAATATTTATCTCACATCCACATTATGACCATATTAACGGTATTCCTTTTTTTGTTCCCTTGTACATGAAAGGAAATGAATTTGAATTTTTAGGATCGCCTGCTGGAGATGTCAGTCTTGAGCGAGTTATTTCAGGACAAATGGACAGCATTTATTTTCCAATCACGCTAAAAGAATTTTCTGCAAAAATTAGTTTTCATAATTTGGGCGAAGAAACATTTAATATTGATGATGTCAAGATACAAACAATATTGTTAAATCATCCAGGAAAATGCCTCGGTTATCGAGTTGAATATAATAATAAAGTATTTTGTTATGTCACTGATCATGAGTTATATTTAGCCGATCTGCCTTATTATAATCAATTTGATGTTGACCGCATTATTGAGTTTATTCATGAGGCCGATGTGCTCGTGATGGATACCACTTATACGGATGGGGAGTATGCAGGAAAAATTGGCTGGGGTCATTCAAGTGTGAGTCGCGTCGTGGATATTGCGGATCAAGCAAAAGTGAAATTACTCTGCCTTTATCATCATGATCCTGATCAATCAGATAAAGACATTGATTTTAAAGTAAAAGAAGCACAGGAAATATTGCAATCCCGTCACTCAAAAACACGCTGTATCGCACCGAGAGAGGGCGAAAAAATTTGTATTATAAGTTGTGACTTGTACAGTTTCCGATAAAGACATTGGAAGTTTACGCAACTTATTGCTATTGTTGCTGGAAATTTAGAAATATTTTTAAGGGCAATAAATGAAAATACTATTAACAGGTGGCTCAGGTGATCTTGGCAAGGTGCTAGCCTATCAAATTGAGAAACGGGGCGATGTCGCTTTGCGTTTGGATATTCGAAAACCGTCTGATCATGATGGAAAATTTATAAAGGGTTCTATTTTAGATAGAAAAATATTAATTGAGTCATTATTGGGTGTCGATTGTATCGTACATATAGCTGCATGGCATGGGTATCATGAATTTACCAAGCAGAAAGACGTTTATGATTTTTGGGATTTAAATGCCACAGGAACTTTTAATGTCTTCCAAGCAGCAACACAGATGAATATTAATAACATTATCTTTATTTCCAGTGAAGCAATTGCTGATAAAAATGGAATTTATGGTTGGACAAAAAGAGTAGGTGAAGGAATTGCTGAGCATTATGTCAAAAATCATAATTTAAATATTTTGACTTTACGACCAAGGGCTTTTATTCCTTTTTGGAATAAAGAGGTTTATTCATCCTTTGTTGAATGGGCTAAATGGTTTTGGAAAGGCGCAGTGCATATTAATGATGTCGCCCAAGCAGTAATGCTAGGAATTGATTTTTTGTCTACCAAACAAATGTCTGGTCATATGATCTTGCCAGTCGATGGCGCGTATGAATATACACAAGATGATTTGCAAAACTGGGATAAGTTAGGTTCTGGAACGACATTCAAAAAATATTATGCTAAATACTACGATTTGGCCATTAAATACGGCTTAGATCCTGCTGTTCAACCGACTAGACAAGATATTTCTTCTACAAAACAAATATTAGGCTTTGAGCCACGCTATAGCTTAATGAATTTGTTGGAAGATTTATCACAATATGGTGAAACGGGTCCATCTACAATTAAATTAGATGGATAACAAAATGATGCGTTTCTTAATTAAAACGGGTCTAGTCTTTTATAAATCGAATTGATATTTTTTTTTCAGAGGACAAAAATTTTTGCAATGCAACGGGCATGGCACGCCATGCCCTACATTCTTCATCTTCAGATCCTTGCAACTTTCACAGCCATTGGACGTCAAATAAACTTATGTTTATAAAAAAATAAATTTCGCCTATTATATGAAATAGAGTCTCAGTAATGGAGTGAAGTAGATGCTAAAAAAAGGGCATAGGCAACTAGGTGTGTTGATAGGGATGATTTTATTTCAATCTTGTTTTGGAGATGAAGCGACCCCCGTCCTCATGCCAGGCTATAATTCAAGTATACCCGCATCCCAGACCAGCATGACTTCAAAAAAATCCACTGAAAAATTGGCTTCACCCGGTGATTTAGATGATGTGGTTAAGTCGGTGAAATTGGGTGAATGGTCAACTTTCTCTACTTATATGTGGACTTGTACACCTTATAATTTTATTCTTGTGACTGCAAATGCAAAAAATACATTGAGGATGGAGTTCGATCAGTTAGTTCAACAAAACCAGGTTCCTACGCTTTCTGAAGCGAAAAAGATCGCAGAAACAGCGCAGCAAATAGTTAATTATCGCATTATGGGTCTCTATGGAAACGCATGCCAACTGATTATTAATTATCCCCAAACCAAAAAAACGGCGTTACAAAGTTTTAACTGTTTTTTTGATATTCGTAGCGGACGTTATCTGTCGCAATTAGCTACAGTGATTGCTGCAAGTAATGGCAAGACGGATTTGGTACCGGATGAGACGCTGCAGGCATTAACTAACTTTGAGATGGAGTATTGTAAAAAACTATAAGTTTTTACGTTGTAGTACGCGACAAAAATTTCTATCTTTTTTAAAGAAGGCCTTTGTAGGGGCGGACCCATGTGTCCGCCTAGCGGCTTCAACTTAAAGTCCGGGCGGACACATGGGTTCGCCCCTACACAAAAGCGTTTTTGTCATGAACGAAGAAGGTATCAATTTTTTACGGGCGCTTTTAGTAAGTCAACCTTCAGAGAAGGAATAAATCTTGATGTAAAATTTTTTAATTCCTGAGCTGATTCTAAGATCTTCTGTACTTCGTTGACTAGAGCTTTTTGTAGACCTTTTTGAAAGAATTTATTTAGCAACCCTTTAGAAGTAAATAAATCACTTTTTGCAAATTTAACCGCTTCATCGCATTTTTCTATAAAGTTACCCCAAGATATTTGGCTATCTGGCTTGCGCAATACAGACTCCCAAGCCCGCAATAAAGGTTCTAACAAGAGAATGTTCGCCTTTGTCGCTATATCCATAGTAGATTCGGTACCAAATAGGTCGTTTACAGTTGATTTCAATGCCCGAATGGATTGATCACATGCTCTAATATGAGTAACGAAGTACGCAGGTGCTTCTGGTGGTTTCTCAGCAGACTTTGCGGCTTCTCGGTGAACTTTATCAATCAGAGGAACCCAAGCGCTTTGAATGATATGAGCTCCACTGACGTGCATTTCTTCCAGTGCAGCTTCCACATCACCTTTGTTTAAATTAACGCCTCGGCAGGCATCTTCAATACAATAAACTTCTTTGTACTTAAGTTTTAATGCATCTAAAACGCTATACTTTACGCAATAATCTGTCGCCAGTCCGACGACAAAAAGATGGGAGATATTTTCTAATGTGTCATTTAACTTAGTTGGATTCTTGTGCTCATTGTCGAAAAATCCGCTATAACTATCAATTTCAACCTCTTCTCCTTTGAAAACGGTTTCATCAATTAAATCAGCACGCAAATCAGAATGGAATTGAGATCCAGGAGAGTTTTGTACGCAATGGTTAGGCCATAAAGTTTGTCTATTTAAGACTTGATAAGGTTTGCAGCCGGGATTATTTGAGGCAAAACTCATATGGTCTTTGGGGTGCCAATCTTTCGTTGCTACCACGTATCCTTCGGGTTCTTTTTTGAAAAAAGTCATCAGATTATTTATTTTGGGCATAATCTTGTCGCCTTCATTCACAGCCAATGCGCCTGGGATGTGGCCTTTGTGGGCGAGTATTCTCAAAATGTCAGGAAACAATTTTTTTATAGATTGTTGATCAATAGGGGAATTCGATAGGTCTGCGGAGGTGATGGTTCCTTCATTGAGTACGCCTTCTGGATAGTTGGCTTTGTATTTTAATGAATTTCCCACTATAGCCACATGCACTTTTTTGTTTTCTGGTTTGAGTTCTTCTAGCTTTTTTTCATCAGAAACCAACGATACTTTGTAGTGATGAGGACAAAAATCGTTTTGTGCGTCGATGACAAGTAGCGCTGGTTGGTAACTGCTAAGCATAATGACATTCCTAATTGTTTTAATAAGTGTGCAATATTATAGCAGTAATTAGACGTACTTACATAAAAAATAAATATCAAGTGTAGGGGCATGGCGTGCCATGCCCGAGGCATTGCAAAAAATTTTTGTCCCCTACAGAGTCTCAAGCGGGGTAGGGGCGGACCCGTGTGTCCGCCCGGACTTTACGGTTGATGCCGCTGGGCGGACACATGGGGCCGGTAATTATAAAGAATTAAATTTTATCTCCTGCAGAACACAATCAGCCCATGAAAATATTAACTTAGAGGGCATAAATTCAGTAACATTTTGAAGTATAATAAAAAAAATAAGTGATCATTATGAATAAACCAAATTTAGATGAATTAGCAACCTTAATCACTAGGATAGAGTTTTTTAATTCTATTCCAGCTTCTCGTATTGCCGAAATATTGCCTTATCTGACTTATTTTGAGCTCCCTAAAGATAGCGTCTTGTTTCATCAAGGTGCTGCTTCTGATGCAGTTTATATTTTACTAAAAGGTTCCGCAATTGCCTACTTTTTGACTAGCTCAGGGGAAACCAAGCTGGTCGGCTCTATAGAAGCATTTGAAACAATAGGGGAGTTAGGGGTTTTATCATTAGAGCCACGAAGTTTAACGGTGAAAACAGTTGCTCATGCTGAGTTTCTTGAAATATCTTCAGACTTATTTAAAAAATTGTGTGAAGAATTTCCCGCCATGTTATTTCATATTTTGCAGCCTGTTATTTCACGTTCACTCAATACGCTGAAATTGTTGCAAACAGAAAAAAAACCCGATAATTATCTTTTTTTCCCCGCAGAGCCAAAATTAAATATTAATTCATTAAAATCAAAGCTGGGTAATTTTATTACGAAAACACCCCATTCAAAAATAAAAATGGATTGGGTAGAAGCGGGTTTTTATGATCCATTTGAGAAGTTTGACGAAGATGAAAACTTTTTATATATCAATTTTGTTGATGAAAATACTGATCCATATTCTTTTCATAAAATTGTGGCGAAATCAAAACATTTTTACATGATTGCCGATGGCACAAAAGAAATGAAAATAGATAATTTTGCGCAAAAGGTAATTGATATGGCGGCAACCGATTCGTCTATCAAGTTAAATTTAATTTTGCTATACCCTGAAAAGACCAAAGGATTTCCAAGGCATACATCAAAATGGCTAAAAAAATATAATTTCTTTTTATACCATCATGTGAGAGAGGATTCAGAGGAAGATCATCAGCGGTTATTTCGCTTTTTAAACCGCACGCCCATCGGTCTCGTATTAGGCGGGGGAGGAGTTAGAGGGTTGGCACACGTCGGTGTATTAAAAGCGTTAATTGATAAAAAAATTCCTATCGATATGATAGGGGGGACTAGTATTGGTGCGCTTGCAGCGTGTCTGTATGCTTGGATCGGTAATTATCAAGATACAGAGAATTATTTTCGTTGGGCGCTAGATAAATGTTTCCAGACAGTTTCTTGGCGCAAATTAACGTGGCCCATTATCTCATTGTATAGCGCGGATCCTATCACAACTGCAGTTCAGAGCTTATTTCACGATAATGTGATTGAAAACTTATGGTTGCCATTTTTTTGTATTTCATCAAATTTATCTTCGCGGCATGAGGCTATACATAACAAAGGATTAATGTGGCAAACGCTGCGTGCGAGTGCATCACTGCCTGCTGTGGTTCCGCCTGTCGTCATGAACGGTGATTTGCACATGGATGGTGGTCTATTAAACAATTTGCCCGTCGATGTGATGAGAAATTTTCTCGGCCCTACCAGCATTATCATTGCATCTAAACTATCGAGTCCTGAAGCAGATAAAAAACAATATTGTTTTCCATCCGTATTAACTTGGAAAGAGTCAATTTTATATAAATTGCGCTTTGCTCATAAAGAATATCGTTTCCCAGCCTTTCTCGATATGTTTATGAATTCGATATTATTAGGTTCTTCTCAAAGAGAGGATAATAATGCTTTTTCAGCCAATATTTTAATAAATCCTGATCTAAGAGTATTCCGTACCATGACACGCAAGAAAGCGCACGAAAACTATTTAATTAAGTTAGGTTATGACGAAGCGATGAGAGTCTTAGCGCTCCGTGATAATGAGATCTAGCCGTTATCCATTCGTTTCACGGCTCAATTTTTTCTAGCTGACGTCTCAGGCAAAATAAAATCTAAGGAAATTTCTCCGCAATTCGCGAGAATTTTTTCTCGAACCTGATTTTTTAAGTGCATTACATCAGACCAGTCTTTCCCTTGAGGATAGTATAAAGGCCCCATGGTTACATCAACCGGATGCCATTTCATAATCACGCTGTTTCCACGTAAGATTTGCCGAGTTCCGTTAATGGCAATTGGACAAATAGGGATCGATAAATCAACGGCTATTTTAAATGCGCTTAATTTAAAGGGTCTAAGTCCGGCAGCATAGCTAAATGTTCCTTCCGGAAAAATCAAGACAGATTGGCCTTGCTGTAAAGCGGATGAAATGCGATTCATGTCATCCAGACCTTTGGTCGAATCTTTTTTATCCACGGGTATATGGTTTAATTTTTCGAGGAAGCCTTTTAATACGGGGATATTAAATAAACTTCTTTTGCCCACGAAGCGCACTCCAGGAGGCAATAAGCTAACCAACAATGCCACATCAAGATAGCTGCAATGGTTAGCGACATAAATCACAGGTCCATTTTGTGATTGCTCTTTAATAATATGGCGCGGACAAAAAGATGCGGTACAAATCAAGCGCATCCAAAATTTAATTGCATGGTCCGCTGTCTTTTGGCTGCCAAATCGGATAATGAACCACATCGGTAAAAAAGTAAGAGTAAAAATAAGAGCGATATAGGACGAATAAAAAAAGCGAGCAGCATAAATAAATTGATTTTTGAGTTTAGCAGAAAAAGATTGAGTGAATATTTTAAAAAGCTGCAAGGAAACAGGAAGCTTTTTTTTATGCAACTTGCCTTGTGTGTATAATTGCTTGCATGCGTTACGTTGTAATTTGCCACTGGATGTTTTCGGGAGCGCGGTATGAGGCGCGATTAAGACGATTTCATCTGGTGTTACATTCAGCAAAGAGGTGATTTTTTCACTGACGTCTTTTTGTAATTCGATATTTTTTGTTCGAAATTGGGTGGTTTCGGCGACAATAATCAGTTTATCTGTCCCTTTTTCTTCGTCATTGATGCTAAAGGCAATGACACATCCTTGGCGAATGCCAGAAACTTGACTGACAATACTCTCAATTTCGGAGGCGGATAAATTTCTTCCGGCTTTAATAATGACATCTTTACTGCGACCAATAATAAACAATTCTTTTTGGTCCATATAACCTAGATCGCCGGTTCCCCACCAACCATCATGAGAAATAGTGCGTGTAATTTCTGGGTTATTATAGTACCCAAGCATGCTCGAGGGGCCGTGAAATTGTATGTGACCGACGATTCTATCACCAACAAGTTGATTGTGTGCATCAACAATGCGGATTTCGTGATTGGGCAGTACGTGCCCGCAACAGGCAAATTCGAGATAATCTTTTTTATTGTCGTTTTGGGTTGAAACTGCTCGTCCTTCTTCTTCTAATAATTTTCTATCCACTTTATCAAAACGAGGTAGATTGCCCAGAGTCGGTGTGGTTAAGCCGAGAGAATTTTCTGCTAATCCATAAACAGGCAAAAAAGTTTCTGGTTTGAAACCATAGGGAGAAAATTTTTCCGTAAATCCTTGCAGTGTTTTTGAATAGACGGTTTCTGCGCCATTCACAGCCAAACGCCAAGCGCTTAAATTTAATCCTTCTAACAGCGAGGGATCAATTTTTCGCACGCATAATTCATAAGCAAAATTGGGTCCCGCAGAAATCGTGCCACGATAATGATGCATGGCCCATAACCATTTTTCAGGATGCATTAAAAAGACAAGGGGTGAAAAAGCAATTAATCGTACACCAAAGTACAGGCTGCCTAGCCAATGCCCAATTAAACCTAAATCATGATAAAGCGGCAACCAATTGACGCAGACATCGTCAGGCGTGATCTGAATCGCTTCGCCATAAGCACGTATGTTGCTGAGTAAATTATAATGTGTCAGCGTGACACCTTTCGGGAGACTGGTACTGCCCGATGTATATTGAATGAGTGCAATATCGGATAAATTGCCGCGAAATAAAGGCGCAGACTCTGCAGATTCTGTTAGTTCATCCACTGTTAAAACACTTTTCAAGCTGGGCACAAAAGGACGCAAAAATTTTCCCAGTGTTTTGGCTTGAGGAAAGGTAATTAAAAATCGAATAGCCGCATTATTTAAAATCCCAATTTCTTTTTTTGCATACTCTTCAATTTGATTGGCCCGCATAGGAGGATAAACAGGCACCGGTACGCCCCCAGCAAGTAAGATTCCCATGAAGCTATAAAAAAAACCAGCTTCTGTTGGTAGCATCAATGCAACGGTGTCATGCTGTTCTAAACCACGACTTTTGAGCGCGTGTGCGATTTGTTGCGCTTTAGTAAGTAATTGTTTATATGTAATAACTTCTTCTTTGCCTTGTTCATTTAAGAGATAAATATGCGGTCGGTCAGGCATTTCTGTCGCATGAGTAATTAAGACATCTTGGATGCTTGTAGCATGTGAAACGTCTGCTGTGGTAGAGGCTAAAGAGGGTTTCTCTATCACTATATTTTCTGTTGTAAAGGCAGGGGTAGTGTTTGAAGCATTTAAAATGAGGGTTAATAAGTCAGCTAAGGTTTCCGCTTCAATAACACTTTGTAAGGGCAAGCTAACTTGAAAAGCTTTTTCAATACGACTTAACAATTCAGCACGACCAATGCTGTCAATTCCCAGTTGTTCTTGCAACACATCATTTAAACTGACAGCGCGATGGCTTTGGGCTGCATTCAGTTCGGCTAATAATTCTTGGGTAATTTTTATCAGCTGGGTTTCGTATTGGTTAGAAGGTGAGTTCATTTGTTCCTATCTCAAAAATTTCGAATCTCAAATCCATTTAATTAAGGTTACGCATTATATACCCATTACATCCCAAGATGCGAACTCTAGACTTTCATCTTTCGGCGAATTTGTCATCATTTTTTAGCGAAAAATACTCAAAGTATTCCTCTGTTTTTTCGCTAAAAAATTATGCCAACTTCTTGCAATCTGAAAGTCTAAAGTTTGCATCTTAAATTGTAATGGGTATATCCGTTAACCATCGTTATGCTAACGTCTTGACTGGCCATCCCTTTCTCGCCACCCGTTAATCGTAGTATGCTTATTAATCCATTTTACTAGTAAAATCAAGAAAAAAGCGCCTTAGGCTGGAAAAAGTGATTCATGCTGCCAGCGCTTAAAAATAGGAGAGGGTTAATTTAGTTGGAGTCATACGCTAAGGTGCTTTCAAATCCCGTCTTAGCCCGCCGTTCAGATGCTCAAAAGTACGCTGGCGGGCTCTGCTGTTTTGAGCTCATAGGGCTGGCTTACGATTAGATGTGTTATCTTTGCTGGTTAAATCTGTCCAAGAAGCTAAGGTAGCGAATTTAACGGCAGAAAACTGTGCCCAACTCCCGGGTTTGTGTGTAAACAAAAAGGAGGATGGTTTGGGTGTAAATTGATGGCCATATTCTTTCAATGTAGCCACGATATAATGCGTCGTCTTGCCTTCTTTCGTAATATTATCATGCAATTTCTTCAGGTTATCTAAGGCCGTTTCAATAATACTGACTTCCTGCGATGGGTTAGCTGCCAGAGCCGTGCGTGCTCGCGCAATGATTGCGCGCCCTTCTTGAACATGCTCTTGATTAACCCTCATGCCCAAGCAGGATGCAAGTGTATTGCCGATATTATTAATGACAGAATAACTCGTATTGACTGGTTTTTTTGCGCCAAAGAGCTGGTGATAAGAGCTTAGTTTTTGGTCAAGTCTTTCTAATCCAGAAAAAAGATAAGCGCTTTGCAAAAAGGAAAATTCATAAAACGTAGACTTAAGAAACGCAACTTTAATTTTAGGGCTTGGCATATTACCAGTCATTTCTTCAAAAATTTGAATTATGGTTTTTGTTGAAGCGCTAAATTCTGGACTGGAATATGGCGTGATCCAATCATAATAAGGATTGGTTGAGTGCACAGCAGGCATTTTTTTGCTTATTTCATTGTACAGCCAAAAGCAAGGCAGCAAACTGGCTATGCCTTCTTCAATTGATCCTTGCTGAACTGTGGTCAAGAGATGTTGTGTGTAGTTTGCAATCGCTGAACTTTTTTGAGAAGTGGAATTTTTTTTACCTAAGAGTTTGTCATGTATATAAAGTTCATAGGTAACAGTTTCTTCAGCAAATTTTTTAAAGTGTGCCGCGTATTGAGGTTCTGTATTTTGTAATCGTTTTGCTATTATTAGTAGTGCCTCGTAAAAATCACCTAAATATAAAATGTCTTGCTCAAGAAAAGCATGAAAAGTTGCTTTTGGTAGAGAGCCGTCAAAAAGTGCTTGATTAAAAGGGTGCTTATAATAGGTGTTAGTTGATGCAATTACATCAGTGTCTTTTATGAGTCGAGAAAATGCCATAATTTATCAATCTGAATTGAAGAGAGAAAAGGGTAGGGTCTGTTGACAATGGGTTTGGCTTGTTTAAAAAGTGGGGAAACGAGTCAAAAACCGTGAAAATTTGAGGCGAATAGCACCACTATTTAACGAAAATTTTCACGGTTTTTGGCTGAGTCTACCGTTTTTTTAAACAAGTCAAACCCATTGTCAACAAACCCTAGTTATTTAAGTTCGCATTTTATATCAATTTGACAATGAAAGTAAGTTGCAGGAGACTAGGGTCTGTTGACAATAGGTTTGACCGGTTTTAAAAAACGATAAAACCGGTCAAACCCATTGTCAACAGACCCTAATAGAGTTTATATTTTAAAGGATTGAAATATGCCAGTTATTGTGATTCGAAATATTGGTTTTATTCTGTTGGCTGTTTATTTAATTTTAGTAGGGATTTCTGCGGTTATTCCTGCTCTCTCGATCCCAGTCATTATTTACGGGATTCTCGCTATCGCTGCGGGTATTTTTATTTTATTAGGTAAATAGAATAGGGGTGGATGACGTGCAAAAAATGCACTTAATCCACCCTGCATTTTTATTTTGCTTCGTTAAAATGTTTGCGACACATTGCGATGTAACGTTCATTGCCGCCAATTTGTATTTGTTCGCCTTTTCTTACCCTGTTGCCTTCTGCATTGATTCGCGCATTCATAATGGCTTTTTTTCCGCAAAAACAAATGGTTTTAATTTCAATTAAGTTATCCGCCAAGATGAGCAAATACTGACTCCCCTCAAACGGTTCCCCTTGAAAATCACTGCGTAATCCATAAGCCAAAACGGGAATGTTAATTTCATCAACGATGCGAGTGAGCTGCAATACTTGTTGTTTTGATAAAAACTGCGCTTCATCGACTAATACACATTTAATTCTAGGATTTTCGGCGACGTTAGTTTTGACAGATTCAAAAAAATTAAAATGAGAATCGAAAGAAAACGCGTCGGCCTGCAAACCAATTCGCGAAGCTATTTTATTTTTGCCAAAACGTTCATCCAGCGTGGGTGTGAATAATAAAGTTTCCATCTCTCTTTCAGCATAGTTGTAAGCAGATTGCAGTAGAACAGTACTTTTGCCTGCATTCATTGCTGAATAATAAAAATAAAGTTTAGCCATGATAGTCCTTTTTTGTGCAAGCCTGATCCGATAAAAATAGTTACAGTGGACAGATTCTTACGCGTAAACTTTAGCTGATTTATCCCAAAAAACCATCTTCTTTTTTATAGATGGGCCGTGGCGCGCAATGAATGCTTGCTAAAAACGAGGAATCTAAGTTGGTGTGTAAATCAAAATATCTTTATTCGATTTACGCAACAACGCCAGGAATCTATTCTAACTCTTTGAAAATAAATATTTTTTAAAAAGGCCGCTGAGAAGGATTAGAATGCCTTATAGCTTATAACTGACTGATAATTAGTACTTTCTCTATAAAATTCCTATTTAAAAACAAGTAAGATAACCTCATTGGCAATGTTTTTATTGCTGATACAACCCCTTTTTAAATTATTTATTTTATTGCAGGAGAAATCCCTTTGATATCTTTTAAAAAAATAGCATTCACCGCAGCATTAGCTGCCTTGGCAACAACCTCCATATCAGCTTATGCTGATCATGCAGGTACGTCGAAAAAGCTTACCTCAGCAGAAATTGAAAGTTTGGCGACAGTTGCGGCAATTGATAAAGGTGAGATTTTAGTAAGTGAAATTGCTGTAAATAAAAAATCGGATTCTGATGTTATGGATTATGCTAAGATGATGATTAACATGCACGGCACCAATTTGACCCATATTGTAGAAATGGCGAATCAATTTCATGTCACTTCCTTGGCTAGCAGCGCGGGTAGCAAAATCATGTCGGAAAATGCAAAAGACATATTGACGCTGGGTGGCTTGGAAGGAAAAGAATTTGATAAAGCGTATATTGATGCTATGGTGGCAGGGCATCAAGCTGCTTTAACGATGCTCGATAATCAACTGTTAAAAACAGCTAAGTCGCCTGAAATAAAACAATTCTTAACAGATGTGCGTGGGGTTGTGACCCAGCACTTAGATGCTGCTAAAAAAATTCAAGGGAATTTAAAATCTTAAAAATAAAAAAACTCGCTGATGAATCCTATTCATCAGCGAGTTTTTATTTTTACCAGGAGAAAACACTTAAAGGATGTTTGTTATTGTGATGCTTAACTTTAGCATTCACTGATTTTTTCTTTGTAGCAGTTTTTGCTTTTGTAGCTTTTTTACGTGGCTTTGCTGCAACTCTAGCTTTTGTCTTGGTTTTGGTTTTAGCTGTTTTTCTAGCAGAGGCTTTAGCTTTAACTCTTTTTTTGAGTTTTTTCTTTGCTGCAGCTTTAACTTTTTTGCCTAAGACTTTTCGTTTAACTTTTTTTACAGCTTTTTTTACGGCTGCAACTTTTCTTTTTACTTTAGCTGCAGCTACTTTTCGTTTAGCTTTCGCTTTAACAGCTTTTTTAGCTTTTGCAGCAACGACCTTTTTAACGGCTTTTTTCTTTGCTGCAGTAACCTTAGTACTTTTCTTTTTAGCTTTTGCAATGGCCATAACATTAGTCCTCAGTGATCACGGTAGATTTTTATAGTAACAAATGCTATACCCTTAAAAAATTGGGGCGAATACTAACTAGATTTAGTGAAATTTGTGTGAATTATCAGTCATCCCCGCATGTTTTTAGCGAATCACCTTAATGCTCAGGCAATCTGCTAAATTTTTATGGCTTAAAAACGTAGGGTGGATTAGGCGCTTTTTGCCGTAATCCACCAAACTATAATTAACTTGCAGCATTATTTGGTGAATTACGATGCAAAAAACGCATCGTGGCCACCCTACGTTTTTAACCTGAAAATCAGAGGTGGGGCGATGCTACGGCTTATCTTTTCAATATACGCTGACCCAGTTCTTCGCTGATAATATTATAAAGAGCTTTATTTTGATTTTTTTCATCTGCTAGATAAAGAGAAATAAAATCCATTCGTTGAGTATCATCTAATGAGCAATAACGAGAGGATAGGCTATTAAGCAGGGTTTTGCTTGAATCACTACTAAAAAATCGCTTGCAGAGAGGGCTAAGAGTTTTCGAATCTTTGTAAGCTTTATATCTGTGTTGGATTCTATTCACTTCCTCAGCAGTGATTCCCTCTACTTTTTGATTTTTTCCATTTACTTGCGATTTATGGCTAAGTGTTTGAGAAATGGCTGTTGTGCTAGCAAGGGAGTTGTTGGGTGAAACTGCAAGCGTC
>CAZTDR010000042.1:0-24239 GCA_964612855.1 uncultured Coxiellaceae bacterium
TCGCATTTGAATTCGTGGGGTGGATTAGATGCGTTTTTTGCATCGTAATCCACCATGTCAAAACAAATGCTTTAATATTTGGTGGATTACGATGCAAAAAACGCATCTAATCCACCCTACGATTTTTTTGTGAATCCAATAAAATGTATGTTTTTTAAGATGGCGGCCCAAGATACTTTTCTAGCCACTCTGCCATTTTATTTTTTTCTTCTTCACTGAACACCAACCCCAACTTAGTCCGCCGCCATAAAATATCTTCTACTGTCATCGCCCACTCTTGCTGAATTAAATAAACTAATTCTTTTTCATACAAGCCATGGGAAAAATCTTCACCGAGATCCTGGATATTTTTTGCATTATTTAAAATAATATAAGCACGTGTACCATAATTTTTAATATAACGATTTTGTATCTCTTCCGGCAGCCAGGAAAAAGTTCGTTGAAATTTTTTTTTAAAGATTTGCAAATTATGTTGGGGAAAATCGCCTCCGGGTAAAGGAGCTGATTTTGTCCAAGTAGGCCCTAGTGTTGTAAAAAACGAACCCATTAAGTTAACAGCTTCCTCAGCTAAACTACGATGCGTAGTGATTTTCCCCCCGATGATAGTGAGTAAAGGCGGGTGTGAATCGGTATCCAGTTGCAGTTGGTAATCGCGACTAATCGCGGATAACTTTTCAGTCATATCTTGTTGTAGGCAACGTACACCGGCATAAGATGCAATGATGTCACGGGGTGTAATGGTTGTTTTAAAATAGCGATTAATTAATTTGCATAAATAATTTTCTTCATCAGGGGAAATTTTTATGTGTTTATCAACGTCGCCGACAAACGCCACATCCGTGGTGCCAATTAAAGTAAAATCACGTTGGTAGGGAATAGCAAAGACAATTCGCTGGTCCTCATTTTGCAAAATATAAGCAAAGTCGCCTGAAAATAATGCGGGTACGATGATATGGCTGCCTTTGACTAATTCGTGTGGAATGCTTTTTTCTGGATTAATTTTTTGTTGAACGAGATTGATCCAGGGGCCGCTTGCATTGACCAGCATGTTTGCAAAACACGTCTTTGTTTCATCGGTGAGCGTGTTTTTATAAGTCACTTTCCACTGGTTTTTTAGAGGACGTGCCGAAATGAATTCATGCCGACTGAGAATCTCGGCACCTTTTTCTCGCGCGGCAATTGCATTTAATAAGGTAAGTCGCGCATCATCGGTAAAGCAATCATAGTAAGAAAATCCATCTTTGAACGTATTTTTCAAAGCATCGCCGTAAACTGTTTTTTTTAAATTAACTCTTTTTGAAGAGGGCAGGTTTTTTTTACATAACAGATGATCATATAAAAACAAACCGAGACGAATTAACCAAACGGGGCGTAAATGCTTTTCATGCGGTAAAATAAATTCAAGCGGCGAAATTAAATGCGGTGCTTTCTGCATAAGAATGCTTTGTTCGCGCAATGCATTTCGAACCAGCTGAAATTCGTAAAGTTCTAAATAACGCAAACCGCCATGAATTAATTTGGTACTGGCAGAGGAGGTGGCGGAGGCGAGATCATTTTTTTCGCATACTACAACAGATAAACCGCGCCCTGCCGCATCGCAAGCGATGGCCGCGCCGTTTATGCCACCGCCGATAATAAATAGATCTTTTGTTTCCATAGATTCTCTATCGAACTTTAAAAGGTTACTATATCACTTTCCCGTGCCGATGGTGGGCACGCTGCACTGCATTTAAGGTGGGAAGTAGGGTGGGCTAAGCGCAGCGTGCCCACCAATAGACAAGGACATCACTCATGCATTATCTCCTCGCCATCGACCAAGGCACCACCAGCACGCGTGCTATCATTTTTACATCCCGTGGCGAACCCATAAGCCAACATCAAATTGAAATCCAGCAATTTTTCCCTCAACCGGGCTGGATAGAACAAGACCCAACAGAAATTTGGCAAAGTACCTATCAGTGTTGCCAGCAAGCCTTAAAAAAAGCCAATTTATCCGCTGCCGATATTGTCGCCATCGGTATCACCAATCAACGCGAAACTACCGTGTTCTGGGATAAACAAACAGGCAAACCGATTTATCCAGCCATTGTTTGGCAAGATCGACGTACCAGTGTGTTATGTCAGCAATGGGCAAACGACAAGGCATTCGAGAATATTCAACAAAAAACCGGTCTTCTGTTAGACCCTTATTTTTCAGCTACCAAGCTCGTCTGGTTATTACAAAATGTGAAGCACGCGCGCGAACAAGCAGAACGCGGTGAATTATTATTTGGCACCGTTGATACATTTTTATTATGGCATTTAACCGGTGGTAAAGTGCATGCAACCGATGCAACCAATGCATCACGGACTTTATTATTTAACATTCATACCCAGGAATGGGATACAGAAATACTACGGGCACTGGCTATTCCAGCTATTCTTTTACCTCAGGTGCTGGATAGCAGCGCACATTTTGGTGATACCTCAGCCGCATTATTTGGGAAGCCCATTCCAATTAGAGGCATCGCGGGTGATCAACAAGCGGCAACCATTGGCCAAGCTTGTTTTTCCGAAGGGATGATCAAAAGTACCTATGGTACCGGGTGTTTTATGTTAATGAACACGGGTGCAACTGCTTTGCAATCCAAAAATAAATTACTGACGACAGTCGCTTATCGATTAGAAAGCAAAGTAACCTATGGTTTAGAAGGTAGTATTTTTTGTGCCGGTGCGACCGTGAAATGGCTGCGCGATACGTTAAAAATAATTCAAACGTCGGCTGAAACAGAAGAGTTGGCAAAATCCATTAAACATACCGAAGGCGTCTATTTAGTGCCTGCTTTCACCGGTTTGGGCGCACCATATTGGGATGCCAACGCACGCGGCGCTATTTTTGGCTTAACACGCAATAGTGGGCGTGCTCATATCGCGCGCGCCGCACTGGAGGCCGTGTGTTATCAGACGTATGATTTGCTGCAGGCTATGCTGAAAGATGGCGTAAAAGAATTAAAAACATTGCGTGTCGATGGCGGCATGACCGCAAACAATTGGCTGTTGCAATTTCTGGCAGACATATTAAATGTGACTGTGCAGCGCTCACGCTGCCTAGAAACAAGCGCGTTAGGTGTGGCTTATTTAGCCGGATTAAACGCGGGTATTTTTCAGTCATTGGACGATATTTCAAAATTATGGCAATGCAATGCAAACTATACGCCGACTATGTTACCCGCACAGCAAGAAAGTTTTTATCAAGGCTGGCTAAATGCAATGAAAAGGATTTTATAACCCTAGGGTCTGTTGACAATTGGTTTGGCCGGTTTAAAAAGTGGTAGAATCGGCTAAAATTTCCGCAAATGTTCGTTAAATAGCGGTGCTATTCGCCTCACATTTGCGAAAATTTTATCTCGATTCCCCGCTTTTTAAACCGGCCAAACCAATTGTCAACAGACTCTACATGTAGGGTGGATTAGACACGTTTTTTGTGTCGTAATCCACCTTCTTAACTGCAATTTTTTGATCAAAAAAAAGGAATGATAAAAATGAAAAACAAGTTAGTTTGTATGACCATCATCGCTCTAACCACAAGCACAATAAGTATGGCCGGTACCCGACCCGGTGCGATGTCGATTCGATTAGCTGACGGTTATATTTTTTTCGCGCAAAAAAGACATATCCAAAATACAGCAACCCCAACCATCGAATTAGGTTATGAGTTTAATGATCAATGGGGCGTTAAAACAGGCGCAAGTGTATTGAACACGAATACGAATCATACAGGCCCTGATTTCAGCGTGCATGGATTTATTTATACCTTGGATGGGGTATTTAAATTTGCTAAGCATGGAAAGGTTGAGCCTTATGCATTGGGTGGTGTGGGTGTCACGAGTATCAAAGTGCACAATTATCCTAATTACAATGCGGATCCTACCAATCAAGCTAACGTGAATGCAGGGCTAGGCGCTCATTATTTTATTGATCCTTCCATTTCATTAAATGCTGAGGCAAAAGATTTATATACTCTGTCGGGCGGTAAGAATGATGTGATGTTGACAGCGGGAGTGACGTTTTATTTTGGTGGGGAGGCGATGGTTAAGCCGGTTTCATATAAGGGGGCATGATTTAGTCAGAAGATCCCCGATAAACGCATTCGGGGATGATGACGGAAGTGTAGGGTGGACAAAGCGCAGCCTGTCCACCATGGCCTTGCTAAAGAACTACCGATCCTGCATCGACACAAAATCTCGCTCTTTCGATCCAGTATAAAGCTGTCTTGGCCGTCCCAAACGATAAGGACTGCTAATCATTTCATTCCAATGTGCAATCCAGCCAATCGTTCGAGCAAGTGCAAAAATCACCGTGAACATATTGGCAGGGATGCCGATTGCGCTTAACGTAATGCCCGAATAAAAATCCACATTCGGATACAATTTTCGTTGCACAAAATAATCATCTTCCAGCGCGATTTTTTCTAATTCCATCGCGATTTTAAAGACGGGAGCATCATGCGCTCCCACCGCTTCGAGCACTTCATGACATGTTTCTCGCATGACTTTCGCACGAGGATCATAATTTTTATAAACGCGATGACCAAAGCCCATTAAACGGAACTTATCATCCGGATCTTTTGCCCGTGCAATAAATTTTGGAATGCGTGTCACATCACCAATTTCGTGCAGCATGTTAAGCGCCGCTTCGTTCGCACCCCCGTGTGCCGGTCCCCATAATGCAGCAATACCCGAGGAAATGCAGGCAAATGGATTGGCGCCTGTGGATCCCGCTAAACGAACAGTGGAGGTTGACGCATTTTGTTCATGATCGGCATGCAGTGTGAAAATACGATCGAGGGCTTTGACTAAAACCGGGTTCGGTACATAGTCTTCACAAGGAGTCGCAAACATCATATGAAGAAAATTTTCTGCATAGGACATGCGATTTTGCGGGGGCATAAACGGTTGGCCGACAGAATATTTGTAACACATGGCAGCGATGGTTGGCATTTTAGCGATTAAGCGTAAGGCCGAAATTCTGCGATGTTCTGGATTTTTAATGTCTAATGTATCGTGATAAAATGCCGATAAAGCGCCAACCACACCCACCATAACCGCCATGGGATGAGCATCACGACGGAATCCATTAAAGAAGTTACGCATTTGCTCGTGTACCATGGTATGGCGTTTAATGGCTTTATCGAAATCTTTATATTGTTCTGGGTTGGGTAGCTCACCGTTTAGCAGCAAGTAACATACTTCGACAAAATTGGAGCGCATAGCCAGCTGATCAATAGGGTAGCCGCGGTACAATAAAATGCCTTCATCACCATCAATAAAGGTAATTTTAGATTCGCAGGCTGCCGTGGAAACAAAGCCAGGATCATAGGTGAAATAGCCGTGCTTGACCAAGGAACCGACATCGATAACTTCCGGTCCTAATGTGCCAGAAAGTATATCAAATTCGATGTTTTTATCTTCAACAGTCAGCCGGGCTTTTTTATCCACCATGGGGTGGTCTCCTATGTTATTTTTCCGCTGTCAGAATAGCAGATTACATGAAATTGTCACTGAGTTTTAAAACGCCTATTTATCTATAAGGCAGGTTTTTGTAGGGGCGGACCCATGTGTCCGCCCGGCGGCCCTTACTACTATTAAAGTCCCAGGCGGGAATCCATGGTTGTCTAAACAAAAGCATCCAACATTATTTTGCTTTGAGTACTCTAACTGCTATAATTCGCCTTTAAAAATTTGACAAAGGAAGTGACTGGGCAGTGAAAAAACAAAGACCTAAAAACTTGAATCTTCTTACGATTCGTTTTCCCATCCCTGCTATTGCCTCAATCTTGCATCGCATATCAGGGTTTGTTTTATTTCTTTTTATTCCTCTTCTCTTGAGAGCACTCTATTTGTCGCTGGCTTCTCAAGAAAGTTTTGATAACCTATGCCAATTATTGACATCACCTTTTGCAAAATTCATGCTTTGGTGTGTTTTATCCGCTTTTATTTTTCATTTTATTGCAGGTATTCGGCATTTATTAATGGATATTGGAATCGGCGAAGAATTAAAAAGTGGTAAATTATCAGCAATTATAACGATTGGAATGGCTACAGCGTTAATTATTTTGACAGGTGTATGGCTATGGTAAAGTCCGTTTTAGGTGTGAATCATCAAGGCTTACGTGATTGGTTATTTCAACGCATGTCAGCTGTTTTTATGACGCTTTATGTCGTGGGTTTATTTCTATTTTTGGTTTGTCATCACGGAGTACAGTACGATGACTGGCGCAATTTGTTTGCGGCAGGGTGGATGAAAATAGCGACACTCTTATTTTTCTTGTCTTTATTATTTCATACCTGGGTCGGGGTATGGACTATTTTTACAGATTACGTGACTTGCTCAGTGTTACGTCTCGTTTTAAATACAATCGTTTTCTTTGCGCTGGTAGCTTGTTTTTTTGCCGCGCTCTTGATTTTATGGGGTGTTTAATTAATGAATATCGCTACAAACTTAGCTGTACATACATTTGATGCTGTGATTGTGGGTGGCGGGGGTGCGGGCTTACGTGCATCCATCGAGCTTGCCCAGTCAGGTTTAAATGTAGCTGTTATTTCAAAAGTATTTCCTACCCGCTCCCACACCGTTTCAGCGCAAGGTGGCATCAATGCTGCTCTTGGAAATACCGATGGGTATGATGATTGGCGTTGGCATATGTACGATACGGTGCTGGGTTCCGACTTCTTGGGAGATCAAGAAGCCATCGAATATATGTGTAAGAATGCCCCACAAAATATTTATGAATTAGAACATATGGGCTTGCCATTTTCTCGCAATAAAGATGGCAAAATTTATCAGCGGGCTTTTGGTGGTGCGACTCGGGATTACGGCAAAGAACAAGCTCATCGTACTTGTTGTGCAGCAGATCGCACCGGGCACGCGATGTTGCATGCACTTTATCAGCGTAATTTGGCCGTTAAAGCTAAGTTTTTTAATGAATGGTTCGCGATTGATTTGGTTAAAACCGATGCCGGCATTGCAGGCGTACTGGCGATGTGCATTGAGACGGGAGAAGTTGTTTTTCTTAAAGCACGCGCCACCATTTTAGCGACGGGTGGTGCGGGTCGCATTTTCCAAACGACAACGAACGCACACATCAATACCGGCGATGGTTTTGGTATGGTGCTGCGAGCGGGCCTTCCTTTGCAAGATATGGAATTTTGGCAGTTTCATCCCACCGGTATTTACGGCGCAGGTGTGCTAGTCACAGAAGGTAGCCGTGGAGAGGGCGGTTACTTAATTAATAAAGACGGTGAACGTTATATGGAACGTTATGCACCGCATCTAAAAGATTTATCATGTCGCGATATTGTCGCGCGTTCCTCCATGATTGAAATTCGTGAAGGCCGTGGAGCGGGAACAAAAAATGATTATGTTCTTTTAAAATTAGATCATTTAGGGGAAGACGTGATTGATAAACGCTTGCCCGGTATTCGTGATTTGGCTATTACCTTTGCGGGAGTGGATCCGGTCAAAGACCCCATTCCAGTGGTGCCGACTTGCCATTATATTATGGGCGGTATTCCCACTAATATTCATGGACAAGTATTGACAGTCAAAAATGGGCAAGATCAAGTGGTGACTGGTTTATATGCTGCAGGGGAATGTGCGTGCGTTTCTGTGCATGGTGCAAATCGTTTGGGTGCCAATTCTTTATTAGATTTGGTTGTATTTGGCCGCGCGGCAGGCATTCATATTCAACAAAGTGTGCGAGAAGGATTAGGTTTTTGTGAACCAACGCGTTCCGAATTGGATGTGACATTTGAGCGCTTAGAACGCTGGAACCGCAATGAAAAAGGCGAAAGTGTTGAAACGATTCGCGCAGAATTACAAAAAGTGATGCAAGAAGATTTTGGTGTGTTTCGTTCAGCCGAACCCATGGAACAAGGGTTCAAAAAGTTAGACGAATTACAACAACGTTTGCAATACGCTGCTATCAACGATAAGAGCACTTATTTCAATACAAGTCGTATTGAGGCATTAGAATTAGATAATTTGATGGCAACTGCGTTGTCGACAGCTTCTTCAGCCAACCATCGCACCGAAAGCCGAGGCGCGCATGCTCGCTATGATTTTCCAGAGCGCGATGATCAAAATTGGTTGAAACATACGGTCTATTTTGCCGATGGCCAATTGACATTCCGTCCTATTAACATGAAGCCGCTCGAAGTGAAGGCTATTCCGCTTCAAGCGAGAGAATAAGAGGTCTTGACATGCTTTTTTCAATTTATCGTTACAATCCAGAGACCGATCAAAAACCGTATATGCAAGAGTTTGATTTAGATGTGGAAAAACATAATTGCCACATGGTGTTAGACGCGTTGTTAGCCATTAAAAATACGATGGATGATACGTTAACCTTACGTCGCTCTTGCCGTGAAGGCGTGTGCGGTTCGGATGGAATGAATATCAATGGAAAAAATGGCTTAGCGTGTACAACGCATTTATCTTCTTTAAAAGAGCCCATCGTTATTCGCCCTTTGCCAGGATTGCCGGTTTCAAGAGATTTGATCGTTGACATGAGCCAGTTTTATGAGCAATTTGAAAAGGTCAAACCTTATTTGCAAAACAATGAACCTGCTCCCGCCAAAGAGCGCTTGCAATCGCCGGAAGAGCGCGCGAAATTAGATGGTTTGTATGAATGCATTTTGTGCGCATGTTGTTCGTCGTCTTGCCCGTCTTTTTGGTGGAATCCAGAAAAATTTATTGGCCCGGCAGGGTTGTTGCAAGCTTATCGCTTTATTGTCGATAGCCGTGATACGGAAACGCATCAACGGTTAGCCGATCTTGCTGATCCGTTTAGCGTATTTCGTTGCAGAGGCATTATGAATTGCGTGGATGTGTGTCCTAAGGGGTTGAATCCAACCAAAGCAATTAATCATATTAAAAACCAAATGTTAGGCGATGCAGTTTGATTTATCTGTAGGGGTACGACGTGCCGTGCCTGCAGCGCTGATTAGATAGGCAGCAGGGCACGGCACGCTGTGCCCCTACGACACGACAGGCAAGAGGAAAAAATGAAAATAAAACAACAACGTTCAATGCAAGATTTGTGGAAAGATTCCTATTTATCTGGCGGGGGTGACGACTATCTTGAGGAATTGTACGATACCTATCTTAAAAATCCTCATGAGTTAACGCCTGAATGGCAAGCGTATTTTAAACAAGTGGCCAATTCTGCCGCTGATGTTTCACATGCTGATATTCGAAATTACTTTTCACATATCGTACGACAGCCAAAAATGTCTGCTTTGCAGGGCGCTGATGTTTATCATCAACAGCAACAAGAAAAAATCATCGATTTAATTTCGTCTTATCGCAGTTTTGGCCATTTGCATGCAGACATTGATCCTTTAGGTCTGAGACGAAATGTCCAAAATGCAACATTAGAATTAAGTTATTATGGTTTTACGGATGCTGATTTAAATACCACATTTGATACCGGCACGTTCAAAAGCCTGAATAAATCCAGTGCCACCCTCAGTGAAATTTACCAGGGATTGCGCAAAACGTATTGCGGCTCGATTGGTATCGAGTACATGCATATTGCTGAATTATCCGAAGTGAAATGGATTCAGCAGCGCATGGAAGAACAGTGGCCGCATTTTACACCGACTACCGATGAAAAATTACGAATACTAGATCGTTTAATCGTGGCAGATGGATTGGAAAAATATTTAGGTTTCAAGTATGTCGGTCAAAAAAGATTTTCGTTAGAAGGCGGCGATAGTTTGATCCCGATGCTAGATACCATTGTGATGCGTGGTGCGGAGCTGGGTATTAAAGAAATCGTCATTGGGATGGCGCATCGTGGTCGTCTCAATGTGTTGGTGAATGTGTTAGGTAAAGAACCCGCTGATTTATTTGCCGGTTTTGAAGGCAAAAATATTCCGCAAGCCCATTCTGGTGATGTGAAATACCACATGGGTTACTCGTCGGATGTGAGTACACCGCAGGGCCCTCTCCACTTAGCACTTGCTTTCAATCCCTCGCATTTAGAAATTGTCTCGCCCGTGGTGCAAGGTTCCGTACGCTCCAGACAACGTCGTCGTCGAGATACCGAGCAAAAAGCGGTTATTCCTGTACAAATTCATGGTGATGCCGCATTTGCCGGGCAGGGTGTTGTCATGGAAACGTTTAATATGTCGCAAGCCCGTTGGTTCACAGTGGGTGGATCTATTCATATTGTGATTAACAACCAAGTGGGTTTTACCATTAGTAATCCGAAAGACGCGCGCTCCGGTATTTATTGCACGGATATTGCAAAAATGGTCGAAGCACCTATTTTGCATGTGAATGCGAGTGATCCCGAAGCGATTTTATTTGCTACCAAATTGGCAGTGGATTATCGCGCGCAATTTAAAAAAGATATTGTGATTGATATGGTTTGTTATCGACGTCATGGTCATAACGAAGCAGATGAGCCTTCTGCAACTCAGCCTTTAATGTATAAAATCATTAAATCGTTGCCGGTTCCAGCTGCACTGTATGCAAAAAAATTAGTGGCAGAAAAAGTAATTGATGCGGATACAGAACAAAAACTCGTTGATGCCTATCGCAATAAATTGGATGCGGGCCTCTGTGTAGTGGATCGTATTCAAAAAGATTCAGGGTATGAATACGCCAACACTTGGCAACCCTTTATCGGTCAAGAATGGACAGTGAAAGCAACAACCAGTTTACCCTTAAAAAAATTGCAACAAATCGCCTCCGCTTTGGAAAAATTACCTGAGGGATTTGTGTTGCAGCCGCAAGTGAAAAAAATGATGGAAGCGCGGCAAAAAATGACAACAGGAGAGTCGCCAATCAATTGGGGGTATGCAGAAATACTCGCGTATGCCACTTTACTGGATGAAGGTTATCCTATTCGTCTTTGCGGACAAGATGCGGCACGCGGAACTTTTGCGCATCGACATGCGGTTTTGCATGATCAAAATACCGATGAAATCTATATTCCGCTGAGCCATCTTGCGCCCAGCCAGGTGCAAATTAATATTATTGATTCACTGCTGTCTGAAGAAGCGGTGCTTGCATTTGAATATGGTTATGCCTCGACTGCGCCCAATAGTCTCGTCATTTGGGAAGCGCAATTTGGTGATTTTGCCAATGGCGCGCAAGTGGTGTTTGATCAATTCATCAGTTCCGGTGAGCAAAAATGGGGAAGGTTATGCGGCTTAACCGTCTTCTTACCCCATGGTTATGAAGGGCAAGGACCTGAGCATTCTTCGGCGCGATTAGAGCGTTACTTACAATTGTGCGCGCAAAATAATATGCAAGTTTGTGTCCCCACGACCCCAGCTCAAACCTATCACATGATACGGCGTCAAATGATTCGTCCTTATCGAAAACCATTAATTGTCATGACACCAAAAAGTTTATTACGCCATCCTTTAGCCATTTCCTCTTTGGATGAGTTAGCAAAGGGTGAATTTCAAGTGGTTATTCCCGAAGTCGATGCTATCGAGGCTAAAAAAGTAGATCGTGTTATACTCTGCTGCGGTAAGGTTTATTATGATTTATTGGAAAAGCGCCGTGCAGATAAAATGGATAATGTCGCCATTATTCGTCTAGAACAATTGTATCCTTTCCCTGAAGAGGCGATTAAAAAAGCATTAGCACCTTATGCGCACGTTAACACTATTATTTGGTGCCAAGAAGAACCGATGAACCAAGGAGCTTGGTTGAGCGTGCAGCCAAATATTATCGCTTGTTTGGGCGCGAAGCAGTTGTTGCGTTATGCCGGACGTACACCGTCCGCATCGCCTGCAGCAGGTTATGCCTCCGTGCACTTAAAAGAACAACAAGAATTAGTCACCCAAGCTTTGAATACTTAAAAAAAATGTAGGGTGGATTAGCCGCGTTTTTTGCGGCGTAATCCACCTTTTTAGGCGCCGATTTGGTGGATTACGCCGCAAAAAACGCGGCTAATCCACCCTACGTTGTATTGTTTATACGAATTAATTATTTGAAATAAAGGAAACACCCATGACGATTGAAGTAAAAGTTCCCATGCTCCCGGAATCTATTGCCGATGCCACCATTGCAACCTGGCATAAAAAAGCCGGTGATCGTGTCTCGCGCGATGAAAATTTAATGGACCTTGAAACCGATAAAGTAATGCTGGAAGTGCCCGCTCCAGCAGATGGGATTTTGAAAGAAATTTTAAAACCGAGTGGAGAAACGGTTCAAGCGAATCAAATTGTCGCGATTATTGAACCCGGCAATGGTGCGGCAGCAATCCCTGCCCAAGCAGCAGAAAAAGCACCGGAAAAAACGGCAGAAAAAACCGTTGAAAAAGCCGAAGCAAAGACCACCGCATTAGGGCCTTCCGCTCGTCGTGCCGCAGCTGAACATGAGGTAGATGTTTCACAAGTGAAAGGCACTGGAAAAGATGGGCGGATTACCAAAGAAAATGTGTTGCAAGCAATGGGTGGCGGTGTCGCTAGCGGGGCGCGTCCTGAAAAACGTGTACCCATGACACGTATTCGTGCACGTATCGCGGAACGTTTGCTCGAAGTTAAACAAAATACAGCGATGTTGACCACGTTTAACGAAATCAATTTGCAGCAAGTCATGGATATTCGTGCACGTTACAAAGATAAGTTTGAAAAAACCCATAACGCACGCTTAGGGTTTATGTCATTTTTTGTGAAAGCCGCAGTTGAGGCGCTGAAACGCTTCCCGGCAGTGAATGCGTCCATTGATGGTAATGATATTATTTATCATGGGTATTTCGATATTGGGGTCGCAGTTTCAACTGACCGAGGATTAGTCGTTCCCGTATTGCGTGACGCTGATCAAATGAGCATGGCTGAAATTGAAGCTAAAATTGCAGATTATGCCATGAAAGCTCGTAACGCTAAGTTAACCATGGAAGAAATGCAAGGTGGCACGTTTACCATTACCAATGGCGGCGTTTTCGGTTCTTTGCTTTCCACACCCATTTTAAATTCACCCCAAAGCGCTATTTTAGGCATGCACAAGATAGACCAACGTCCCGTGGTTGAAAATGGACAAATTGTGATTCGACCTATGATGTATGTCGCGATGTCTTATGATCATCGTATTATTGACGGCAAGGATTCAGTGTCGTTTTTAGTCGCAATTAAGGAATTACTCGAAGATCCAGCTCGTCTGTTGCTTGAGGTTTGATTCTGAATTACTATGCCGCAGGGTCGATGGTGGGCAAAGCGCAGTGTGCCCACCACCAGCAGAACCACAGAGGTTTTATTTAAATTTTATAAACCAGCAGGAAAGTCTAATGAACCTACATGAATATCAAGCTAAACAACTCTTAGCCAAATACAGCATCCCTGTTCCTCATGGCGAAGTTGCGAGAAGCGTCGAAGAAGCAGTCCATATTGCAAATAATATCCATACGAAGCGTTGGGTAGTTAAAGCGCAAGTTCACGCTGGCGGTCGAGGTAAAGCTGGGGGTGTGAAAATTGTCTCAACAAAAGACGAATTGGCTGACGCAGCAAAAGGTATGTTAGGCACCCGCTTAGTGACTTACCAGACGGATGCAAATGGTCAACCTGTGAGCCAAGTGCTGATTGAAGAACCGTCTGATATTGCACGTGAGCTGTATTTAGGTGCGGTAGTGGATCGTAGTAAACAGCGCATTGTCTTTATGGCATCCACGGAAGGTGGGGTCGATATAGAAAAAATAGCACATGAAACGCCGGAAAAAATCTTAACGGCTGTTATTGATCCTTTAGTTGGCGCGCAACCTTTTCAAGGTCGTCAATTAGCTTTTGCGCTTGGATTAACCGGGGATCAAATCAAACAGTTTACTAAAATCTTTTTAAATCTCGCCAAAATGTTTGAAGAATGTGATTTTAGTTTATTGGAAATCAACCCCTTAGTGGTGACGAAACAAGGCAATTTGCTGTGCTTGGATGGCAAAATCAATATTGATGATAATGCACTTTATCGCCAACCTGAAATTCGCGGTCTGCGTGATACGTCACAAGAAGACGAGCGAGAAAATCGTGCCCGGGATTGGGAGTTAAACTACATTGCACTGGACGGTAATATTGGCTGCATGGTCAATGGGGCTGGTTTAGCGATGGCAACCATGGATTTAGTGAAATTAAATGGGGGAAATCCCGCGAACTTTCTGGATGTCGGTGGCGGCGCGACGAAAGAGCGTGTGACGGAAGCATTCAAAATTATTTTATCGGATAAAAATGTTAAAGCTATTTTAGTGAATATTTTTGGCGGTATTGTACGTTGTGATTTGATTGCTGATGGAATTATTGGTGCAGTCTCCGAAGTAGGTACCAAATTACCTGTTATCGTCCGCTTAGAAGGAAACAATGCGGAATTAGGCGCAAAAAAATTAAGCCAAAGCGGTTTAAATATCATTGCTGCTGAAAGTTTTACGGATGCTGCGAAAAAAGTCGTGCATGCAGCGACTGCTTAAATAACCGAATATGGGTGTTAATCTGGTGGGCACGCTGTGCTTTGCCCACCAAACAATTACACCGACAACAGCCGTAACCATGAAGATTTTGAGGACCCTTTAATGAGTATTTTAATTAACAAAAACACGAAAGTGATATGCCAAGGATTCACCGGCAAACAAGGCACTTTTCATTCTGAACAAGCCATTGCTTATGGAACCAAAATGGTTGGCGGTGTGACGCCAGAAAAAGGCGGCCAAACGCATTTAGGTCTTCCCGTTTTTAACACGGTGAAAGAAGCTTATCTTGCCACTAAAGCCGATGCATCAGTCATTTATGTACCTGCCGCTTTTTGCAAAGATTCAATCATTGAAGCAGCGGAAGCCGGTATTAAATTAATTGTCTGTATTACAGAAGGCATTCCTACTTTAGACATGCTGCAAGTAAAAGCATTTTTAGCTAATTTCCCCCATGTTCGTTTAATTGGTCCCAATTGCCCAGGTGTCATCACGCCAGGCGAATGCAAAATCGGCATTATGCCAGGCCATATTCATATGCCAGGTAAAGTAGGTATTGTGTCACGTTCAGGTACATTGACTTACGAAGCGGTGAAACAAACCACGGAATTGGGCTTAGGTCAAAGTACCTGTGTGGGCATTGGTGGTGATCCGATTCCGGGAACGAATTTTATTGATGTCTTGGCGTTATTTGAAAAAGATCCGCAAACGGAAGTGATTGTCATGGTAGGTGAAATCGGCGGGACAGGTGAAGATGAAGCGGCTGATTACATCAAGAATCATGTTACAAAACCTGTTGTTTCCTACATCGCTGGCGTCACGGCTCCTGCTGGTAAGCGCATGGGTCATGCTGGGGCGATTATTGCCGGTGGCAAGGGAACCGCAGCGGAAAAATTTGCAGCATTGGAAGCTGCCGGTGTTCATACCGTTCGTTCACCTGCAGAAATGGGCAAAATGGTTGCGAAAGTATTGCAAACAGCAAAAGCCTAACCTGCTTATCTAAATGGTTTTGTAGGGGCGGACCGACGCATGTGTCTGCCTTGACTTATAGTTAAGGCCGCTGGGCGGACACATGGGTCCGCCCCTACCTGGCCGCATTGAAATGGATTCTTATGCTCGATCCCAAACTCATTCGAAATGATCTTTCTTTTGTCGCTGAACAATTAAAAAAACGCGGTATGACGCTCGATACCTTGCGGATTAATGCCTTAGAAGAACAACGCAAAATTTTGCAAACCCAAGTTCAGGAATTGCAAAATGCGCGTAACATGAATGCGAAAGCGGTAGGGCAGGCTAAGGCGAAAGGGGAAAATGTTGAGGCATTATTGCAATCCGTCAAAGATTTGGGTGACAATTTAAAGTCTGCTGAAGAAACTCTTTTGCAAGTACAAAATGAATTACAGTATTTGTTAGCCGTCATACCCAATCTTCCGCATGAATCTGTCCCGGTTGGTAAAAGTGAAGAAGATAACCAAGTCATTCGTACCTGGGGTAAGCCGACAGAGTTTTCTTTTGCTGCCAAAGATCATGTGGATTTAGGGGCTAAATTAGGGATGGATTTTACGAATGCCGCAAAATTATCTGGCGCGCGTTTCGTCGTGTTGCATGATAAATTAGCTAAATTGCAGCGTGCGTTGGCTCAATTCATGTTAGATTTGCATACGCAACAACATGGCTATCAAGAAATTTCTGTGCCCTATATTGTGAACGCAGATTCTCTCTATGGCACGGGACAATTACCCAAAATGAAAGAAGATGTTTTTTCGTTGAAACGGGAAGAGGGTGAGGAATTTTATTTAATTCCTACTGCCGAAGTGCCCGTCACTAATACGATTCGTGATGAAATTCTCGAAGCCGAACAACTCCCTCTTAAATACACTTGCCATTCCGCTTGCTTTCGTAGCGAAGCGGGATCTTATGGAAAAGACACACGCGGTATGATCCGTCAGCATCAGTTTGAAAAAGTGGAATTGGTGCAAATTGTCCATCCAGAAAAATCCTATGAAGCGTTAGAAGAATTAACGCGCCATGCTGAAATGGTGCTACAAAAACTGGAGCTGCCTTATCGAGTCATTTGTTTATGTACCGGCGATATGGGATTTGCTGCGGCTAAAACTTATGATTTGGAAGTGTGGTTGCCTGGTCAGGCAAAATACCGAGAAATTTCTTCTTGCAGCAATACGGAAGCGTTTCAAGCCCGCCGGATGAAAGCCCGATTTCGGGATGTCAAAACGGGTAAAACCGAATGGGTGCATACTTTAAACGGTTCTGCGTTAGCAGTGGGTCGTACTTTAGTGGCTATCTTGGAAAATTATCAAGATGAGCAAGGTAGGATTCGTGTGCCAGCGGTGTTGCAGCCTTATATGGGTGGGTTGGAAGTGATTGAATTGGTTTCTTCTTAATTATTAGCGCTTGGTGCTTTGTCCACCTACATTTTTTTACATTTATAATTAACCCGTAGGTGCGTAGGTGGACAAAAGCACAGCGTGTCCCCCCCCCATGCATATCATTACCCATAAGTCATAAAAGGGCTGCGACTGTAGGCTTTAATGACAATAAAAAGATAAACTGTAGGGTGGATTAGATGCGTTTTTTGCATCGTAATCCACCTGCATTAAAATAAAAAGCGTTTAGATTTTGGTGGATTACGGCAAAAAACGCCTAATCCACCCTACTTGATTGGCTAAGCATGGTTTTTTTCCTCGTTTTTGAGTATACTAGCAGAATTTGAACTAAATTTTACCAAAGTTTAAAATCCGACCCGGCTTTAACTCGCTTAACAGCCCGCTCAGCGTATTAAGTCTTAGACTTCTTAGTGTATTCATGTTAAAATCAAGCAATTTATTTTATTCCCCCCAAAAGGTGGCATTATGGCCTTACCCTCTATGCAACAACTCCAAGCTTTTCTCGAGCGATTCAAATTGGATCAAGAGTTGATTCGTCTAGACGAAATAGCCGCGCAAAAGCGAGTAGCGGCGGTATTGCGAAAAGCGGCCATTGATCATTTACGCAAGGGTAAAGAGGTGGTTGCAAGAAGTTTTCGCGGCGAATATCTGGCGAGTGGGTTAGGTCATTTTGAACCGTTTCTTAAAGAACAAGCACGTGATGGGGCCTGGGGTACTTATATTGAAGCAACTGCTTTAGCAGAAATGATGGGTTGTCATCTGGTGGTGACCCCCGTCAAAAGCGGTGTGCCGCAAGAGCCAATTTGTTTGTATCGCGCTGCAAATGAGAATGCACCGAAAATCGAATTATTTAATAGTAATAACACACATTGGTATGTAAACAATAAAACGTTGGGAGATGGTAATTGTTTATTTAATGCATTGACTCAAGCAGTGCAGGAAAAAATTCGGGTAAAACCATTACCAGTCAAAACATTTGCTGTGGAAGCGCCCACAGTCAAAGTACCTGCATCAGAATTGCCAGTAGTAAAAGCAAAAACCCCTAGCTTGGCGGGCAAACCCTCAGAAGTAGGGTTGTTTAATCAAGTAAATCAAGAAGCACAAACGATTGCCGAGCATCAGCAAGCGATTTTAGATGCTATTCTAAAACAACCCACACCCAGTGAGCTTAAAGCTCAATCGCAGCGAGAAACAGAGCGTATTGCGCGTTTACCCCTGCCAGAGCAGAAGCAAATTGCAGAGGATTATCAGATGGCTTTAAGACTAGCAAAAGAAGAGGGAAGTTATAGCGGGTCTTTCAATATTTATCAACCGCTACAAAAAGCTTACCAAACTCAGCAACAGGTTGTATTGCCTGTTGGAAAAAGAGCATAGTTTTTCTTCATCATCCCCGATTGCTTTATCGGGGATAAACTAACTCTAAGCCTCCTCGCCTTCATTATTCGTGTCACTCTCTAAAATCAATTTAACCGCTTGATAATCCACTTTACCGCTTCCCAATACCGGTAATTTCGCAAGGATAATGACTTTACGTGGTATCGCAATATCGGCCATACCGCGCGTTTTGAAATAATCCATGACTGTCTTTTGTTCAGCTTGTTTAAAATTAGTGACTAAAAGAAGACGTTCGCCTTTGCGGGGGTCTGGCTGGCTTATTATCGCATGTTGATGGTTAGGCCATAAGGCATAGAGCGCATCTTCAACCGCGGTGAGCGAAACCATTTCACCGGCAATTTTTGCAAAACGTTTAGCACGGCCTTGAATGCTAATGTAACCTTCATTATCGACCGCCACGATATCTCCTGTATCATGCCAGCCGTCTTCAAGTGGCTGAATGGCACCGGGTGTATGGGCAAACAAATAACCTAACATCAGGTTTGGGCCGGAAACGTAAAGTCGCGCGCCTTCTGCAATACCTTCAACGGGACGCAATTGATATTGAATGGCAGGTAGCAGACGACCCACGGTGCCAGCTCTGTAATGCATTGCTGTGTTGGTTGATAAAGCAGGAGAGGCTTCTGTTGCGCCATAACCTTCAAAAATACGAATACCAAATTTTTGCATCCAGGTTCGACGCGTTTCTTCGCGTAACTTTTCAGCACCGGCAAATACATAGCGAACATTATAAAAATTGTAAGGATGGGCGTATTTTGCATAACCCGCTAAAAACGTATCCGTACCAAAGGTAATCGTCGCATTCGTGTCATAACACATCTCCGGAACAATTCGATAATGCAAAGGAGAAGGGTACATAAATAAACGCATGCCTGCGATAATTGGTAAAAGTGTACCTGCCGTTAGACCAAACGCATGGAACATAGGCAATGCATTCAATACGCGGTCGATGGGGCTAAAATCCACGCGTGCCGCCAATTGAAAACGATTGGCTTGAATATTTTTATGACTTAATAATACGCCTTTGGGTGCGCCTTCAGAACCGGAAGTAAATAAAACGACAGCGGGTTGTGCCGCTAATGCTGGAATGTTGTGGTTAGTAATATGATTATAAAACCGATAATAAGTTTCAGGAAAAAAGGAAAGTAATTTACCTAGTAATTTTGTACCGATTCCCATACTGGTGCGTGCATCTTCCAAATAAACCAGAGTGAGACCTTCTGCTGCCAGGGCATCCATAGTGGATTGCAGCTTAGCGAGTTCAACAAATTTTTTGGCGGTGTAAATAGTTTTGATTTGTGCGGTGCGACAAGCGAGTAGCAAATTTTGAATGCCACTACTAAAATTTAACATCGCAGGAATACGATGATGGGCTTGCATGCCAAAAAAAGTTGCGATAGCGCCAATTGAATTGGGAAGCAATAAACCCACATACTCACCCGATTGAGTACGTTTAGCAATATGACGGCCTAAGAGAATGCTGGCTAAAAGTAGACGGCCATAATGAATAGGTTTGCGTTCGGTATCTTCCACTATCATGTGTTTTTTGCCATGTATTGAGGCAGAATTGATTAATGATTGAAATAACGTTTCTTGCATATTACTACTGAAAAATAAAGAGTCTGTCATGATGTCATAAAGTTGGGCGCTGATTTTCTCACGACGTTTTCGACCTTTAAGCTCTTCTGGCGCGTGAAAAACGCGAGGTTCCAAAATAGTTAATGTGATTTTAGGAAACCAGTGAATTTTGACTTTGCCACGCAAGTAAGAAAAAGGCGAATATTGTGCACCTTCAATGCGTACAGGCAATAACGTCGCGCCTGCTTTGTCGGCGATGAGCCCAGGTCCTTCATAAATTTTCATCAAGGCACCCGTGACAGTAATTCGGCCTTCAGGAAAAATCACCACGCGTTTGTTAGTACGTAAATATTCAATAAGTGATTTGGTCGCCATGGCATTGGTTGGATCGATGGGGAAAGCATGGGTCAATTTTAAAAAAAGTTTAACCCACCATTTTTGTGCTTGATGAGAATTAACAGCAAACGTTAATTTATCCGGCAAAAAAGTGGCTAACAAAGCAGGATCTAATAAAGATGTGTGATTGGCAACAATCAATACACGGTTGCCTGCTTTGAAATAATTATCTAAGCCTCGGACTTCAACGCGATAAAATAATTTAAACAACCAAACAGTAAATGATTTAAGCAATTCTGCGGGTAATAGATTGCAAATATAAATGGCTGCGATTAAATTACCAACAGCGACCAATCCAAATACTTGTGTTACTGAAAAATGAAAAAATAACATGATGCTGGTGATGATGGCTGCAAACACCATAAATAAAGCATTCATAATATTATTACAGGCTATTGCTCGCGAGCGATGCTCCGGATCGCTTTCATATTGTAAAATTGCATACAGCGGTACAATATAAATCCCGCCACAAATGGCTAAGAAAAGTAAATCCAACAAGACACGCCAATTTTGAACATGACTTAAAAATTCCACGAGTGTCAACAGCGTACCTGTTTGATTAACCGTGTGCTCACTTGCCCACACTAAGTCGATTGCGAAAATCGTCATGCCTAATGCTGCGAGTGGAACATAGGTTGCATGGATGCGGCCTTTAAGTAATCGATTACAGGCGAGTGATCCCAACCCTATCCCTAATGTAAAAACGGTTAAAAACAAGGTGACAATTGAAGAGCTCGCACCCAATATCACTTTAGCATAGGTAGGAAATTGAGAGAGATAGGTCGCACCAATTAACCAAAACCAAGAAATTCCTAAAATAGTTAAAAGCAAGTCACGTTTTTGAAAGGTATGCGCGATAATTTCTTTTGTTTCTTGGATTAAATTAAAGTTTATTTTTAAGTCGGGTGCGCCGATTTTAGCGGGTGGAATTTGTAAGCTTGTGAGGTAGCCGCCGATTGCAATGAGAGCGACGGTAATCGATACCAATAGGGGACCCATATGAAAGGTCGCTAATATGCCCCCGGCAATCGTGCCTAATAAGATAGCAAAATACGTTCCGGCTTCCAGTAATCCATTGGCGGCGATTAATTCATTATCAGGAAGTTGATCGGGTAAAATTGAGTATTTCATCGGGCCAAAAAAAGTGGCTTGTGTGCCCACGAGAAATAATAAAAACAGGAGCAGTGGAATGCTTTGAAAATAAAAACCCACACCCGCTAACAACATTAAAAGAATTTCTGCGAGTTTGGTATAGCGAATCAATTGCGATTTTTCGAACTTATCCGCGAGCTGTCCGGCGGTTGCGGAAAATAAAAAAAAGGGCAAGATAAAAATACCAGCGGCTATCGTAATCAAAACCTCGGTATTCATATGGATAGAGCTTGAAAATTGATAAGTGATTAATATGACTAAGGCATTTTTAAAAACATTATCATTGAAAGCGCCTAGAAATTGGGTCAGAAATAAGGGAAGAAATCGTTTAGTTTCAAGTAGCTTAAGTTGACTAGCGGGCATGTGTATCAGGCTCCTATTTGACTTGTACCATCATACGATAATTGCCTATAAAAAGCACGGTTCCCACATTGTAGTAGATGTGCTAACGTAAGGTCTCATGAAATAAGGGGTATGAGATGAATTATATAAAATATTTTCTGCCATTGTTTTTTCTCTTATGTGGTGTCAATTCCGCTGCAGTGACTACACCGATTGTTCTAAAAGGAACAGGCGATGCCAGTCAATGGAAATTACAAGATTCTATTTCAGATGCAGGTTTAAATAGTGTTGTTTCAAATCAAATGGATTTAATTGCGATAGGTCAGCAAAATGCTCAGCAATTGATTCTAAAAAGCGGTGATGGGGGAACCACCTGGAGCACGCTTTCTCCTACAGGAAAATTAACGGATAACTTAAATGCGATTTATGCTAACAACCAAGACCTAATTGCAGTAGGTAATAAGCAAGCTATTTTAGTGAGCCATGATGGTGGAGCACATTGGCAATTGGCACCCGTCCCTTCTGAAATTAAAACAGAGCATTCAAAATTAAATGCGATTGCTGCCAAAGGGACTGATGTTATTGCTGTGGGTCAATATAATCCTTTTTCATGGATCGATACCCCGGCAGCTGTCATGCTGGTTAGCCATGACGGAGGGAATAGCTGGACCTTTAACAAGGCGACACTCCTTCCCGATTTGCAAAAAGTTTCTTCCACGTTTAACGCCATTTTATGGGATGGAGAGCAATGGATAGCAGCAGGCTCGGTTCGTTATGGAAATAATTTTTCGAACAACGGTTTTATTGTAACGAGTCCTGATGGGGTGAACTGGACTTATGCAACCATCACTCCTGCTCAATTGAATATCAAAACCCTTGCAACAAATGGTAGAGAGTATTTTGCTATTGCAAATGACGGTGGTGGCAGTACTCGACATACACGTCTGTTAAAAAGCGTAGATCACGCAAGAACTTGGAATTGGCTTCCCCAATCACTTCCTGCGTACGTCACCGACATTGAAAGCCTGGTTTGGAATGGTCAACTTTGGGTCGGGGTCGGGACGCGCTCTATCGGCGAGGAAAGTGATTCCAATTCGGATGTGTTACCTTTAATTATTGTCAGCAAAGACGGTGAGCATTGGTCTCAAACTATTTTACCGGTAGGGGTCAGGCTTCAGCCTGATCGTAATGTGAATGTGACGAGTGCTGCTTGGAATGGTCAAAATTGGGTAGCGGTCGGTGTGTATAACAAGCAAGGTCCTGGCTGCGAAAGTTTTTCGGGGCAGTGGGCGGGCACATTAACAGCGCAAGGGTTGGCAGTGAATGTGAAGCCGCTTAGTTTAAGCTTTATTAGTGGTGGTAAGGAGGGCCACTATACTGTGGGTGGTGGTGCAATCACTTATCATTTTAATACCAGTGAAATCGGTGAAGGATTAGGCGGCACTTGTACAGAACAAAATGATCTTGCCACGCTCAACGTTTTTAATAATAACCCTCGTTCTTCAGCACGTTTAGTCGCGACGAAACTGTTTGATTCTGATGTCATTAATATTATTTCAAGCAATTTATCGGATGGAAAAGGATATCGAAATTTTGTCGGAACGTTGCGGCGGAATGGGTGATTTTTTTTCATAAAGTAGGGTGGGCACAGCACAGCGTGCCCACCAGACTAGCACACATACACCCAGATTTTAACGAGAAAAATTATGCAAAGAAACCCCGAAAATTTATTACAACAATTGACAGAAACATGCAAAACGCTAGATCCTGCATTAACGCCTTATACGCTCACTCATTATCTTGCATCACATCACTGGCAAGAGTTTATGGAGTTAAATACAACTTTATTCCTTCTCTTGGACACAACGCGGAAGATTTTTTTAACTCGACTATTTTATATTTAATATGCTTCTTTCTAGTAATATGATAAATTAATTTCATGGTTAAATTTATTCGAAGTTTATTAATACAAATTTTTATTCGCTTATTTGGAGCCATCTGGTTTGGCTTGTTTTCTATTCCACTTCCGTTATATGTCAGTCATTTTATATATATAAGCCCACCCAATGATCCTTTGAGTGGTGACACATATCTCAACATTGCACTTATTACAATGAGTGCAATACTAGGATTTATATTTGGCCCGCTAATAACTAAATTACCTAATCTAAAAAAAGCACTTTTATATGGGCTGTTTGGCGGAGTTATTCTGTTTTTTACGCTGAATGCTTCAGAAGCTGTCATAGATAGTATTACAGTATGTCTTCAAGATATAAACTCTATATATTGTAATTCATACAATCCGTGGACTCTCTTCTTCGGATTTCTCTTAGAGTTTTATTGGATGCTGTTTTCTTTACCGGCTGTGGCAGCGGTATTTCTTCCAATTAGCTTAATTGCTACGGCAAGTTTTTATTTAGTGACGCGTAGATGTGTATGCTATGTGAATTAAGGTATTAATCCGCCCTACTTAAATTCCACTGATTAGCGCATAATTTGGCTATTAATTAGCCAGCTAGATG
>CAZTDR010000043.1:0-22289 GCA_964612855.1 uncultured Coxiellaceae bacterium
ATTGGTGGATTACGGTGCAAAAAACGCACCGTGCCACCCTACATTTTTTATTAGAGATCGGCTGTAAAAATTTAATACCGATTTACCGAACAGCAGTGTGGCACGCCATGCCCCTACAAATGCCGCTTTAATGGTGAGTTACGCATTTAATCCATTGTCTAACGCTGGATGGAGGTTGAGCTACTTCTCAATGGTATTACTTCATCGCTAACCAATGAATAATTTCATCAGCAACCGCACGAACATTACGCTTATCTGTTAAAACACGAAAATCGGCGATTTCTTCATACAACGATTCACGTTCAACTTGTAATTTTTCTAAGACTTCCTGACGATTTTCTACGCGCAATAAAGGGCGACGGCTATCATTAATAGTACGAGATTGCTGGTAACGCAGGGATACTTCTAAATAAACAACGACCCCATTATTGCGCAAGATGGTGCGCGACTCGGAGGATAAAATCGTCCCTCCGCCCGTTGCTAAAATAATATTGGATAAGTTTGCTAAGTCACAAACAACCATTTCTTCGCGTTTTCGAAACCCCATCTCGCCTTCCACATCGAAGATCCAACCAATATCGACACCTGTGCGTTTTTCGATTTCTTCGTCTGTATCATAAAAATCCATATTAAGATGCGTAGCCAAATATTTGCCCACGCTACTCTTGCCTGCTCCCATAGGGCCAATTAAGAATATATTTTTATGTTTTGACTTCACTCGAACCCTCAATGCTTTTGATTTTTTTAGATTTTAGCACAGGTTATCCATTTTGTAGGGAGATTAGATGCGTTTTTTAAATGCGCTTATTTATTTTGACTCCCCCATCCACCCTTCGGGCGGATGGGGGAGTCAAAAAGAACCTCTAATTATCCACAATCTTAGGCGTAATAAAAATCAACAGCTCTCTTTTGTTTTCAGTTTTATTCTGCTGCTGAAAAAGTAACCCAATAAGAGGAATTTTTCCTAAAAAAGGAATACGTTGATTAGCAGAACCATTACTGGATTCAAAAATTCCACCCAAGACGATGGTTTGCCCATTTGCTGCCAATACACTGCTGCTAATTTGCCTTGTCGTAATCGCCGGTACGCCTAACACCATTCGTGGACTGGGCCTGTCCTGATTAATTTGCAGTTGTAATTGGACTTTGTCATTCGGTAAAATTTGGGGCGTAACTTTTAAACTCAATACTGCTTTTTTAAAAGCAACTCCTGTCGCCCCGCTGCGGCTAATTTCTTGATAAGGAATTTCTTCACCCGACTCAATGGACGCTGTTTGTTGATTCGCGGTAAATAAACTTGGACTCGAAATTAATTCAGCATGGCCTTCATTTTCTAACGCTGTTAATTGCATATCTAAGAATGAGCCATTCGCTAATTTTACGATGGCCAAGGAATAACGCCCTCGATCTACTTGCGTACCCGATTGCGCAGAAAAATCAATTCCCAACTCGCGCTCAAAATCACTATCGACACTCGCCAATCGTGCTTCAATTAATACCTGCTTGACGGGAATATCCAATCGCTGCACCAAACGGGTTATTTCGGATAGATTTTCTTGAGTATCACGCACACAAAGCTGGTTCGTTCGACCATCTACCTGAAGAGAACCTCGCTTGGACAGTAATGAATGATTCGCATCATAAATAAAATGCGCGATACTTTCGGCTTGTGCATAACGAATTTGCCAAACATGGGTTAACAAAGGTTCTGCTTCAAAAAGAATTTCTTTCTGTTTGACCTCAGTTTGTTTTTGGCGAATGAGGACATCGTTTGGCTCAATAAACCAAATGCCTTCTTGCTGAAATTTCGTCAAACCCTGGGACGCCAATATAAAATAAAACGCTTGTTGCGCTGTCATATCATGAAAATGCAGTGATAAATAACCATTCACCGTCGAATTGATCACTATATTTTGCTTTAATTGTCTTGCAATAATTTGCAATGCATCTCGTACGCTCACATTTTGCAAATCGAGCGCAACAAAAGGCTGCTCGCCCACCGATCCGGCGCATAAGTTTTTAATTAATATAAAAAACAATAATAAAAGGCTTATCTTTTTCATTTCTTGACGTCTCCTAACTGAATTTCTTGTCCATTTAATCGCAAAATCATTTTTTGCTGTTGAATATCTATTAATTGCGCTTGTTCATGTCCTAAAAAATCACCGACCGAAATTTCGCGCGTATTTCCATTGGGCAATGTCACCATTGCGATAGTGTGTTGAGGATATTGCAAGAAACCAGCCAATTTAAATTGTTTAAACGAATAACGTTGTAAAACAGCATCGTCTGATTGGGTTAGCGGGGTAGCAAATGGATCCGCTTTTTGTTCACTGAAATTAGCATTAGGCGTTGGACGCACACATATTTTCAAAAAACTTAGCTGCAGTCGTAACGCCAATTGATGAGCATATTTTTCGATACGAGCCTGTTTAATCATAAAAGGCAAACATTGACGGGAAATATCGTTTAGCAAGTGTTGAATTTGCATAAAATTCCCCACCAACACGGCTTCTATCAGGATATTTTTATCTGGAAAAATAGTTGAGGACTGACTTTCCAAGCCCGCACGTCGCACAGCAGAAAAAAAAGAATTTATTACTTTATCTTTACTCACGCTAAATTGCATTTTTGGTTGCGGCATATTTTCTTTTTTTGCGCGTAATTGTGCCGTTAAATTTTTTATCTCCTGTTTTGCTTGTAAAAAATAGCATCCTTGGCTGATCGCATCACACAAACCTATCAAACTGATTAATCCCAAAAAAATAAAAATTAGCCGCCTCATGTAAACTCACTCACTGATAGAAAATTGTAAAAAATCGGATTGTCGCAGAGGATGGAGGGTTATTTTTGGATTAATAGGAAAATGGCAGCCTGCCAAGGCATTTGAAAAATCCATCATAGAGGCTACGCGACCTAGCAAAAAAATGGGCGGCACTTGATAATCCACTTTCGTCAACTGAATATGATGCTGACTGAGGCAATCGAATACACGAAACCAGCCCCAAAACATTTTTTGCTTCTCTTTGATTTGATTCAGTCCTTCTATGTCTTTTAAATACGTGGCATGATCCCGAGCATGCAATTGATTTTTTAATAATAAAATTTCCACCTCTAACTGATGATTTTTTATCACCCATGCACTATGCAACCCAACCCAAATACTGAGTGCTATTCCTACGAAAAGCACACGATAAAACCAATCTTTTCGCTGAGAATGGGCATAGAAAGCTTGCCGCCACGGCAATAGATTAATATCAGGCATGCTGATATCCTCGCAATGCTACACCTAATGCAGCCAAGCCTGCGGAAATAGCAAAGTCCGTTTGGATGTTGAGTTTTTCTCTCAGCGAATCCATGGTTTCTACCGTAATGGCATAGTCATCCTGAAATTGATTTTTTAAATCCGTCAGTTGGCGCAACTCACCCGTCAGCAAAATTTTTTCGATAGGTTTAAGTGCAATGGTGACCGATAAAGATTGAAGCGCGTTTTTAATTTGTGGCCATAACAAATCTTCTGTTTCAAATGAGAAAAAATGAATTGAAAAAACTTTTCCTTCCTGCAATAAAATAAATTGCGCGCAAGTCACACTCATGTCGAGAATAAGGCGCCATGAGCAGGAAGGCGAAATAAAATTGACAGCCCGTACAATGGCATAAGCATCCACATCAATGCTTTTTATTTTTAATCCTACGGCTTTTGTTACCTGACAATACCGGGACACCTGCAAAGAGCGTGCAGCAATAATCTGTAATTCAACCTCGTGATCATTCCGTTTGATCGGCAAAAAGTCAAAATGAAGCGGCTCATTTATGGCTGGCAAATAGCGCTGCAAATTCGCCGCAATTTCTACTTCACACTCAAGATCATTTAAACCCACTGGTATATGGATATGTTTATAGATGATTTGCGATGCTGGCAATGCCCATGCAGCTCGGCAATGTTTCGCGCGATACAAGTCCACCCAATCATTAAGGATTTGCTGTAATTGGGTCTCTGTGGGTAAAGGAGCAATTGAAAATCCTTCGACGATTATTTTTTTCTTAGCTTTCCTAAGCTTCACCATGCTGACTTTTTCATCATGCAGAGCAATGCCAATAAAAGCAGATTTATTGCGGAAATCAGCAAGCATTGGGGGTTCCTTGGATTAAACAGTGAATAGGTAGGGGGAAGGGTGAAACATTGCGTTGTGGGGCATGGCGCGCCGGCATTTGTTCGAAATATCGGGCACGGCACGCCGCACTGCTGTCCGGTAAATCGGTATTAAATTTTCAACCGGTTTCTAATAAAAAATGTAGGGTGGCACGGTGCGCTTTTTGCACCGTAATCCACCAATCTGCCGCTGAAAAGGTGGATTACGACGCAAAAAACGCGTCTAATCCACCCTACAAAATATCTTTATTCGAATTACGCAACAATGCCGGACAAGCTGCGGGACGACGTGGCTAGAGACCGGCTGTGAAAATTTAATACCGATTTACCGGACAGCAGTGCGGCACGCCGTGCCTCTACAAAACGAAGGCCTTTGTAGGGGCGGACACATGGTTCCGCCCCTACACAAAAGCGTTTTTGTCGTGTACAGAGAGATGTTAACAAAAAGAGGATAAATTTAGAGGAACAGGGAGGAAAAACGATTTTGAAATAAGAGCTAATATGTTGGACAGGTTTATAGTAAAATGCAAGTTTATTTCTTACCTTTAGTTATTATATGGCATATCTCTGGCACTTTTTTAAAAAAATATCGCTGTTTTTAATCCTTTTGATAAGCGTCATCGTTATTGGTGTCAGCTATTATATCGAATTTCAATTACCCGATATCGATGCACTTAGCACAATTCAGCTGCAAGTGCCGCTCCAAATCTTATCAAAAGACGGCAAACTCATCACCGAATACGGTGAAAAGCGTCGTATTCCTATCCCTTATGACAAAATTCCGCCTCAACTCATTCAAGCTGTACTCGCCACCGAAGATCAGCGTTATTTTCAACATCCGGGCATTGATATTCCAGGGCTCGCTCGTGCTAGCTTGATACTCATCACGACGGGCAAAAAAGTGCAAGGCGGCAGCACCATCACCATGCAGGTGGCTCGTAGTTTTTATCTCAATCCGAAAAAAACATTTGGTCGAAAATTACGTGAAATTTTGCTCGCTTTAAAGATTGATCACAAGTTGAGCAAACAAAAAATTTTGGAATTGTATCTCAATAAAATTTTTCTGGGTAACCGCGCCTATGGTGTCGGTGCTGCTGCACAAATTTATTATGGTAAGACGTTAGATCAACTCACACTCGATCAATATGCCATGTTAGCTGGATTACCTAAAGCGCCTTCTGCGCTCAATCCTATCGCGAACGCCGAAGCTGCTAAAAAACGCCGTGATCATGTTTTATTGCGCATGTATGAAGTGGGTAACATTAATGAAGCCGCCTACAAAAAAGCCATAAGCATGCCATTAAACGCGCACTATCATGAACTCCAGACGCAAGTCAAAGCGCCTTATGCGGCTGAACTCGTGCGCCAGCAACTGGAACAAATGTATGGCGATAACATTTATACCGACGGTTATTACGTTTATACAACGATCGATAGCCATTTACAAGATATAGCAAATCAAGCTGTACGTCGTAATTTAGTTGCTTATGATCAGCGCCATGGTTACCGAGGCCCAGAAAGCAATTTAGGCGCGCCTAATTTAAAACATATGCAACAATGGGAAAAAATCTTGAGTAGCATGCCGGTGTTAGGCGGTCTTGAACCTGCTGTTGTGGTGGATATGACGGACAACACAGCAACAGTATTACGCGCAAATGGCAGTCTTGTTGTTTTGCCATGGCAAGGACTTTCTTGGGCACGCCCGCAAATCAATGCCAATTACTTAGGCCGAAAACCACGCAATGCAAATGATGTCGTAAAACTAGGCGATTTAGTCCGCATCGTCCCGGACAATTCAGGATGGCGTTTGGCACAAGTTCCCAAAGCCGAAGCGGGTTTAGTCTGTTTGGACCCTTGGGATGGAGCAATATTGGCACTGGTCGGTGGCTTTGATTTTCAACACAGCAATTTTAATCGCATCACCACTGCAGAACGCCAGCCGGGTTCCAGCTTTAAACCTTTTATTTATTCCGCTGCGCTCGATCAAGGCTATACGCTTGCAACCGTGATTAATGATGCCCCCGTTGTGGTTGAAAATCCCACGGATAATAGCTTATGGCGTCCGCAAAACGCAGAGAAACGTTTTTTTGGGCCAACCCGATTGAGAGAGGCATTGATTCATTCTATTAATTTGGTTTCTATTCGACTGCTCGATCAAATTACGATTCCTTATGCTGTAAGTTACGCGCAGCGTTTTGGCTTTGGCCCATCGCAATTACCGCCTACTTTATCGCTTGCGCTAGGCACAGCCAATGTCACCCCACTGCAAATGGCAACCGGTTATGCTGTATTTGCCAACGGCGGATTTAAAGTCGTTCCTTTTGCCATTGATAGCATTCGCAATTCTCAAGGGCAAACTCTCTATCAAGCCAAACCGCTTTCAGTCTGTCGTGATTGCTCTCCCACGACACCGATCGCCCCCGCCGTGCCACAAGCCCCTCGTGTCATCAGCGCCCAAAACGCATTTTTGATCACCTCTGCATTACATGATGTGATTGAACAGGGCACAGCGATTGAAGCGCGCGGCTTAAAACGCAATGATTTGGCTGGCAAAACCGGCACGACACAAAATCAAGTTGATGCGTGGTTTGCAGGATATAATCCAGATTATGTTGCACTGACCTGGGTTGGCTTTGATCAACCTCAGTCCTTGCATGAATATGGCGCGCAAGCTGCCCTGCCTATGTGGATGGAATTCATGCAAATGGCTCTTAAAGGCAAACCTGACCGACCACTAGATCAGCCTTCTGGTATTGTGAGCATTAAAATCGATCCCTTGACAGGCAAACGAGCGCCCGCAAATGATCCCGTTGCGCGGTTTGAATATTTTATGACGCCCTATGTGCCAGATGAAGAAACAAAAACTGCCGTTTCTCCCGCGCAAGTCACACCCGAAGGAAATGAAACATCAACTCCCACCGCGGAAGATAGCGGCGGATTATATTAAATCCACCAACTTGGTGCTCGCATAGCATAGAACGCCTTCCCAGCAGGGAAAGGTGGCACAGAGTGCCGGATGGGGGAATCAAAATAAATTCCATCGTCAAGCACTGGTCTGCATTTTTGACTTCCCCATCCGCCCTTCGGGCACCTTCCCCTGCTGGGAAGGGATTCTATGCAATTTTTGTCGTGTTTAGAGATGGTCAATAACCTAATCTGCCTCACGTAAATTACATAACTTTTGTAAGAGCTGTTTTTCGCTTTCCGGCATATTCATCTTCTTCAGCTCAATAAAACTAAATTCATACCGGTCCGTAAATTTTTTTCGCAGCGAATCAAAACCCGCAGGGTTCTTTTTTAATGTTTCACGCATTTCTAAGGTGGCACTCACAGGATCAAAAATACTTAGCACCACGTCGCGCCAATCTTGCGCAAAATCAACAGCCAGCGCTCGGGTTGGATAAATCATTGGAGGTAATGCGTGTGGTGTGATTACTTTTTGTTGCACTGCAGCCTGATAAATCATTTCAATCCCGCGATATTTGCTTTGCAATGAATAACCTGCAATATGAGGTGTTGCTATTCTCGCTTGCTGAAGCACAAGAGGATCAACATACGGTTCATTTTCAAAAACATCTAAACACCAAATCAAAGATTGGCCTTCTTGTTTTAAATCTTCGAAAGAAAATACGGAACCACGCCCTGCATTGAGTAAGACACATTGGGGTTTTTGTTTTTGCAGAAAAGATTTTTGCACGAGATGATAGGTAGGAAAAGGGCCTGTATGGGTAAGCGGTGTATGAAATGAAATAATATCGAGATCCGTCAATTCAGCAAATTCAGTCGACACGATATCAGTACGTAATGGATCACATAAAACAACCTCGAATCCGAGTAAAGCAAATTTTTCTGCTACTTGCTTGCCAATGGTCCCGACTCCCACCACCGCCGCCCGAATTTTTTTATCCGCTAAATAATGCATTTTTTGCAAAGCCGCAATGACGCAGACAACATATTCTGCGACAGCAATCGCATTACAACCTGAGGCAACGCTCCATTGGATGCCTTGGACATCTAACCAATCTGTATCCATATGATCTGCGCCGCTGGTACTGCTACCCACAAATTTGACCGATGACCCGCTCAGTAACGCTTGATTCACTTTCGTCACGGAACGAACCAGCAACATATCAGCATCCTGCAGATCAGCCGCGTTGATGTCACGACCCGGTTTTAAGAAGAGTTGGCCATAACCCTTAAAATAATGTTCAATCAGTGGAATATTTTCATCTGCGACAATTTTCATGAGAACACTATTCCAAGAAAAAGAATCAAACCGACCCAATTATTATTTAAAAATGCGTTAAAACACTGAGCAGGTTCTCGTGATCGAATAAGCCATTGTTGATAAACAAAAAACAAAATCATCGCACCCAGTGCAAAAAAATAAGCAGCATGTAATTTAAATACATAGCCGACATTTATAAATAATAAAACTAAGATTATTTGTAATAGAGCAACAAATAATCGATCAAATCGACCCAGCAAAATCGCCGTGGATTTCACACCAATTTTCAAATCATCTTCACGGTCCACCATGGCATACAATGTATCATACATCACAGGCCAAACAGCTGCTGCCGCAAAAAGCTGCCAATCAGCCGCCGTAATGACATTGTTTTGAGCGGCAAAAGCCATCGGCACACCCCAGGAAAATGCAACGCCTAACGCTGCTTGCGGTAAATGCGTAAACCGTTTGAAAAAAGGATAAATCACAGCAAATAAAACCCCGAAACAAGCTAAAAAAAGGGTTAAAGGATTGAGTAACAGCACGAGAATAAGCGCTAATAAAAGTAATATTACCAATAAAACTAGCGCAGCGCGGACAGAGATTTTACCCGACGTCAATGGACGATCTCGGGTACGAGCAACATGTCGATCAAAATTTCGATCTGCCAAATCATTTGCTATACATCCCGCGGAGCGCATGATGACCACGCCTAATACAAAAATAACGACGATAGAGACACGAGGATGGCCTTGCCCACCCAACCATACAGCCCACAAGGTTGGCCACAATAATAAAAAAATCCCGATGGGCTTGTGCAAACGCATTAAATAAATAGCTTGTTTCATCATAATGAAGTCACATCGGATAAAAAAAATTCACTCAACAATAAAGGCTTATCCTGCAATAGAAAACGGGAACGGCGTGCCCATATGACGTCTGTAGAGCGAGTCGCTTGTTGGGTAATAAATTCATATAAGGGCATCTCAGGCAATAAACACGTGATTTCAAATGGATCACGCTGCAAGGTCGGATCTTTAAACAAGATAGATCCCAGCGAACGATTTTTTAAACGCGCTAGGCAGCGTTGTTGTCCAGTTAGTGTTTGACGCGGAAAAACGGTGCGTGCAAACATCCATTCTTTACCCATGCTATAAATCAACACCTCACGAATCAAAGCATACTCACGCGTGGTGATATTCAATATTTTTTTTTCACTTAACGTGGGAAACTGCCAATGTTGACGTAATACTTTTATACGAGGGGAAACAGCCCCGTGTTGCCGCAATCGCTCTATAAAAGAAGCGGAATGTAGCAGCCACTCTCCCAGCGGAGTAGGCAAATCAGACAACGCAAGCGATTTCCGCCATTTTAAATCGGAATCATATTGTTGATACATGAGCACCCTTATATAATCTACCCTGAAAAACTGATCCCCGATAAAATCATTCGGAGATGACGCCTTTGAATTCAGGACACCCTATGGAACACCCTATTATTATCATCGGCGCTGGCCTAGCAGGATACCAGCTTGCGCGCGAATTTCGCAAATTAGATCAAACAACTCCGCTTATGATTGTCACTGCGGACAGCGGCAAATATTACTCAAAGCCGTTGCTTTCGACTGCTCTAACGAGCGGAAAAACAGCAGACATGTTGCCCACCGGCACCGCAGAAATGATGGCTCAGCAATTAGATGCGACAATTGTGACACAAACGTATGTGTCCATGATCGACGCGCCAGACAAATCTATCGCGGTGAAAGATCAAAGAGTGTCTTACGCTAAATTAGTGTTGGCGTGCGGAGCGGATGTGATAAAACCCCAGCTAAAAGGTGACGCTGCACGCGAAATTTTATCGATTAATCATCTTTACCACTATGCTGAATTTCGCGATCTCATTAAAAATAAAAAACGTATTGCTATTTTTGGTGCAGGCTTAATTGGCTGTGAATTTGCAAATGATCTCAGCAATGCCGGTTATGAGGTCCACATTATTGCTCCGTCTAGCGCGCCCTTGGATTTGCTTGTACCCCCCGAAGTCGGTCAACTATTACAAAGTGCCTTGGAAAAAAACGGCGTTCATTTTCACTTAAATTGTGTGGCGACTGAAATTGATAAAATGGAAAACGGTGTATACAGCTTACTCTTGTCCAATAATAATGAAATAGAAGTCGATTTTGTTTTATCTGCAATCGGCCTTAAACCTCACCTTGCTCTGCCTCATGCTGCCGGCGTGGCAGTTAATCGCGGCGTTCTGGTGAATCGTTTTTTAGAAACCAGTCTTCCCGATATTTATGCCTTAGGAGATTGCGCCGAAGTTGAAGGGCATGTTCTTCCTTACATTACACCGTTACTCAATTGTTCACGCGCTCTCGCCAAAACATTAAGTGGCACACCCACTGCTGTGGAATATCCCAGCATGCCGGTTGTTGTTAAAACACCTGTCCATCCTATCGTGGTTTGCCCGCCACCCAAAAATAAGGAGGGGCATTGGGAAATTGAAAATTTAGATAACAGCATTCGTGCTTTATTTTATGATGCGGAAAAGCAATTGAATGGTTTTGTGTTGACGAATGAAGCAGTGAAAGAGCGGGCCGCTTTGGTGAAAAAAATGCCGAACTTATTTTGATCCTAATTGAAACCTTCCCGAATGTTTTTATTGGGGATGACGGGGATGACACAGACCTCGATCGGAGATAACTAACAAGCTTCCCCAATTAAAATAATACCATCCACCCCCACAATCCGCACTCGCGCACCTGCTGGCAAATCATTGCATCTCACGCGCCAAGTAGAATCATCGACCTTTATATTTCCCATGCCATTAATCACGGGGGTTTCAAGCGTAAAAATGCGGCCGATATATTGTTCACTGCGCTTATTTAATAAAGGGCGATCGGTTGCAATAGGATGACGCTTGAGATAAAGCCACCAAATAAACGCTGTCACCATACCTAAACTTGCAAATCCCAATAACTCCGCCATCCAGCCCATATTGGGAAATAACCAAACTAAAAAACCGACGATGGCGGCCGACATGCCTATCCAAAATAAAAATCCGCTGCCCGTGACCAATTCAAAAATCAACAAAACGGCTGCGAGTAATAACCAATGCCAAAATGCTAAATGCGAAAGCCAATCAAGCATTTTTATTCTCCTTGGTAGGCGCTAAACTCGCTTTCGCTAATTCAGCAATGCCGCCGATCGAACCTAAAATACCCGACGCTTCGATGGGCATGAGCACAATTTTTTGATTAGGTGCTGTACCAATTTTACCTAAGGTCTCGACATACTTTTGCGCCACAAAATAATTTACTGCTTGAATGTTACCTTGGGCAATCGCTTCAGATACAAATTGCGTCGCTTTTCCTTCTGCTTGTGCTAAACGTTCACGTGCTTCTGCTTCTCGATAAGCCGCTTCTTTTTTTCCTTCCGCTTGCAAGATCGCGCTTTGTTTTTCGCCTTCTGCGCGTAAAATAGCGGATTGACGCTGACCTTCTGCTTCTAGGATGGTCGCCCGTTTATCGCGCTCTGCTTTCATTTGTCGCGCCATGGATTCCACTAAATCTCGCGGCGGCGCGATTTCTTTGATTTCAACTCGCGTGACTTTGACACCCCACGGAGTTGTTGCTTCATCTACCACGCGTAACAAACGAGTATTAATTTGATCACGCTGTGAAAGCATACTATCTAAATCCAGCGAACCTAATACGGTACGGATATTGGTCATAATGAGATTGCGCATCGCCTCTTCCAAATAACGTACTTCATACGTTGCCTTAGGCGCATCGACGACTTGATAAAACACCACTGCATCGACTTTTACCATGGCATTATCGGAACTAATAATTTCTTGTGAAGGAATATCCAACACTTGTTCCATCAAATTCAAACGCGCGCCAATTTGGTCAATGAAAGGAATGATGAGCCCAAGGCCCGGTTTCAACGTATGGGTATAACGGCCAAAACGCTCTACTGTCCACTCATAGCCTTGCGGAATTTGTTTTACGCTCATAAAAATAACAATAATCGCCAGGATAACCAAAGCAATAATCATGATTTGATAAGTAACCATAAACAACTCCTTTGCATTTCTTATTGTAGAAGTATAACATTTTTCATATATCAAAGCCTGTGCTTAACTATTTTTTGCGGAGCCAGTCTCTCAAGTCTCATCGTCCCACGGCTTGAAAAAATAAAACGGCACTTGTAGGGGCATGTTGCCATGCCCGGCGGTTTCAGCGAGATAGTCAGCACGGGCACGGCACGCCGTGCCCCTACAAAAATAGAGGAACCTTGAAATGAGCAGTATTGATAAAAACTTGTTAAATGACGAAAAAATTATCTATCGGACTAAAAAGCATTGGATTATTTTTTTTGCCCCCACTGCTTGGTTCATTGCCGCCGTGTTTTTTTTGTTTAACTCCAATCCTTGGGTCGTTAAAGCCGCAGCGGCACCCGCATTAGCCGGACTTTTGATAGGTATTGTTAAATGGCTAGAATATATTACTGCTGAATTTGTGGTAACCAATAAACGAATATTAATGAAAGAAGGTTTTTTTACTCGTCATTCGAATGAATTACGTTTAGCCACCGTTTCAAACATGAATGTCAATCAAAGTTTGATAGGGCAATTATTGGATTATGGAACGGTGGTGATCAGCCCATTTGGTAGCGGAGAAGACGTATTTACAGAAATCGCGCATCCATTTGAGTTTCAAAAACAAACGCAGATGCAGCTAGATCAAGTCGTGAGATAATTAGGGTGGATTAGGCGCTTTTTTGCCGTAATCCACCAATTGATTTAAAACAACTGAAAAATGAAATGCAACGCGACAGTCGCGGCAATGCCTATCAAACCAACTACTGCCATCAATCCTAATATAGGTAAACCAGCCGTATAATAGGGGCGTAAATCTGCTTTATCCTGTTTGGTTGGAGTCATTCTGATTATCCTCTTCCTGTTTTTGTTGATAAGTTGCAACAATTATCTTCGTTAATTCAGTTAATTGATTTTGCATTTTTTTAATGGCTGTCGTTTCAGCCGTATTTGCTGCATTCAGTTCTTCTAATGTAACAGCCATTTCTTGCAATAATTTGGCCAACGCTTCATCGCTCACCTTAGCTTCTTCGCTTTTTTGGGTCACGGACTCAATGCCAGTTTTCAGTTTATTGACTATTCCGCTCAAGTCTACCGTTTTAGCAGAATCCAATAGATCTGAACCCATTTTTTTTAAGTCATCTAAACCTGGGATCTTAACCATATGGCAAGCCCTCATTAATGTACAATTATAGCACATTATAGCGAAATCCTATCTGGTTTGCATATTTATAGCTTCGTCTCATGCTAGCTATAAATATGCAAACCAGATAGGATTTCGCTATAAATCTAAAAGTAATTTTGCTTCATCGCTTCTTTGGCCAATTTTAGCGTTTCTTGCGCCACTTTATTTGCTTTTTCAGTCCCTTCGCGCAAAATTTCCAATACTTGGGCTGGATCATTTTCGTAAACTAACCGTCGCTTGCGAATGGGTTCAATTAAACTGACTAACACGTCAATTAAGCGCTTTTTGCATTCCACATCGCCGATTTTACCCAGTCGATAACGTTCTTCTGCTTCTTGTACCCAGGCTTGATCAGAATTAAATGTTTCATGGAAAATCCATAAAGGATTATTTTCAACTCGGCCTGGGTCTGTTGCTTTCAACCGGTTGGGATCCGTATACATACTCATGACTTTTCGTGAAATAGTATCGGCATCGTCACTTAATAAAATAGCATTATTCAATGACTTAGACATTTTTAACAAACTGCCATCGGGTGTGGGCGCCCCTGTTCCAACCAATCGGCGCGCGCGACCCAATTTCACGTCTACGATGGGGAATAGGCCGCCTTTTTGAAGATAATCTTTATCTTCCGTATGTGAATCAACGCCACAATATAATTGATTAAATTTGCGTGCGACTTCGCGAGTCATTTCAATATGAGGGACTTGGTCTTCTCCCACCGGGACAATCTCGGGGCGAAATGCCAAAATATCAGCAACTTGTCCTACGGGGTAGAGTAAAAAACCAAAGGGATAATTCTCACCTAACCCCTTATCACGAATTTCATCTTTAATGGTGGGGTTGCGCATGATTCGAGGATAAGGAAGGAGCATACTGAAAAAAAAGGTCAGTTCCGCTATAGCAGGTACTTCGGATTGAATAAAAAGCGTACTTCGTTTCGGATCGATGCCGATAGCGAGCCAATCGGTTGCAACATCCATCACACTTTGTCGAATTTCTGCCGGTCTATCCATGCGTGTGGTAAAGGCATGCACATTGGCGATAATAAAATAGCAATCATAACTATCTTGGAGTGCCAAGCGGTTTTCTAATGATCCAACCCAATGACCTAAATGCAAACGGCCTGTTGGCGTATCGCCGGTGAGTAAGCGGGGTTTGTTACGATCAGTCACGGGGTATGTGTTCCTTGCAAAAATAAAATGTTGGATGCTGAGAAAGCTTAGTCGACTTTAGACGACTCAGTCTATCAGAGAGCGCGGTAGGGGACAAAAATTTATTCTTTATAGATTACCGGAATTGTAGGGGCGGACACACTGGATTGCCCCTATTCAAAGCGTTTTTGTCACCGGCAGAGATCAGGCAGACTCTCTTTTTACGAGATGATACGCCACCTGCCCCGCTCGCTTGCTTTTGAGAATACGCCATCCCACCGGCAATTGACCTTCTTCCAGATTGTCGCGTGCCTCTAAATAAATATACGCATCAGGCGCCAATAAATTTTGTTCTTCTAGATAAAAACAGCAAGGTAAGAGTAAGTTTTCTCCATAAGGCGGATCGAGAAAAACAATATTGAACGGCTTCTGGATCGGCTTCAGTTGACTAGGCGCTTTGGCGCGATAAATATCCGCATTTTCTGCTTTTAATATGGCAGCCTCAGCCTGCAACAACTGCACTACCACCGCGGAATCATCGATCATCACAGCATGTGCCGCACCGCGCGATAATGCTTCAAAACCTAGGGCACCACTACCGGAAAATAAATCCAAGCAATAAGCCCCAGCAATGTAGGGTGCTAACCAATTAAATAGCGTTTCACGTACTCGATCAGGCGTGGGACGTAAATTAAGAACATCGGGAATTTTTAACTTACGGCCACGCCATTGACCGCCTATAATTCGCAGGATACCTTGTGCCATGTTACTATTAAGCCTCTTAGATGATTGAGATATTAAACCATGTTTAACCTATTAAAACGAAAAAAATCCGTCGAAACAGACCTGGCTTCCGAACAATCTACTGAAAAAGCCGGTTTTTTTTCCCGCTTAAAAGCAGGACTTACGAAAACGCGCGCTAACTTTTCCAATGGGATTGCCAATTTAATTCTCGGCAAAAAAAAATTAGATCAAGAAGTCCTAAACTTAATCGAAACACAATTAATTACAGCCGATGTTGGCATTGATGCCACAGAACAATTGATTGGGCATCTCACCCAAAAATTAGCCCGCAATGAATTGCAGGACACAGAAGCTGCGTTAGCTATTTTGCAAGAAGATATGAAAACCATTTTACGCGACTGTGAACAACCTTTTCTTCGCGACGAAGAAAAAAAACCATTAGTCATTTTAGTCATTGGTATTAATGGCTCAGGCAAAACAACCACCATTGGCAAGCTCGCCAAACATTTCCAAGCCGCTAACAAAAAAGTCATGTTGGCTGCGGGCGATACGTTTCGTGCTGCCGCCATCGAGCAATTACAAATTTGGGGAGAGCGCAACCAAATTCCGGTTATTGCCCAACAACCTGGCGCTGATACAGCCGCCGTGATTTATGATGCAATGGAAGCAGCAAAAGCACGCGGAATAGATATCCTTATTGCAGATACAGCTGGCCGCTTGCACACCCAAACCAACCTCATGGAAGAATTAAAAAAAGTAAAACGGGTGCTTCAGAAAATCGATGCAACTGCGCCGCATGAAGTGTTATTGATATTAGACTCGAGCATCGGTCAAAATGCCTTGAATCAAGCCAAACAATTCCATGATGCGATGGGTGTAACAGGCATTGCATTGACTAAATTAGATGGTACCGCAAAAGGTGGAATTATTTTCGCGATTGCGAAACAATTACGCATACCGATTCATTTTATTGGTATCGGTGAAAACATTGATGATCTGCGGCCATTTGTTGCTGATGAATTTGTGGAAGCATTATTTGAAAAGGAGTAAGGATTGATTCACGTACAACAGGTCAGTAAACGTTATGCTAATGGGTATCTTGCTCTAGATAACGTCAGTTTTTCATTAGCGCCAGGGGAATTGGCTTTTTTAACTGGACATTCCGGGGCTGGAAAAAGCACGCTGCTCAAACTCATTGCTGCGATTGAACCCCTTTCGCAAGGACAAATTAACGTTCAACATTATCATCTCAATAAATTAAAACCTCGCCAAATCCCCTTATTTCGCAGAAACATTGGTATTATTTTACAAAGTCCTAATTTACTGATGGATCGCTCTGTTCTAGACAATGTCGGCCTCCCTTTAATTGTGGCAGGCGCGCCTTATCGAGATATTCAAAATCGCGCCCGCGCAGTTCTGGCTAAAATGGGTTTGCAAAATAAACAAAAATATTTTCCCTATGAGTTATCAAGCGGTGAGCAACAACGTGTTGCGATTGCGCGAGCGGTGATTAACAAACCCGCTATTTTATTGGCAGATGAACCTACAGGTAATCTCGATCCAGCATTGGCTGCCGAAACCATGGAATTATTTAGTCAATTTAATCAACTCGGCATGACGATGCTCATTGCCAGCCACGATCTGGCCTTGATTCATAAATTAAAGCACCGTGTTATCACGTTGTCGGAGGGTAAACTATGAATTACCTCACTCGGCATATGCAATCGGGTTTATATAGCCTCGGCAAAATAACACGCGCGCCTCTGGCCAGTTTCATGACCTGTTTCATTATTGGCATTGCATTGGCATTACCTGTTTTATTGTTTGTTGGCGTAAAAAACGCTGAAGTAATGAGTCATAACATCAAAGGCACGCAACAAATCACACTGTATTTGAAGCAAGATACCACCCCCGATCAAGCTGACTCGCTAATGGCTATGTTGAAAAAGCAATCTCATGTAAAAAGCGCAGCAGCGATTTCGCCAGCGGAAGGATTGCAAGAATTACAAAAGCAAGCGGGCACGACGACGTTGACTGATAGCTTGCAAAGTAATCCCTTACCCTGGGCCATTACCATCCAGCCGGTCGATGAAATTCAAAGTCCAGCGCAATTCGAAGCGTTAACGCAAACGTTACAACAATTCCCACTGGTAGACAGCGTGCAGCTCGATATTTTGTGGGTCAAGCGTCTCGCCTCATTAATTTACTTGGGAGAACGAGCTTGGCTTGTATTAGCCATTTTTTTAAGTATTGGCGTGATATTTATTGTCAATAATACTATTCGTTCAGCAACACAACAGCACCATAAAGAAATTGAGGTCATCCAACTTATAGGCGGCACTCATGCCTTTATTCGACGACCGTTTTTATATACAGGGATGACCTATGGTTTATTCGGCGGCATTGTAGCTTGGTTGTTGATTGTGATTTTAATTATGGCATTGCAGAATCCTGTGCACCATTTGGCAGAATTGTATGGCAGTCCATTTTCGCTGTCAGGTCTAGGCTTGGGTAATTTAGTTATTCTATTATGCAGCAGTGCATTACTTGGTTTAGCAGGGTCATGGTTTGCGGTGACGCGGTATTTGTATAAAAAAGCGTGAGTGGTTGGTCGTTGCTGGACACGCCAGCCAAGATAATAATAAGATTAGCACTCCTCCATCAAGAGTGCTAAAATTCATTTAGCCCTTTTCCTCTAAGGTAGACTATGAACGAAACTAGCTTACAAGCCCTTGATTTTCAGTTACCCGGTAACAGCTTGGATACCTATATCCATCAAGTTAACCAAATCCCGATGCTGTCTCCTGAAGAAGAACTTGATCTTGCAACCCGTCTACAACAAGATAATGACCTCACGGCGGCCAGGCAATTGGTACTCCCTCATTTACGCTACGTTGTTCGTGTGGCGCGAGGGTATCTTGGATATGGTTTGCCATTAGGTGACTTAATTCAAGAAGGCAATATTGGCTTGATGAAAGCGGTTAAACGTTTTAATCCTGATGTCGGCGTACGGCTTGTCACTTTCGCCATGCACTGGATCAAATCAGAAATCCATGAGTTTGTTATTCGCAACTGGCGCATCGCGAAAGTCGCGACAACCAAAGCACAGCGTAAATTATTTTTTAATTTACGTAACATGAAAAAACATTTGGGCTGGCTGACGCAAGAAGAAGTCCTCGAAATGGCCAAAGATTTACGGGTCAAACCAGAAACCGTCCGTGAAATGGAATTACGCTTAAGCACAACGGATACCACCTTCGACGGTCATCAAGATGACGAAGACGATCAAATGCACTTCACCCCCGCAGGTTATTTAGAAGACCATCGATTTAATCCCGCCTTGGAGTTAGAAAAAGCAGATTGGTCTGAACAATCCCAGACCGCTTTACACCATGCCATGCAACAATTGGATGAGCGCAGCAAAGAAATCCTTCAAACTCGCTGGTTAGCGGAAGAAAAAGTAACCTTGCAAGAATTAGCAGACAAATACCAAGTTTCCGCCGAACGCATTCGTCAATTGGAAAAAAATGCGATGCAAAAATTGCGAGAAGCGATAGAGAGCTAAAAGCCTGTTTAATCTATTTGCTTAAAGCGCTTTTTGTAGGGGCGGACACACGGGTCCGCCCCTACAAGAGCCGTGATTCATAAAAAATAAAAATTTTGTCGCTTACAGAGCTAAACAAGCTCTAATAAAAAAATATTACGTCAGGCTTCCTGCTCATAATCAAATACATCTGAGTAATAAAATTTTCTTTGCATTCCAGCTTGCTGAAACACGTGTAAAACATCATGCACAATGGGCTCGGGAGCACTGATATAAACTCGATAATTCTCCAAATCAGGATAATCGCTTAAAACAGCCTCCTGCAATAACCCCGTTTGGCCCGTCCATTGTGGATGAGGCTGACTGAGTACGGGTGTATATGAAAATTGCTTCAATTCACGCGTCCACGTCATCACCAATTCATCCATATACAATTCCGAAGGTGAGGTGACGCTCCAATATAAATGCATGCGAGGATAAACTTTAAATCGCTTCATGCCTTCGATAATCGCTTTGATAGACGCAAAACCCGTGCCACGTGCGAGGAAAATGATAGGCTGTTCATCATAAAGCTCGCTCAATGTGCAATTGCCATAAGGTAATCGTACTATCCATTTTTTTTCTTCTTGAGTAAAACGCAAAATATCCTGAGCAAGTGCATTATCAATGGGATGCGACAAGTGCAACTCAAGAGAAAAATTTTCTTCAGGCGCATTAGCAATCGACAAAGGTGATACAGCACCTGTTGAGTGCAAGACTTTGAGATATTGACCGGCTTGATAAAACACACCGGCATGCTGAAGAGGACGCAAAAAAATACGTGTGATATCGTTGGCAATTAATTCTCTACTCATCACTTCATATACGCATTCGGTGGGAATCAATAATTGTGCCATACCAAAATCAGTGACCTCAATAATCAAATCACTTTGGGGTTTGGCGCTACAAAATAAGGCATATCCGGCTTCTTGTTGAGTGGGCGCTAACGCTACTATTTCTTTTTCGGCATAATGCACATTACCTTGCACTATTTTCCCACAACACGTACCGCAAATACCGATGCGGCATTGATGGGGAAAAAAATAGCCCTGACGCAATGCGGCATCTAACACGGTTTCATGTTCATCGACATCAAAACAAAAACCACTGGGCTTAACGAGAACTTGGTATATCATCCGGCTACACTGCCCCCTAATTGCTTTGATTCATTCATCAAGGCAATCCGTACTGCTTCCAATTTTGGCATTTTGGCTGCACGCAGCACTTCATAAATTTCAGCTAATTTTTTTAACTTGTTTGCTTTCTCCAATTTTCCTGCCGGATTGCCCTCGGATAATTCACGAATCTGACGCAGCACTTTGGCCACTTCCTCCCAATTGTACGCGTGCGTTATATCACGGGGTGAGGCTCGCTTTTTATCGCTAGTAGGAGGCGCTTCCAGCTTTTGACTGTTATCTAAAACCCAGGCTTTATAACGCTGGGCAGACTCTAACAGTACCTCTAGCTTTTGATCGATGGTACTGGTTAACAATTCATCTTCCTGGGGATAAAACAGGATCGGCATTTTTCATTCTCCCAATCTATAGACAGTCGAGCGATCCAGCACTCGGTAATGGAATGCTTCGCTGATATGTTCAACCGTAATCATATCATGTTCTTTTAAATCAGCGATTGTTCTGGCCACCTTGATAATACGATGATAAATACGTGCAGATAAACTAAATTTATTCATCATCTTATTTAAGAGAGCCTGCACTGGCGGCGTCAAGGGGCAAATTGTTTCTAATTCATTTACGAGTAATTCGCTATTCACTTTTCCTTGCCGTAATAATTGACGCTTTTGTGCTTGAGTGACACGTTCTTTAACCCGCGCACTTTTTTCATTTTCCATGCCTTGCGCGGCTAATAATTCAGGGGGCAAAGCGGGCACATCCACTTGCATATCAATACGATCTAAAAAAGGCCCGGATAATTTTCCAAGATAACGCTCTACTTGCTCACTTGTGCAGCGACATGATTTGCTTTTGCTCCCCAAAAACCCGCATGGACAAGGATTCATCGCTGCAATCAATTGAAATTGGGCAGGAAAAATCGATTGGTAGGCTGCGCGTGAAATGGTAATGCAACCCGATTCCAGGGGCTCACGCAGTGACTCAAGCACATGTCGATTAAATTCTGGCAATTCATCTAAAAATAAAACCCCTTGATGGGCCAAGGAAATTTCTCCCGGCTGTGGCGGGCGGCCTCCTCCTACTAAAGCCACACTCGAACTACTGTGATGCGGTGAACGAAAAGGAATACGTTGCCATTGTGTATAATCAAATCCATTGCGGCTAATAGAAGCTAACGCGGCCACTTCCAACGATTGCTGCTCAGACAACAGGGGCAAAATACCCGGTAATCGACTCGCTAGCATCGTTTTTCCAGTCCCTGGCGAACCAATAAATAATAAACTGTGCTTTCCTGCTGCTGCAATTTCTAACGCACGTCTCGCATGGGGCTGCCCGCGCACATCGGCTAAATCGGGCGCGGTCATCTCTGACACCGTCGATTGCACAGTTTCACAACGCGGCAATGTCATTTCACCTTTTAAGTGGGCACATACTTCTAATAAATGCTGCGCTGAAAAAACCTCAGTCTGTTTCACCAATGCGGCTTCCATCCCATTGGCCTCTGGCACGACCAACCGTCGCTTGGCTTGCTGGGCACTTAACACTACCGGCAACACACCTCGCACAGCACGTAATTCACCGGATAAAGCCAACTCTCCCACAAATTCAAATTCCCGTAATTTTCCGCCGGGTAGTTGGCCTGATGCCACTAAAATGCCTAATGCAATGGGCAAATCAAATCGCCCACCTTCTTTGGGCAAATCCGCAGGCGCGAGATTAATGGTGATACGACGTGTTGGAAATTTAAAATGCGCATTCATTAAGGCACTGCGAACCCGATCTTTACTCTCTTTAACCGCGGTTTCTGGCAATCCCACAATATTTAATTTAGGGATTCCTGGCGAAAGATGTACTTCGACAGTCACTAAAGGTGCAGACATGCCTATACTGGCTCGACTATAGACTATGGCTAATGTCATGGTGGTTTTTCCTTGTAAAGTTGAATAAATCTATTTTTGTAGGGGCACGGCGTGCCGCACTAGTGTCCGGTTAATCAGTTGATGTTTT
>CAZTDR010000044.1:0-21840 GCA_964612855.1 uncultured Coxiellaceae bacterium
CGTCGGTGCTGTCAATTCAACTTTTGTTTGGTTTTTTTGTTGGGGCCGCACCCAATTAATGAATTTTTTAAGTTTCGGCCATTCTAATGAATGGGCATAATTCGTAAATCTTCCGAGTGCAATAGCAATTAAACAGGCGCTTCCTATTTTTGAAATAACAAACATAATAGGAGTGGCTATGCCAGCTGAAGCGATGGAACCGCAAATCAGTAATAATGTCAAGCCAATGAACATGGCAATGTATAAGCGTTTCGCATTTTTTTTTGTTTGATAGTCGTTGAAGGCTGCATCTTTTTCTTGTTTACAATGAATTAATTTTTGGCGTGCTGCTTCTTTTTTTTCAGGTGAATTTGCGTCTTTGAAATTCAAAAGAGCATTCAGGAATACATCGTTTTTTTCTTTGTAATGTTCTTTCGCCAATCGAGCTGGATAGGCATAATCAAAATAACCGACAATGGCTAATCCAATTAAGCCTAAAGTCCAAGCGAACGTAATGCTTAGGGCTCCTGCAACGATCCAACCCGCAAACATCGGAATTGCGGTGCCAAAAAAACTGAGGCTAGCAATATCCGCAGCCGTTTGCCATTGATGTGTGCCGTATCGTTCATCTTCAAAAGTGACATTAAAAAAAACGCGGCCAATCACACGTGTGAGGCGAATAAGCGACTTGAAAGCATAGATGACAGGATCGGTATAAAAACCAACAGAGGAAGCAGCTTCTTTAAAGAGTGGCCACCATTTGCTGATTATCGAAAAAACGATACCAATATTAGAGGCTTCAGACAAAAAGATGAACGTATCAATGATTTTGTCCCAGGGTGATTTTATTTTTTCAACCACATCATTAATCGTGTTAGTCACCCGAAGCATGTTTTTTAATTGGGCAATAAAGTTTAAACAAGCTTCAGCTGCAATAATAGATTCTGTATTTTTATATCGTTTCTCTAAATCTTGTAATTGAGACTGAATTTGTTGGCGAAGCTCTTCGCTGATCGCCGCAATATAGGATTGAATAAAAGCCTTTTCGATATCTTGCTTTCTGACACGTTGTCGGCGTATTTCTTGGTTTATTGCCAGTGTGCTTTGTAGCTCTTCCCAATACGTTCCAAATGCGGCTTGTAACCGTTTATTTTTACCGAATAAAATTTTTCGTGTCTGTTCATGTAATTTTTTTATCCATTTAAACAGAGCTTTTTGATCTAGAGCAATTCCTTGATATTCATCTAATAAGCCATTCAGGGAGGGATCTAAACGAATGAGGTAGTCTTCTGCTTGAAAGAATTGAGTTAAAGTGGAACAGTTTAGGTTTTGGATGCGGGAAAAGAGAGGATTTTTTAAGCGTAAGCAAACATAGCTGTCTAGATTTAAATTTTTCTTCTTTTCCTCGTTAAGCCTAGGCATTTTTTGCTCATTTTTTATAAACTTAAGGCCATCATACGGGAAAACTATTAAGAAATTCTTAAGGATTTTTTGAATATAAAATTTGTCTCTGTAGGGGACAAAAATTTAATTCTTTATAAATTACCGGAATTGTAGGGGCGGACACACGGGTCCGCCCCTACCCAAAGCGTTTTGTCCCCTACAGAGAAAATTTGTTTTGGAGAGTACAAAACTCTTAGCAAAGCCGCGGGCATGGCACGCCATGCCCCTACCTTTATCAGTGGCTTAACCGATGCATAGTGCACTCATACATAAAAGTAGGGTGGATTAGGCGTTTTTTGCCGTAATCCACCAAGTATCCGCTTACAGAGTAAGTTTAGATTAAATTGACTTCAGGAATTAGATGGACATCAAATTTTTCTTTGACTGAATGCTGAATTTTCTGAGCTAGCCCTAAAATGTCTGACCCTTTGCCAGCGCTGTAATTGACAAGAATGAGTGCCTGTTTCTCATAAACTCCGACATCGCCTAATCGTTTTCCTTTCCAACCGCATTGCTCAATGAGCCATGCCGCGGAAATTTTTTTCACGTCAGGATTGCTTGTTGTAAAAGAAGGAAGGGTGGGAAAGGCTTCATGCAATTCAATAAATTGGGCCATAGGTATTAATGGGTTTTTGAAAAAACTGCCTGCATTGCCTAAATTTTGGGGGTCGGGTAATTTGCTGCGGCGAATTTGAATCACGGCATCGCTGACCGCTTTAATACTGAGATCTTCAACTTTCATCATTTGTAATGTCTCTTGAATATTGCCATATTCAAGGTGATAGTTAGGTGTTTTATTTAAACGTAATGTCACGGATAAAATGGCAAAACGATTTTTGTAAATCGTTTTGAAAACACTATCACGATAACCAAATTGACACTCTTCCCGTGTGAAAATGCGTAGCGTACCTTGGGCGAGATCGAGCGCTTCCAGTTCACAAAATACATCACACAATTCCACACCATAAGCGCCAATGTTTTGAATCGGTGCAGCGCCTACTGTGCCTGGAATTAAAGAAAGGTTTTCAATGCCGCTGTAACCTTGTTTAATGCAATGTATAACAAGGTCGTGCCAATTTTCGCCAGCACCGATTTTAAGCCAAATGTGGTTGTCGTCGTCTGAAAGTGTTTCAATGCCCTTGATGGCATTTTTAATGATTAAGCCGGAATAATCTTGAGTAAATAAAATGTTGCTACCTTCACCCAATACAAGCTTTGGCATATCTTGAAATAATTTTTGGGAAAGTAAGGCGGAAAGTTCAGTAGGTGACTTGATTGTCGCCAAATAGGCCGCACTCGCATGAATGCCAAATGTGTTCAACGATTTCAGGCTGGCATGTTGGTGGATGGCGGGAGCGCTTGACATGGGGTTCCGGATATTCAAAACAAGTCGCTATCATAGCGTAAAACAAACGAAATTGTAACCGAGCCCAGCAGGAGGGCGGGGTTCTCTGACATTGCGGCTATGTAAAACGGCATATTCTTGTCATATCCTTCTGAAAAGATCAAAAAAAATTCATAAGAGAGAGGTTATAATGAATTTATGAAGTAAATAGCCGAGGAGCCACTCTTATGACAAGATTACTTCAATTACTGAGTCATTTCTCCCTTTCTGCATTATTTGTATGTTTAACGTCCTGTGCCACGCAAGTTCAATCAACCGATCCTAGCACCCCAACTCGGTATGCGGGTAATCGCTTCGATGTGGATTATTCGGCACGGCTGCCAAAATTTTTAAACACGGGAGGCAAAAAGACCGTATTAGTCGATCCAAACGCCCATGCTTGGGGTGCTTACAATGCCAATGGTGAGTTAATCCGTGCTGGGATCGCAACGGCAGGCGGCGCTACCTGTCCTCCGGATGCAGACAAAGCGAGCTGTTACACAGGGATGGGAACTTTTCACATTACTGGCTTAGGTGATTCTAGTTGTTACTCACGAAAATATGAAGGTGGCTTAATGCCTTATTGCATGTATTTTAATAATGGCGAAGCATTGCATGGTTCACCCGATGATATTGTCGTTGAAGGTAATGTTAGCCATGGTTGTGTCCGCATGCGTATTCCTGATGCGGAATGGATGCGTTATAACTTTGCTCAAGTAGGCACAAAAGTCATTGTGCTTCCTTATCAATAAAATAATGGCTTGAACGATAGCATGAATGAAAATATTCAAAAAACGTTTAATCGTGTACGCTGGCTCAGCATCATTTTTTTATTTGCTGCTATTTTAATTGATTGGTTATTTATTTTTTCAATTTCGCAAGAAGCAAATATTATCACGCACCTCGTTATTGTTTTACCTATGGTCTTATCATTATTTTTCTTTTTTGTATTGATGGCATTTGTTGGGATGTATTTAGTGCGATGGTGGGGATTTTTTATTGCTTACATTCTCATTATCACATCAGTGGTAATTGCTATTGTGACATATAATACAGTGCCTCGAGAGATGATGACCGGATTATCTTATTTGGTTATGTTGGTGTTAGGAAATAGTGTCATTAGCGGTTATATTTTATTTTTTCAGTGGTATGAAAAAAAATGTGTTAATGTCTGATCCTCTTTGCAAAGAGGACACGGCTTGCCGTGTCCTCAGTAAATTTTTAATAATCATCACTTCCATCATCAGCCACAACACGTGTGTTGTTACCATAAATCACTAACACATGTTGTTTTGATTTCAATTCTAAATTTTCAGTTTGCACGAGTGAAATAATTGCGCCGCTGTTTAATCGAATCACGTATTCGAAACCATGCGAACGATTCACTGCATTATCACTCGGTGTCGTATTGCTGTCTAAAGAAGTGGAAATGCTTTCAGCAGCTTGATTGTGGATATTGACGGGACGTTTTGAAACAATAACACCCGGCACGACTTTTTTGATTTTGCCCACATCAGAAGAATCGTAATCCCCGGGAGCGACATCTTTTGTACAACTTGTCACAAAAAGAGAAAATAGTAGACCAATGGAGCTGATTCGAGCTAGGTATTTCATAGTTAATTGGGTCCTCAGGAAAGTAAGTTAAGTTCGAAATTTTAAAACAATTCGTTATGAGATCACAGTGTTTTATTTAAATCCTGTGTCAATAATTGTGCTATACAGCGCATTATTTTTGGTTTAAAAAATTAATTAATTTGTGGTGTAAATAAAAAATGAGTGAGCCAAAATTGTAAAAGAGTATGACAAGCATCCTAGTGCTTTCTTGTTATTTTTATCGGAAAAAATCACATAAATTGCCGAGAACATTTTTTTAAATAATAAATTTCAAAAAAATATTTTTATAAAAATTTATGATTCAGCAGATAAATTTTATTTTCTTTTAAGAAAATTTTAAGAAAATTTTAAGAAATAAATCACTTCATGATGAGCGATTTTTTTTATTTTTAGTAAAAAAAATCTAAAATTTTGCTGAAAATAAAAATCATAATTAATAAAAAATCAATTAGTTAGAAAAAAATGGCACAAAATGTTTTGCGATTTCATCATTCTTGGGTATACTGCTCCACATGCAATTAATTAATCAGTTTTCAAAATTTCTAGTTTTCGTTGTATTGAGTTGTAGCCTTTTAATCGCTTTACGCAGTAACAACTTCAATCTCGATATTGCAGCATCTAATTTATCTAACGCTGATGTCAGTGAAATCATCGAAACGGATAACACGATTTGGGACAGCATCAGTGACCAGTTTAAATTGGATCACAAAACGCAGAACGCCCAAGTTCAGGCGGAAATTCGAGGGTTACTCGCGGATCACGATAAGCTATATCAAATTTTAGAGGCCGCTGCTCCCTACATTTATTTCATTCATCAAAAGGCTCAAGAAAAAGGTTTGCCTGGTGAGTTAGCGCTCATTCCTGTGATTGAAAGCGAATTTAATCCGAACGATCACTCCAATAAAGGTGCGACTGGTTTATGGCAATTAATGTCAGCTACCGCACATGAATTGGGCGTGAACGTCAAGTCCGGTTATGATGGTCGTCGTAATGTTGTAAGCTCAACCAATGCAGCCCTTGCTTACTTCAAAGATTTAGGCAACGATTTTAAAGGTAATTGGTATTTAGCGATCGCCGCTTATAATTGCGGTCAGGTCAGAATTGCTTCCGCGGTGAAAAAAACAGGTTCACATGATTTTTGGGATTTACCACTGCCACATGAAACACGTTGTTATGTACCTAAATTGCTGGCTGTTGCAGCGATTATTGCAAACCCAGGAAAATACGGCGTGCAATTACCGCCGATTACCAACAAACCTTACTTTACTCAGATCAAAGTAGTCAAGCCGATTAACTTAGCTAAAGTAGCCACTGCTTCTGGCATCGACCTGGAAACACTGCAGATTTTAAATCCAGACTATAATCATGGCAGTGCACCTAAAGCGAAAGATGGAACGTATGCTGTATTGGTTCCTATCGAAAATGCCGCGACGGTGAGGGAAGAGTTGCAGGAAACGAATACGTTAGTGGTTTGATTCTATTGTTTGATGTCTGGCACATTAATTATGCAAGGTGGCCGGTGCGTTTTTTCACCCGTCCCACCGATTCTAGATCGTGAAGGTGGATTACGACGCAAAAAACGCATCTAATCCCCTACAAGAGAATTGATTTTCGATTTATGAAATGACCCACCTGTTTCCTCCTCTTTTTTTAAACCAAATTTTCGTAACATAATGAATTTAAATAATTTTTTCCTTTAAGGATATTTTAATCCTAGATGGGTATAGTGTTTATTTACAACACGCAATTTCTCCATTAGCATGAGGTTCAAAATAGCATTATGAGTATTGATTATACAGGAGATAAGTGAGTGACGAGTTCACATGTAAAGGAATTTAATGACATTTCAACCGAGCTGCCAACAGCGGCACCGGCTGGTCATTTACACCGTAAGTTAAATGCGCGGTTATTAAATATGATCGCGATTGGTGGCTCTATTGGTACAGGAATTTTTTTAGCCAGCGGTAATGCTATTCATACCGCAGGCCCCGGTGGAACTTTATTAGCCTATTTTATCACAGGCGCCATGGTTTATTTTTTGATGACCAGTTTAGGTGAAATGGCCGCGTATATGCCAAGCACCGGTTCTTTTTATGTGTATGCTTCTCGCTTTGTTGATCCGGCCTTGGGTTATGCCTTAGGCTGGAATTATTGGTATAACTGGGCAATTACCATTGCTTCTGAAGTCGCTGCTGCAACCTTAGTCATGCACTTTTGGTTTCCGCATAGTCCTAATTTTTTATGGAGCGGGCTTTTTCTCAGTATCTTTTTTGGCTTTAACGCATTGTCCGCTCGTGGTTTTGGTGAAGCAGAGTATTGGTTTTCTTGTATTAAAGTTGCGGCCATTTTAGTTTTTATCCTAGCAGGTGGCGGTATGATTGCTGGCCTGATTAACCATGAACCGATTGGTTTTAAAAATTGGTCGATAGATGGGGGGCCATTTCACGGTGGTTGGTTAGCTGTATTTGGGGCCTTTGTGGTAGCAGGATTTTCTTTTCAAGGTACCGAATTAATTGGTGTTGCCGCCGGTGAAAGTGATGAGCCGCATAAAACCATTCCTAAAGCCGTCAAACAAGTTTTTTGGCGAATTTTATTATTTTTCATTTTATCAATTGTAGTAATCAGTTTATTGATTCCATACACTTCAGATCAATTAGCAAGTTCGGATGTCACTGTCAGTCCATTTACTTTAGTTTTTAAACACCTCGGCGTTACGTTTGCCGCGTCGTTAATGAATGCCGTCATTTTGACAGCGATTTTATCAGCAGGAAATTCTGGTATGTATGCTTCAACGCGTATGTTGTGGTATTTGGCGAAAGAGGGACATGTTCCTGCGATTTTTGCTAAGGTGAATCGACGTGGTGTTCCTATGTATGCCTTGATTGCAACGACATTGGTTGCCATGCTTGCCTTTTTATCTTCGTTTTTTGGAAATGGTGCTGTTTATTTTTGGTTATTGAATGCATCGAGCTTAAGTGGATTTATCGCATGGCTCGGTATCGCCATTAGTCATTATCGTTTTCGCAAAGCCTATGTGGCACAAGGTCGCGATTTAAAAGAATTGCCTTACGTTGCTAAAGGCTATCCTTATGCGCCATTGTTAGCATTTGCATTATGCTTAATTATTATTGCTGGGCAAAATTATCAAGCTTTCATGGCAGATCATGTGAATTGGTATGGTGTGCTGGTTTCGTATATTGGATTACCGCTTTTTGTAGCGCTTTGGTTAGGATATAAATGGGTTAAGAAAACCAAAGTGGTTAAGTTAAGTGAGTGTAATTTTCGGGATGACCATGAAGTGACAATGCACCAATAACTCGTAGGGTAGATTAGACGCGTTTTTTGCGTCGTAATCCACCGAATTGGCGCCAAAAAGGGGGATTACGACACAAAAAACGTGTCTAATCCATCCCACTAATTACAAAATACGCCAGCATAACTTTAACTTTTATCCCGCAAAAACAATGCCAAATAATAAACCACAATCGTTAATACACCAATCACTAAAAAATCCATACCAAACGAAATCAAATTTTTACCTTCACCAAATGTGCCTAAATAAGAAATCAGAGTGAGCATCAGAAAATAAGGGAATATCCACCAAGAAGTACGCCATTGCTTTCGCCAGAGATTTTTTTGTCGTGCGCAATGAATCACAAAAAATAGAAATCCAATGCCTAATGCGATCATCATACGTGAAACGGTGTGCCAGCCCGTCCAGAAAATCAATAAATTACAAATATAAAATGCTAATAAAGCTAATATATTCGCATAAGGTAATTGAAAAGGACGGTGTTCATTTGGTTTTGTTTTACGCAGAGCAATCAACGAAATAGGGCCAATAATATAAGATACAATGAAGCAAGAAATAATAAAGCTTACTAATTTTTGCCAACCTGGAAAGGGCAAAAATAATAAAAGCCCAACACCATAATTGATAATAATGCTACGAAGTGGAACGCCTCGTGTTGTTAATTTTTTTAAACTCGCAGGAAAAAAACCAATTTCACTGAGTCCGTAACTGACGCGTGCTGTTGATGCAGTAAAAACGAAACCCGTGCCAAACGGAGAAATAATCGCATCCGCATAGACAATCATCACAAACCAGCCTAAACCTAAGATACTCATGATGCCTACAAAAGGACCGCTATCGCCCGCATAATGCAATTTGTCCCAGCCATTTGCAAAGGTATCGGGTGTGACAGCGCCGACAAATGCGATTTGTAATAAGACATATAAAATCGTGCAAAAAATCATAGAACCAATCAGGGCAAGCGGTATGCTACGTTGTGGGTTCTTTGTTTCTCCGGCGAGTTGTAAAACGGTATTGGAACCAATAAAAGAGTAAATAACACCGCCTAACGGTAATGCAGCAAGAATGCCATGCCAACCAAAAGGTGCAAAACCACCGCCGACTGCAGTATGGAAATTCGTACTATTAAATTGGATCACCATGAGCAAAATAATAGTCGCGGCAGGCACAATTAATTTTAATGCCGTAATGATGCTATTTGAACGACTAAAAAACTGTGCGCCATAATAATTTAATATGCACATGAGCAGCATGACACCCGCGGCAGCTAGCATGCCTAAATGAGTTAACACATGAGTGTCTTGTACATTCGTGACCAGTGCTGGAATATAATTTGCAGCGTATTGAATTAACCCGATGGTTTCGACAGGGGCGACGGCGACACTGGAGATCCAGACCATCCAGCCAATCATAAAGCTGACTAAGGGGCCATGGCTAAATTGCGCAAACTGAATCATGCCTCCTGCCACTGGAAAAGTACTGCCTAATTCTGCAAAGGTCAAGGCAATGATAATCATTAAAATGCCGCCTAACATCCATGAAATAATAGCTGCTGGACCGGCAATTTGTGCAGCATATAAAGGACCGAATAACCAGCCAGAGCCAATGACGCTACTGATGCCAGCAAATAACAGTCCAATAGGACCAATAGAGCGTTTAAAATCCATGACAGCCTCAAATCCAAAGAAATTTTGTCTTGTATGGTATTTGCTGTTGGGGTTTCTCGCAAGATAAAAACTGTCATACCTGGACAATAGGCTAACCCGTTAAATAAAACTCCCCAATGGATAAATCCAGGCGCTTCACAATTTCATCGGCTTCTTCTTGATGAATAATCAAGGGAGGTAATAGTCTGATAACATTATTCGAGGTGATGTTAAATAAAATTCTATTCTTGAGTCCAATGTGCGTAATGTCCATACAAGGCTTATCTAATTCAATACCCAGCATTAAACCTTGGCCACGGACCGCAACGACACCCGGATGTTTAGCTAATTTTATTTTTAATTGATCCATGAGATAAGCGCCCATAGTTGCCGCATTTTGCAGGATATTTTCTTTTTCCATCGTATCCAGTACCGTTTTTCCGACCGCACAAGCAAAAGGATTGCCGCCAAAAGTGGAGCCATGTTTACCAGGACCAAATAAATTACAGGCTTTGCCTTGCGTAAGACACGCGCCAATAGGAATGCCATTGCCTAAGGCTTTGGCGACAGTAAGAATATCAGGCTTGATTTTAGAGTGTTGATAAGCAAACCATTTACCGGTGCGTCCGATGCCTGTTTGAACTTCATCCAAAATCATTAACCAGTCTCGGGAATCACAGAGTTGTCGGATGCGTTCTAAATATCCTTGGGAAGCTATTTGAATGCCCCCATCCCCTTGAATAGGTTCAAGCATAATAGCAATGATATTGTCTATATGACCCTGCGCCATATTATTTAATTCATGTATATTATTTAACGTAACATACACAAAATCTTTAACCAGAGGTTCAAATCCTACATGCAAACGTTCACTTCCCGATGCAGTTAAAGTTGCCATCGTTCGGCCGTGAAATGCATTTTTCATCGTAATAATGATGGGAGTTTCAATATTTTTCTTTTTTGCAAAGAGACGCGTTAATTTAATCGCTGTTTCATTCGCTTCGGCACCCGAATTACAAAAATAGGCTTGCTCCATGTCAGCGACATGCGTTAATTTTTCAGCCAATTCCATTTGTTTAGTGATAGTATACGTGTTCGATGTATGCAGTAATTTAGCTGCTTGCTCGGTAATGGTTTGAGTAATGGCAGGGTGAGCATGGCCCAAGCTACAAACAGCAATACCCGAAAGACTATCTAAATAAGTATTATTTTGATCGTCCCATAACCACGCTCCGCGCCCATACTCAAATGATACGGGTAGTTGATTGTAGTAAGTAGGCATTATTTTCGTAGACATAAATTTATCCGTAGTTTTTTGAATAGCAAATAGCATACAGTATTTACGATTGTCTAAATAGCTATCGGAAGATATTGGCGTAGGAACACGGTGTGCCGTGCCCGAGACGCCGCCAGGGCACGGCACGCCGTGCCCCTACGCACTTAATTATTCAGCATTATTTTTTTAATTTAATTAATTAAGAGGGACTTTAATGAAAAAAATACTTATTAGCTTACTATTCGGTCTTATTTGTTCATTCTCGGTAATGCAAGGTGCCGCAGCCGCAGAGACGTATAAACTGGATTCGGGTCATACGTATGTGCTTTTTCATATTAATCATTTTGGTTTTTCCAATCCTTCGGGTAAATGGTTAGCAAATGGAACATTGATGCTAGATGAAACGAATCCACAAAATAGTCGTGTCGAGGTAACGATCCAAACTGCCACCGTAGATACCGGTATTGCCAAATTGGATGAGCATTTAAGAAGCGCTGATTTTTTTGATACTGCAAAATATCCAACTGCGACGTTTGTAAGTGATAAAATTAAAATAATGGGCAAAGATACCGCGAAAGTCTTTGGCAACTTAACCGTACATGGCGTTACAAAGCCTATTATATTAGATGTTAAATTAAATAAGTTAGGCATGAGTCCAATCACACATAAAAAAACGGCTGGTTTTTCTGCTACGACGAAATTAAAACGGTCTGATTTCGGTATTGATTCACATCTCCCGGGTTTAGGTGACGAAGTTAAAATTGAAATTGAAGCCGAAGCGAATAAAAACTAAATGACTATCAAAAATACATTACATCATTATGGAATAGTGGCTATTTTATTGCATTGGGGAATAGCCATTATCATTATTGGCCTGTTAGCAGAAGGCTTATATATGGTGGGCCTTCCTATTAGTTTGCAGAAACTAAAATTATTTGGGTGGCATAAAGAATATGGCATGTTGATTTTGGCACTCGCCAGTTTGCGTTTGGGCTGGCGCTTAACCAATAGGGTCCCGCTATTACCAGAAACGATCCCCGTTTGGCAAAAATGGGCAGCTACTGCTGTGCATTGGGCTTTTTACGGTTTTATGTTTGCCATGCCTTTGACGGGTTGGTTGATTACCTCCGCAGCCAGTTTGCCGGTGTCTTTTTTTGGTTGGTTTACGCTGCCTGATTTAGTGTCGGCTGATCCCAGCTTACAAAAAATCGTCACTCAACTACATCAGTGGGTAGGCTATGGATTAATTGCAACTATTTGTTTGCATACAGGTGCTGCATTAGAACACCATTTTATTCGCAAAGATAATGTCTTAAAAGGAATGTTGCCATGAAATTTTTCTGCCGATTATTTTTATTCAGTATGACACTATTCGTTTCATCCACACTTTTTGCTGCGGTTATAAATTGGCAAATTTTACCCGCAGAAAGTTCGCTGACTTTTACCGCGACGCAAAACAATGCGCCCGTGACAGGTAAGTTTAAAAATTTTGGCGGCGAAATTTATTTTGATCCAGCGAATTTAAAAGCCAGTCATCTACGCATGGTAGTCGATATGAATTCTGTTATCACAGATTATGAAGATGTTGCAAATACGTTAAAAACCGCAGAATGGTTTAATGTCACGGTATTTCCAGAAGCGATTTTCAAGGCGACAGATTTTAGTAAAACAGGTGAAAATAGCTATCAGGCAAAAGGCACGTTGACAATACGCGATAAAGCTATGCCTATTGTCCTTGATTTTACCATGTTAGAGTATTCACCCACCAAAGCACATGCGAAAGGTTCTGTAACTTTGAAACGGTTATCGTTTGATGTGGGGCAGGGCGAATGGGCAAAAGCGGATGAAGTGAAAGATGATGTGAAAGTTCAATTTGATATTATTACAAAGTCAAAAAATAAATAACTGCTTTGCAAGAGACAAAACAGTAGGGGCGGACTCATGTGTCCGCCCCTACAATTCCGGTAATTTATAAAGAATTAAATTTTTGTCTCCTACATTGAAACACATAACGAGGAAGAATAAATGAAACTTAATCTCACCCGAAAAAAAATTCTTATTTGGAGCGGTTCTCTTTTTTTTGGGTTAATTATACTTTGCGCCATTATGCATTATTTTGATCGGCACCCCAGTACCGATGACGCCTACGTACAAGCAGGAACAATTCATGTTGCGGCCCAAGTGACGGGACCGGTGGCTAGCATCTTAGTCAAAGATCATCAAGCTGTGCAAAAAGGTCAACTGCTTTTTACCATTGATCCTTTATCTTTTCAGATTGCCGTCGATAAAGCGCAAGCCAATGTAGCTGCCAAACAAGCTACTCTTTTGTTAGCCGAACAAAATGCAGAACGCATTTTGCGTCTTGTGCGGATGGAGCAGGCATCAAAAGCAGCAGGGGACCAAATTCAATCTCAATTGGATAGTGCGAAAGCTGATTTAGTTGCGGGACAAGCACAATTAGCACAAGCAAAATTGGATTTAGATCATACCAAAATTATGGCGCCAGCCGCAGGCGTGGTAACCCAATTTCTTTTACGGCCGGGTAATCACGTTATGGCAGACACGACATTGTTTATGATCGTAATCGAAAATGATTTTTGGGTAGATGCGAATTTCAAAGAAACCCAAATTGCGCGTATACGTGCAGGGCAACCCGTAAAAATTATATTAGATATGTTTCCTCATCATGCTTTTTATGGTGTGGTTGATGCAATCAGTTCGGCGAGTGGTTCCGTTTTTTCACTTCTGCCGCCCGAAAATGCGAGTGGTAATTGGATCAAAGTGACCCAGCGTTTTCCAGTCAAAATTCTGTTCAAAGAAGGAGTCGCAACTCACTTTCCTTTGCGCGCAGGTTCTACCGCCAGTGTGACTATTGATGCGACGCATGTATGAATACAACAGAATTAAATCCACATCGTTGGTACATCATTGCTGCAGTTATGTTATCGACGGTGATGGAGATTCTCGACACTACCATTGTGACAGTTTCCTTGCCGCACATGATGGGTTCGTTAGGCGCGGATCGTGATCAGATTAGCTGGGTATTAACATCCTACATCGTGGCTGCAGGTATGTTAATGCCACTCACAGGATATTTGGTGAACCGACTGGGCAGTAAAAATTTATTGTTAATTAACATTGCTGGATTTTTATTTGCTTCCATTTTTTGTGGCTTATCCATTAATTTAACACAAATAGTATTTTTTCGGTTGTTGCAAGGGCTGTTTGGTGCTTCACTCGTGCCACTTTCACAATTTATTTTACGTGATACATTTCCTCCCGCTGATCAACCCAAAGTCATGGCGATTTGGGGAGTGGGTGTGATGGCGGCTCCCATTTTGGGTCCCACATTAGGTGGTTATATTACAGAAACACTCAATTGGCGCTGGATTTTTTATATCAATGTGCCTGTTTGCTTGCTTAATTTTTTCCTGGTGACGACGTTTATTAAAGCATCCATCATCAAAAAAGAACAAAGCACGGATTGGTTCGGCATGATCTTTTTGCTGCTCTGGGTCGGCTCTTTGCAACTTTTTTTGGATCGCGGGGAAATTGATGGATGGTTTGATTCGGGTTTAATTCGCGTATTAGGTCTCACGTTTATGATTAGCCTAGCTATTTTTATTAGGAATGGGTTAAAAAATAAAAATAGCATTATTGATTTTCGCCTTTTTCAAGATCGTAATTTTGCGACAGGTGTGATTGTCATGACATTATTTGCCATGTCGTTTTTTGGCAGCATTACTATTTTGCCGCAAATGTTGGAAACTTTATTTGGTTATACCTCAGATTTGACCGGTTTGAGTATGGCACCTCGGGGTGTTGCAGCTGCAATTATGATGGTGATTGCATCACGTTTATTAATGAAACAAGTCGATCCACGGTTATTAATCATTTTTGGATTAGTTTTGAGTGCTTATACGATTTGGTTGATGAGCCATTTGAGTTTAGAGGTGGGAATTCGCTATATTACTTTACTGGGTTTTGTCCAAGGATTGGGTATCGGCGCATTCTTTATGCCATTAAGTAATCTTATTTATTCCACTTTGCCAAAAAGTTCGGCAGCAGAGGCGAGTGGGCTATTTAGTTTTGGTCGAAGTCTGGGTAATGCAATCGGAATTTCATTAATGACGACTTATTTAGACCGTGATACCCAACGCAACTGGAATCATTTAGGGAGTAATATTCAACAAGCGAATCCGCATTTACAACATTGGTTATCTGCACAACATCTTTCTTTGCAAGACCCTCATACACTCGCAAAATTAGGCCACACACTCAGTGTCCAAGCCAATTTTATGGCCTATTTAAGCACTTATCGCATCGCTGCCATTGTTTTATTTGCGACAATTGGAATTATCTTCTTAATTAAAATCGGAAAAAATCCAAAACTAACCTCGGCTTAATAAGCAATCGGTCCCACATGCGTAATAATTTCTTTTGCATCGTACGCATTGGCTAATCCAATCGGTACACTGCCGTTAAATGTTTTAATAGCAATCACAGCTGCATTGGAATGACAAGTCACACAAGGAATTTGATAATAACTATGTTGATTATTTTCGGGCGGCATTCTACTGGAATTGGTTACAAGAAAATAATCATAACCTGCATTGATGGTGATTTCAGCCGCACGATACATGACATAATTTTGTGCCAATTGATATGAGGTAGACGAATTTCCACGAAACGAAATAATATAAGTATTAGCATCGATGCGTGTAGAAATAAAGCCCCCCATCCAGCCATCGTCACCAAATCCAGCGCGTTTGTAGGGCGTTGCACAGCTCAAAAGAATGAAAATAAGCGTTAACATTGCAGCTGATTTAAGCGCTGTCATAGGATGCTCCAGCTAGAATCAGGCTAATAAGATATTATATCATTTGTGCTGAGGTGGTTTTTTGATGGATGTAGCTAGTTGAATTATTTGGCTTCTACTATTGCTTCTCGCCCTCTGGAGAAAGCGAGGTTAGAGAAGTCAAAACCGTTTAACATAATGATGACAATAAGGTTGTTTACCAGTTTTTTCATAATAATTTTGATGATATTCTTCTGCGGGCCAAAATGTCGTAACAGGTAAAATTTGCGTTGCAATAGATAACCCCATTTTTTCCAACTGAGATTTCACTATTTCTGCTACTTTTTTTTGTGCCTGATCATAATAAAAAATCACACTCAAATATTGTTGACCTAGATCTGGTCCTTGTCCATTGGATTGAGTTGGATCATGAATTTCAAAAAAATATTTCACGACATCGCAAAATGTAATTTGAGTGGGATCATAAATAATTCGGATTGCTTCAAAATGCCCGGTTGAGCCGTTACAAATTTGTTCATAAGTTGGATACGGGTTTTTTCCGCCGGTATAACCCACTTCCGTTTTTAACACGCCAGTTAATTTTTTAAAAAGCGCTTCCACTCCCCAAAAACAGCCTGCTGCAAAAATGGCTTCTTCTGTATCGATAACAGAAGAGTTCGGGACAAATTCAAGGCTCACTGAATTTACGCAATGACGAAGATTTTTTTCAGTAAACCCTTCACCTTCAAAAGCATGCCCCAAGTGTGCATCACATCGCCTACAGGTGATTTCGATGCGATGGCCATCCGCATCCAGTGTGCGTTTGACTGTGTCTGCAATTTCTTCATCAAAACTGGGCCAACCGCAGCCTGAGTGAAATTTAGTTTGTGAGCGAAATAGCGCTAAACCGCATTGCCGACATAAATAAGTGCCAGGCTCTTCTTTATTATTGTATTCACCCGAAAAAGGATATTCAGTCGATTTATCACGAATGATGCGTAACGCAGCGGGCGATAAACTTTGAGTTTTTAACATAGCATTCCTTAATTTTATCTGCCGAAATTATTTAATAAAAATAAACGTCTTCACATGCTTTAATTCATGAGAATAAAACGGTTCGTCTGCAAATCGAATATACATCCCGGTAGACGATCCACCATCCAAATTAATTGCCGTTTTAATTTTTTTCACCCCAAATGCATCGGCCTGTTTTTGTAAAAAATCGGCTAGATCCAGTAAAGCAATGGGGGAAGTAATTATAATTAACAGACGATTGTCATTGGTTAATGCTAACACTGTGCGTCTATGTGGGTTGAAAAAAATTTCCATGGACTTGGATTTTTTTTGCATGATGGATAAACGATCGCTTTTTTGACCGGATTGTATCAATAAGGGGCCTGCTTGCATGGCGTTATGCGCTTTTTTGCATTCTTGTAGCTTTGTTTCGAGAGAAATCTTATTTTGATTATTAATGGTAAGGCAAGCGTTAAGAAATGAGCTGGAAGAAGCGGGGTTAATGGTTTTTCCTTGGTAAAGAAACAAGCCTGCAGGTGTAAAATCTTCTCGATAAAAGCCTCCATTGATAGCAAGGACAAAATCGTGTTGATGACTTAAATCATCAAGATAATCTGCAAAAAATTGATTTTTACTTTCATGTTGATGCAGCGCTGCGTGATAGTGGTTAGTTAATAATGCGGTATAGAGTGTGACGGTTTGATTATCTGCTGTATTTAATTCGAGTTCTTGGAACGTGCCTAGCTGATGAGGTAAGCTTTTTTGTGTTATTAAATGGTAATCATATTTTCCGGCGAAAACAGCGGCGGAAAATAGGAGGGTAAAAATACTGACAATCCTTTGCCATTGCATGGTTGAGTTGCCTCTTTAATAGGGTCTGTTGATAATTCGTTTGCCCGGTTTAAAAAGCGGTAGAATCGGCTAAAATTTTCGCAAATGCTCGTTAAATAGCGGTGCTATTCGCCTCACATTTGCGAAAATTTTATCTCGATTCCCCGCTTTTTAAACCGGGCAAACGAATTGTCAACAGACCCTAGACGTTACTCGTGTTCGTTGTAATCTTAGCTTTTCGGCCAATTTGGTGGATTACGGTGCAAAAAAGCGCACCTAATCCACCCTACATTTATTTGTTTGCCAACCTTATAAAACAGGATTGATAGTATCACATCTTACTGAGAGGCGTTATAATGCCTCCCAATTTTTAAAGATTAAGGACATCACTATGTGGTTTAAACAAGTACAATTATTCCAGTTAACAGATGCCTTACGATTGTCCACCGAGCAACTCATTGAAAAATTAACTCCTCTTGCTTTTACATCTTGTTTGCCATCGATGCCACTTAGCATGGGCTGGGTATCGCCAGTGGATGAGGACGGCGCCCCATTGGCCAGAGCTGGCAATGGTTGCATCATGCTTTGCTTGCAGATTGAAGAAAAAATTCTACCGGCTTCCGTGGTGCGGCAAGAAGTCATGGATAAGATCAAGCACATTGAGGCAACCGAAGGACGTAAGGTTTATCAAAAACAAAAATTGTCATTGAAAGATGAAGTCACCCTGACACTGTTGCCACGTGCATTCAGCAAATTTACACGCTTATACGCTTATATTGATACACGGAATCAATGGCTGGTAATAGGGTCGACGCATGAAAAAAAGACAGAGCAGTTTCTTTCGCTTTTCAAAAAATGTGTCACAGAAAAAGTCCATGCTTTTGATTTGAAAAAGTTAGCTCCGGCAATCACGTATTGGCTAAAAAATCAAAATTATCCGAAAGCTTTCTCCATTGAGAAAGCCTGTAAACTGCAAGATCCCAATCAACAAAATCGCGTTGTGCGTTGCCAGCAACAGGATTTATTTGCTAATGGCATTCAGTCTTTTATCAAAGAAGGGTATGAAGCTAAGCAGCTTGCATTATGTTGGCAAGATCATATTAAGTTCGTATTGGTCGATAATTTTTCCTTACAAAGTATTCGCTTCGAAGACCAAGTGATTGCCGAAGCAAATGAGATGGAAGCAGAAACGCGGCAGCAACAATTTGACGCAGATTTTTTAATCATGACCGAGATATTATCGGTGCTGTTAAAGGATTTGTTGCAGGCATTTCTTCCCGCGGTTGAGAAGAGTGAGGAAGCTTCGGCTGTGGTTTAGTAGTGATATAATTATCTGAAGGACTATAGTTGGTGGGCACGCTGCGCCTTGCCCACCAAGCGCCCTAAAATTAAGTCACCATGAACACATCGTCAAACTGACTATTGGGATGGGGATAACGAAACAATCCTTCATAAAAAGGAATATACATCCCTTCTGCATGTTGCGGTGTGAAAAAACCGTGCCACACATTATCTTTGCTGACTTTACTATATTCAGCATGTTTTTCACCGATTTCTAAATATTGCATACGATCACCGAACGTAGCATAGAGCGCTGCATCGACGAACAAATAACCTTTCACATTATTTGCACGTAAGTTAGTATCCTGAATCATCAATCCTTGAATACGATCCCTCACAAAATATAAAGAAACCAGATCTTGTAACACTTCATTAAAACAATGCGATGCATCATGATGAACCAGTGACTTAACGGGAGGTTCAACGAGCATGACTTTTTTCACATAATCAGGCATGGTGCCATAAAATAATCGAATACGAGGTGCGACTTCAGGAAAAGTGCGGCGAATGCGTTCATAAGTAAATTCCAAAAAGCGTTTATCGCCATCAATTAAATCCATCGAAATGTTGGTGTTTCTTAAACAGCCAGCAAAAAAAGCGGTGGTGCCTCCTTGAAAAATGCCGAGTTCAACTACGCGCTCTATTTTATCAAGATTTTGTTCCAGGACTTGGAAGGATTCAAAATAATATTTTTCAGTGCATTGTTCCACATAGCTCATGGTATGACGTAATGCATTAATTTGATCGAGGACAGCGTCAAAACGGGGATTTTTACCACGAAAGGAAAGAAAGTCGCCATGGACACCTTGTGCAAACTGATGTTTTTCAGCCGGATCTTTCAGCGTTTCTAAGCTTTTATCAGGGGAAATAAAAGAAGCCCAATCCTTTTCTTGAGCGCGTTCTTCGAGGGTGTTATTTTTAAACACGTGTCTCATTGGAAACTCCTTTTCCAGTGTAATGATTATTCATGTTGGCATAGCTGGATTAAATAAGTAAAGTATTTTTGGTTTATGAAGATGCCCATTGTTGGCGGAAAAGTTGGGTAAATCTATTTTTGTAGGGGCACGGCGTGCCGTGCCCGTGCTGCATATCTCGCTGAAGCCGCCGGGCATGGCGCGCCATGCCCCTACGGTGCCATTTTATTATTTATTCAACAATGCCGGACAAGCCGCCGGACGACGTTTTTGGTTTTTTTGTACCCTGCAGAGCTTGACGACAGAGGATTGTTTGATAAGAATGATGTTTTTACTCAAAAAAGTCAGTAGTCAATGCGAAAATAAAACCAAAGGAGTTTAGTGTATATGTTAATGAATGGGGTTGCGTGGATCTTAAGTCATTTTAGTTTCGCATTATTTATTCTTGCCTTAATTTTAGTTTTTCTACAAAAAACGATATTTATGCGCCGGGTTAAATTATCTGAAAGTCTCTATAGTTGGGTGACGTTATTACCGTTAGGGATCGGTGGCTTATATGGATTTGCTTTGCATGCTTTCTTTCCTGACTTCACGGCAGCAACGATTGGTTGGCAAAATAGTCCATTTCAATATGAAGTCGCCATGGCAAATTTGGGATTTGGTTTAGTGGCATTATTGGCTTTTCAGGCGAGCTTTGGCTTTCGGGTTGCTAACGTAGTGGGTATTACGTGTTGGTTGTGGGGTGATGCAGCAGGACACCTTTACCAAATGATTATCCAGCATAATTTTTCCAGCGGGAATGCAGGAACTTGGTTGTGGATGGATATCATCTGTCCATTTATATTAATTATTTGCATTATCCGATTACGGCATTCTCGATGACGAAAATTTTACCCATTCGTGCTTTTAAAGATAATTATATTTGGCTGTTAATCGATAAAACGGTTTGGGTAGTGGATCCAGGTGATGCGTTGCCAGTGAAACAGTTTTTATTGCAAAATCAATTACAACTCGGTGGTATTTTAGTCACACATCATCATGCAGATCATACCGGCGGTATCGCGGGCTTGGTCATGGAATGGCCAGATATCCCGGTGTATGGCGGTGTAATGAGTCAAGTGCCGCAGGTTACGCATTTTTTGCAAGAAGGGGATGAAGTGCGGTGTGGCGAACAGCTTTTTTCTGTGCTGAATATTCCAGGCCACACATTGGATCATATTGCTTTTTATAATGAGGAAATGGTTTTTTGTGGGGATACCTTATTTAGTGCAGGTTGCGGCCGTGTATTTGAGGGGACCTATCCTCAAATGTACCATTCCTTGATGAAATTAAAGCGATTAGATAGCGCAACAAAAATGTATTGCGGGCACGAGTATACCTTACAAAATTTACGTTTTGCAGAGCAGGTTGAGCCAAACAATACGGCCATTCATGAAAAAATACTATCCGTTACGCAAGGATTGGCAGAAGGAAAACCTTCATTACCATCTACATTAGCAGATGAGAAAAAAATGAATCCTTTTTTGCGGTGTGATGAGCTTGTGATTAAAGAGGGAGTAGAAAAACACGTTAAACATCCTTTAGCTACACCAGAAGAGGTTTTTCAGGCTTTACGAGAATGGAAAAATCAGTTTTGAAACACCCATATAGTTCTTCAGATAATTATCTGAAGGACTATAGTTGCTTATATTTTTTAGGCAGAGAGGTAGAGAAAGAGAATGAAGGCTTTCAAGATATCCTCAATCCCGGTAAGATTTGCTAATCATTTCTAAAGACAGACTCTTATGACACCCTTTTCTCGAATAAAACTGATTCAAGACAAAACTGTTTTTATCTCCTGCGTCGTTCCTGTGTATAACGAACAAGCTAACGCAGACACTTTTTTTCCTCAGCTCGCAGACTGCTTAAGTAAGATGACAAATCAATTTGAAATCATTGTCGTTGATGATGGCAGCAAAGATGACACGATTGCAAAGATCATGAGCTTTCCTAAAGAATTAAATATTAAACTATTGGGTTTTTCCCGCAATTTCGGCAAAGAAACCGCATTAACCGCTGGTCTTGAGCATTGTTCAGGTGATGTTACGATTTTAATGGACGCCGATTTTCAACATCCCCTCGATGTTTTGCCGAAGTTTCTGGCAGAGTGGGGCACAGGCTATGACATGGTTTATGGCGTACGGCAAAATCGCGATACTGAATCCCGTATTAAGCGTAATTTTGCCCGTCTCTTTTATTTTTTGATGGGAAAAATTTATTAGATGTTTATTCGAACTTTGTGGGGTTT